>CAKTXP010000020.1 GCA_934631055.1 uncultured Clostridia bacterium | reverse complement strand
CCCTTCCGCGTTCTCTATCGTCTCGCGCAGCGCATCCATACTGTGCTGACTTTCCCGCCTGAATGTTTCCGGACTGACCGTATTGATTCGTTTTTGCAGGTCGTCAAGCTCCTGCTGAATTTGATAAAGGGTCGTAACATACATCGGCGCGGGCAGTATCCCGCGCACGACCGCCTCGCCCAGCGTCATCTCGCTGGCGACGCATCCCTGAAGCAATTCTTCCGCCATATCCCGCTGTCCATCCAGATAGCGGATCTTAGTCGCGGAAAGTCCCAGCAGCTGAGCTTCCGGATAGGCCGTCAACAGCCTGACCACGCCTTCGCCCCAGCACTTCGCGCCGCAGCGGTGGAATTCATCCAATACGATGCCGAATGGCGCCAATGCCACAATCTCCGCGTCCGTCATCATCATCAAACGGGTATACGTCATAAACGTAATGCGTTCCGTTGGAAAATCCGGCGCGGTACGCAATACGTTTTCAATCTGAGTTTGGTAGATATATTCGCTCGGAGAGAGCCATACAAAGCGCTGTGCATGCTCTTCGATCCACTTCATCGCAATGAAGCTCTTGCCTGTTCCGGTCGGATGAATGACAGCAGCTTTCCCATTCTTTTCCAGCATCGTGCAGACCGCTTGGTAAGCCTGGCAGTTATGCGAAAAGAGCTGAACGGGCATCCTTCCCACCTCCTGCGTCGCAGAATTACAGAATTTGCGACTTTCCAAATATTACCATTAAAAACGATGTGATATCTTTTCTTTTTATTATACAAGTTCTCGAAAAGAATGTCAATGATTACACATTCGCTGTAAAATGCTTCCCTATAACGCCAAAAGGACTTTCAAAGGACTGTTTCATAGCGTATTACCGAAATATGCCGAATCATCATATCCTCCCTTCTCTGGGACATTACCGCCTCTCTGAAATCACACCGTTGATTGTGCATGAATGGCTGGAAACCCTCAAAGATTCCGGACTGGCTTCCGGTACGATTCGCAGCATCTATCGCCTTCTGTCCTCTGCCATGCGTTTCGCTCAGGATGAAGGCATTATTTTAAAAAATCCATGCCGAAGGATACGTTTCCAACAGGATATACGCCGTCATAAGCCGTCAGACAGCCGTTTTTAACTCAAGCAGCGCTTGAAAAAACTCCGCGTCGCAAATTCTGTAATTATATGGCTTTCGATAAGAAGATTCTTATGATTTCGTTCATTCCAGGGGATAGGTGAAATTTATGCAAAGCAAAAAGAGCTGCCAAGCTTTTCAGCTTGGCAGCTCTTTAAACTCAAGATGCAGCTTAACGCCCTCTCAGCCCTGCTTCGCTCGGCTGCTCTCCCTCTGGGAGAGGTTTCCCGTAAGAGACAGAGAGGACAGCGGCTTTCCCTTAGCAGCTCTTCAGCTTCTCCGGATGCGCTTTCAGATACTCCGCCATGTGTAAACCGCAGCAGAGCTGAATGTAGACCAGCTTGCGGATCGGCACGACTTCGTAGTCGATCTCCTTTTCCAGATAGTCCGAGAGCTTCTTGTGTTCGACTTCCGCAGCCGCAGCGGCAGCGGTCAGCGCGGCTTCCTTCTCCGGGTTCACCTCGCCGCTTGCCTTCATGCGATCCAGCTCCAGCTCGTTGGCGCGGATGAGCATGCCGTATTGCAGCAGCTTGTAGAACTTCTTGATGAGCAGGTTGTCGAATTTCTCCGCGACCGTCGCCGTCTTGGCAAAATCCGGATTGCTCTTGATCATGTTGCGGGTCGCTTCGGCAGAGCGGTTCTCCGTAAACGCTTCCAGCGCCAGCTTGAACGGGTTCTCCTTGTTCATATACTGGATCGTCTTGTTCAGCTCGCCGCAGAGGAATTCGTTCGCTTTCGCGACCCAGTCCAGCCCTTCCAGCGCCGCTTCCGCGCGCGTAACGTCCGCGTCGGAAAGGTCGTTGATGCGTCTGTCAAAGAAGTACGGTTCCTCAGTCAGCATCGTGAAGGAACCCCAGCGCTTGTTAGCGTAGTCCGCCGAGCAGGAACCGACCTTAATCAGCTCGCCGATGTTCTTCGCCCCGTATTTTTCAAGATAATCGTATTCGTCCGTGATGCTCAGCTCTTTGTAGATTGCCGGAGCAAGCAGCTTGCAGTACGGCGCTTCCGGTTCGCCGAGGTTCATCGGCACATCCTGCGAGAGCGGCGCGGCGTGCAGGTCGTCGTAGATCTCCGGCGTCGCGTCAGTCTCGTACCAGTAGACGCCGCCAAAGCCCGCATTATGCAGCGAATAAATAAACTCCGGATGAATCTCGTCGATGAGCTTCATCATCGCCTGCGTTTCGGGGATAGGCTCGTGGAAATGCAGTTCCTTATAGTCAATTGGGAATGTCCAATCCACCTGCTTGAAGCCGGCGGGGCGGAAGAAGTTGCGCGAATAGTTGTAGAGCGTATACGGACCCTTGAGCCATTTTTCGTTGAGCATCAGTCCGTCATAGTCCCATGCCTTGACGATATACCAGGTATAATCCAGCTCGTCACGCAGGGCTTTATTCTCCGCCAGCGCGCGGGTGAAGTATTCCAGCATCATCGTGCCGATCGGCTCGTTGGGATGCGGGCAGCCGAACATCAGCGCAATATGCTTGCCGCCGGAAATCTTCATGCACTGAAGGGTGCGTCCCTCCTTGGTCTCTCCAAAGGGGAATACGGACACGACGTCCGGATATTCCTTCGCCAGCGCAAACGAGCTTTCGTCCAGCTCCTGCGCCGTCAGGAATTCCTTGTAATCGGGAATCTTGCTCAGCAGTTCCTCATAGATCGCTTTCATGCCTATCTTCCTTTCTAAAAATCAACAAATCCGAAATTCTGCGCAAAAGGAAACGCTTGGGGCTCTGCCCTAATCCCCGGCAGGGAACCTTGTTCCCTGCACCCTTTCTTGCATTTATCGCTTTGCGATAAATGGATGATAAGTTTATTCAAACCGCCGCGAAGCGAAGATGGGGTTTGGGGATGAAATCCCCAAGCAGGTTTGGGCGGCAGCCCAACGTAACCTCTGCTCTAAATCACCGAATAAAAGACAAGGGAGAGGTCTAAAACCGCTCCCTTGTTTGTTGCGATGGAGAAGATCAGTTGACGAAGCGGGTGTAGGTGTACTCGTTCCAGCCCCACTTGCCAGTGCCGTCGATCGGCAGGTTCTCCACGTTGGAGCCGTGTGCGTCGTAGCTGGTGTAAGCCAGGATGTTGACATACGGCAGCTCCTCGGCGAGGATCTTCTGCGCTTCCTTGTAGTACTCGGCGCGCTTCTCGGTGTCGCCGGTCTCAACAGCCTTCTGGAGCAGCTCGTCCACTTCCGCGTTGCTGTAAGCACTGTAGTTGCTGCCCTGACCGGAACCGATGCGGTCCGTCAGCGCGGACGGATCCGGGCCCATGAAGCCGCCCTGGATCTCGATCTGGAAGTTGCGCTCGGTGCCAACCTTCTGCGCCCAAGAGTTGTACTCCATGACGTTAACGGTCACTTCGATGCCAGCCTTCTGGCAGTTCGCCGCGACGAGCTTCGCCGCGTCCGTATAAACCGCAGAGCTGCTGAACGCATCAATGGTCAGACCGCGGACATAGTAGCCGTCGGCGTCCTTGGTGTAGCCCGCGTCCTCAAGAACCTTCTGCGCGTTCTCGATGCTGAACGCCGGAGCGGTATCCTCGGTGTTGGAAGCCCAGGCGATCAGGGACGGATACATCGCGTATTCCGGCGCCATGATGCCGCCGCTCGCCTTCACAGAGATGTCCTCACGGTCGATGCACATGGAAATCGCGGTGCGCAGCGCCTGGCTGCTCATGGTCTCGTCCGCGCAGTTGAAGATGATGCGGATCGGGGACGGATATTCGTTCTTGTTCATGACGATGCTGTCGTCAGCCAGCAGCTGATCCACATAAGAGGTCGGGATGCTGGTCAGCTCGTCGATCTCGCCATTGAGCAGCGCCTGAACGGCGGTCTCGGAATCGGCAATGATGGAGAATACGACCTGATCCACCTGCGGGCAGCCGCCGAAGTAATTCGGGTTCGCCGCCAGAGTGATGGATTCGCCCTGCTTGTACTCAACGAAGGTGAACGGGCCGGAGGTCACGGTCGGCGTCGTGGAAGCGGGGTTATCCGCCCACTCCTGACCGTTGTTGAACACATGCTCCGGCAGGATGAACGTGCCGTACCAGCCGAGGCGGGCGATGATGGACACGTCCGGCTTGTTCATGTGGAAAACCGCCGTGTACGGATCGACCGCTTCAACGGAGGCAACATTCGCCATCTTGGAAGAGAAGTAGCAGGTGCTGTGTTCCTTGATGTAATTGAAGGTGTACGCCACGTCCTCGGCGTCCAGCGCTTCGCCGTCCGTCCAGTACATGTTCTGACGCAGATGGAAGGTGATGTCCATGCCGTCGTCGCTGACCTCCCAAGACTCAGCGGCATCCGGAATGACCTGCTTGGACGCATCCAGCTTGACCAGACGGTTGTAAAAGTTCTGGGCAGGCTTGTAGAGGTTGTCGTCCGAAGAGATGGACGGGTTGAACGACAGCGGATCGCCGGAGATCGCGACGACCAGCGTTCCGCCGCTGCGCGCTTCCTCGGCAACAGCAGGGAGCAGCATGGCTGCCAGCATCACAGCCAGGCACAGAACAAAGGAAATGACCTTTTTCATGGCGGTTATCCTCCTTAAAAAATGGTTGTATCCTCAACAGGCATTTGCCTGTCGATACCGTTTTAATCCTCCTGCGTGCAGGAACAGTAAGCGTAATGCCCGTTTCCCAGCTCCACGCGTCCGGGGTAGGCGTTTTTGCAGCCGGGGCAGGCTTTAAAGCAGCGCGGCTCAAAGTAGCAGCCCGGTCCGGGGTTGATCGGCGTGGGCGGCTCGCCGGTAATCGGCAGGCTGTCCCGAACCTGATCCGGATCGACGTCCGCGCAATGGGAGATCAGCACGCGGGTGTATGGATGGCGCGGATGCGCGATAACGTCGTCCGTCTCGCCGTATTCCACCACGCGCCCCAGATACATGACGGCGATATGGTCGGAGATATAGCGGGTCAGCGCGATATCGTGGCTGATAAAGATGACGGCGGTGTTGTTCTTCTTCGCCAGATCGAGCAGCATGTTGATGATATCCGCGCGGACGGAAACATCCAGCATGGAGACCGGCTCGTCAGCGATGATGAGGTCGGGCTTGAAGAACATGCTCCGGATGATGGAGATTCGCTGAAGCTGTCCGCCGGAAAGCTCATGCGGATAGCGCTTGAGGATCTCCTCTGCCGGATGCAGACCGCCGGATTCCAGCGCGTCGCGGCACATCTTCAGGCGCTCTTCGTCGCTTGCGCCGATGTTGTAGTTTTTCAGCGGGCGCATCAGGATCTTTTCGATCGTGTCCCGCGGGGTGAACGTATCGAACGGATTCTGAAAGACGATCTGCACGCGCTTGCGGAAAGCCTTGTTGCTCTCCTTGAGCATCTGCGCGGTCGATTTACCATCCAGCAGCACGTCGCCGGAGGTCGGGTTTTCCAGCCGGACGAGCATACGCCCCAGCGTACTCTTGCCGCAGCCCGATTCGCCGATGATGCCCAGCACTTCGCCGCGGTTCATCGTCAGGGAAACGTCGTCCACAGCCTTGACCCAGCTGCGCTTCTCCTTGCTCTGGAAAAGATGAATCCTGCCGTCGTTATGCGGGTACCACTTGGTGATATGGTCAATGGTCAAAAACGGCGTGTTGCTCATGCTTCATTCCCTCCCACCAGATGACAGGCGACCCTGCGTCCGTCGGGCATATCCCGCAGAGTGGGCTTCTGCGCCATGCACTGACCTGTGCAGTGCGGGCAGCGGGAAGCGAATGCGCATCCCCTCGGCGGATCGGAGAGATCCGGAAGGAAGCCCGGAATGGCGCGCAGCTGCTTCTTCTCGCCCGTCAGCGACGGGAACGAACTCATCAAGCCCTGCGTGTAGGGATGCAGCGGGTTTTTCAGTACATCGCGCACCAGACCAATCTCCACCAGCTCGCCGGCGTACATGACCGCGACCTTCTTGCAGGAAGAAGCGACGACGGACATGTCGTGCGTAATCATGATTCGGGTCATCTCGATGGTCTTTTCCATCTGAACGACCTCTTCGAGGATCTGCCCCTGCGTAACGACGTCCAGCGCGGTCGTCGCCTCATCAAAGACAAGCAGCTTCGGGCTGTGAAGCAGGCTGATAACGATGGCAACGCGCTGGAGCATGCCGCCGGACATCTCATGCGGATAGAGCTTGTATACGCGTTCCGGCATGTTGACCAGCTTGAGCAGCTCCATCGTCCTGTCGTGAATCTCTTTTTTGGTTGCCTTCGGCTCGTGGACGTGATAGATGTCCTCGATCTGCATGCCGATGCGATGCACCGGAGAAAGGGAGTTCATCGCCTTCTGAAAGACGACGGCGATCTCCTTCCAGCGGAGCTTATTCATCTCCTCGTCGGAAATGGTCACGAGGTCTTTGCCCATGAACAAGGCGGAGCCGGTCATTTGAATGGAATCCTGCGGCAGGATGCGCAGCATGCCCATCGCCATCGTCGATTTGCCCGATCCGGACTCGCCGACCAGACCGAGCGAATCGCCCTTGTCGATGGTAAAATTCGCATGGCGCACAGCCTGCACATTGCGGGATTTATTGAGATAGGTGATGTTTAAATCACGGACGTCAAGCAGATGTTCCATCACTTTTTCCCTCCCGAAACGTGCTTGGGATTGAGTACATGGTTTAAGCCGTCGCCCATCATGTAGAAGACGATAACGGTGAAGATGATGGCAAGACCGGCGAACGTCGCGATCCACCACGCGGAGGTGATGTAGCTCTTGCCGTCATAGATCATCTGTCCCCAGGAGATGACGTTGACATCGCCCAGACCCAGGAAGGACAAGCTCGCCTCCGTCAGGATCGCGCCGGACATGCCCATCGTCGTGTTAGCGACGACCGGGAAGATGCCGTTGGGGATGATGTAGTTGAACAAAATCTGCGGCTGGCTCTCGCCCATGACGATCGCGCTCTTGACGAACGTGCGCTCTCTGAGGGAAAGCGCCTGCGCACGCATCAGCTTCGCGTTGGACGCCCACGAGGTCAGACCGATGACGATCATGACGTTGACAATGCTGTTGCCGAACAGCGCAATAATCATCAGTTCAAGAAAGAAGGTCGGGATCATCATGAATACGTTAATCAGCTCCGAGAGAACCATATCCACTCTGCCGCCGAGGAAGCCCGCCGCGCCGCCGATCAGAATGCCGATGATGGCAGAGATCATGGAGGAGATCAGCGCGACCTTGAGCGACGTACTTACGCCCGCGATCAGCATGCTGTAAATGTCCTGACCGAGCTTGTTCGTGCCGAGGATATGACCGTTTACGCCCAATCCAGCCAGGGAATCCGTGCCGTATTCATATGGGTCGTGCGTCTCCAGCACGCCCTGAAAGAGGATGACCAGCAGCAGGATCGCCAGACCGATACATCCGAAGAGGAGCTGCTTGTCGCTGGTAATAGCGCGAAGCGCCTTTTTAATCTTTGTCATGCGTGATTCTCCTTAGTCGTAACGGATGCGCGGGTCAAAGAGTGCGTAGACGATATCCACCAGGATCATGACCACAGCGATAGATACGGACATGACCAGATAAATACCCTGAAGCGTCGGATAATCGCGCTGATTGATGGCGGTCAGCACCAGACGCCCCATGCCGGGCCAGGAGAACACGACCTCGATGAGCGAAACGCCCGTGATCAGGTACGCCATCGTGATGCCGAAGATGGTGATGGTCGGCAAAATCGCATTGCGGAAAACGTATTTGTAGAAGATCTTCTTTTCATCCATGCCCGTCGCGCGCAGGGTCGTGATGAAATCCTCATTCATGACCTGAAGGACGGAGGACTTTGCCGTGCGGAAATATTTTGGAACGGTGACCAGCGTCAGCGTCAGGATCGGCAGCGCCATATGGCGCATCACGTCCACGACGTAAGCCCATCCTTCAAAGTTCTTGCGCGCGGTGGTCATGCCGTAGGAAGGCAGCCAGCCCAGCTTCGTGGAAAAGAGGATGATGAGCATCAAGCCCAGCCAGAAGGACGGAACTGAGTTCATCGTATAGGTCACGCCCGAGCTGACCACATCATACGCCGAGCCTTCATGCCGCGCGGCGACGATGCCCATCGCCGTGCCGATGACCAGTGCCAGAATGGCGGAGGTCAGCCCCAGCAGGACGGTCGCGCCGACCTTCTCGCCGATCATGTCGTTGACCGATCGCTCGTAAATGATGGACGTACCCAAATCGCCCTGAACCGCGTTGGACAGGTACGCAAGGTATTGCTCCGGAAGGCTCTTGTTCAGCCCCCATTTTTCTTCCAGCGCAGCCTGAAGGGCAGGATCATCGTTGTCCTGTCCCAGAAGCGTCCGGATGGGGTCGCCCGGCGCTGACTTGATCAAGATGAATGTCAGCGTGAAGACGATGAAAATGGTCAGGATGCCGCTCAGAATGCGGCGGATGACGTATTTTTTCATAGCCTGTTTCCTTTCCTCCATCATTGGGGTGGAACGCGTATGCGCTCTGCAGTACGAATATGGATATGATATCACGGTTCGACAAGAAATGCAACATCAAGTTCAAAAAAATTCAAAATACGCGTGAAATGATTGCATGTTTGAACATAAAGTGCTAAAATATATTCAAGCAAACCCCATATATCTCATTTTATGAATTCCAATATCAGGAGGAGCAACGGCCATGAAGGAACGTCTTGAAGCGTATTTAAAGGTAGAATCCGCCGGAAACGCCGTTTTCACGGACAAAGGCGATACATTTGCCTGCATTTCCACGCGCGCGGGTGCGCCGCAGATCTGGCAGAGAACGATCTCTCAGGGAAGCTGGCGGCAGCGCAGCTTCGGCAACGAGCGCATCTGGCGCATCAGCGCTCATCCGCAGACTGGCAGCATCCTGTTCTGCATGGACGTCGGCGGCAACGAAAACGAGCAGATCTTCATGCTCGCTCCGGATGCGGACGCGCCCGTCAACCTGAGTCAGGATCCCGCTTCCCGCCATTATCTGGCTGGGCTTTCCTGCGACGGCAAAACGGTCGTCTATTCCAGCAACGCGCGCACGCCGGAGACCTTCGATATCTGGACAATGGATATTCAGACCGGTGAAAAGCGGTTGGTCGTGCAGAATTCCGACCATTATAATACGCCCGCCGACGGCGGTCTCTCCCCCGACGGACGCTATGTGCTGTATAACAAGCTGCTGGGCGCTTCCAACAGCGCCATGTGGATGGCGGATCTGACGACGGGCGCAACAGTCAAGATCCCCGCCGACGATGTGGTCGCCGCCTATGATTCTCCTGCCTGGCGCTCGGACAGCCAGGGCTTCTATGTGCTGACCGACCGGAACAGCGAATTTGCCTTCGTCGCCTATTACGACGTCAAGACCGCCGCGCTGACGGAGGTTTACCGCACGGATTGGGACGTTGAGAACCTCGCCTTGTCGGCGGACGACCGCTATCTGGCGATGATCGTCAACGCGGACGGCTATTCCGCCCTGCGCATTCTGGATACAAAGACAGGCGCGCTGCTGAACATCCCCGAGCCGCCCAAAGGCGTCATCAGTTATTATGAGACGCTCGATTTCTCCCGCGATGGGCATAAGCTGCTCTTCAGCCTGAGCAGCGGCAAACGCCCGAAGGATATCTGGATGCTCGATTTGGACGCGGACAGTCTGCGCCGCGTCACCGACAGCCGGATGGAAGGCGTTGATCCGGACGAGCTGGTCGAGCCGCGGCTCTGCCGCTTCCAGTCGTTCGACGGGCTGTCCGTCCCCTACTGGCTGTATGTCCCCGCCGGAAAGAAAGCCGAACACATCCCGCTGGTCATCGAGATCCACGGCGGGCCGGAAGGACAGGAAAAGCCCGCTTTCGATGCGGTCATCCAGTATTGGCTGCTTCAGGGCATCGCCGTCGTCGCGCCGAACGTCCGCGGCAGCACAGGCTACGGCAAGACCTATCAGAGCCTTGACGACGTGGAGAAACGCCTTGACAGCGTTCACGACATCGACGCGCTGGTTCAGCACCTTATCGACACCGGCGTCGCGGACGAAAAAGCGATCGCCGTCATGGGCATGAGCTACGGCGGATTCATGACGCTGTCCTGCGCCGCGCGCTATCCGCACCGCTGGGCATGCGCGGTGGACACTGTCGGCATGTACAATCTGGTCAGCTTTTTGGAAAATACCGCGCCTTACCGCCGCAGCCATCGCGAGAGCGAATATGGCACGCTGGCGCACGACCGCGAAACGCTCTACCGCGTTTCTCCGATCAGCCGCATTGACGACCTGACCGCGCCGCTGATGGTCATCCACGGGCGCAACGACCCGCGCGTTCCGTTCTCGGAGACGGAGCAGGTCGTCGAGCATCTGCGTCAGAAAGGTGTCAAGGTCGAGTTCCTGCCGTATGACGACGAAGGACACGGCATCATCAAGCTCAAGAACAAGCTGGACTGCTATCCGAAGGTCGCCGCTTTCCTCCGGAAGAATCTGGGTATCGAGTAAAGGAAAACGATTGGGGCTCTGCCCCAAACCCCGGCAGGGAACCTTGTTCCCTGCACCCTTTCCTCGCTTCGCGCCGGTTTTAATCCTCTTAAACATACGACGCGCATGCGCGTCGTCCAGTAAAAACAATTAGAACCGCCGCGAAGCGAAGGAGGGAGTCTGAGGGGATTGGAATCACGCGCCCGCAGTGCGGGATTCAGCGTGATGGAAATCGGAAATCGTAAGAAACGCCTTGCGTTTCTATACGAGTTTCCCGGACTGAAATCCCTCAGGCAGGTTTGGGATTGAAGTCACACGCCCGCTGTGCGGGATTCAGTGTGACGAAAATCGGAAATCGCAAGAAACGCTTGCGTTTCTATGCGAGTTTCCCGGGTCGGCAGCCCAACGTAGCCTTTCGTGCAAATTCATTTTTAACTCAATATACAGTATACAACGCAAAAAGAGCAGGCCGGGATTTTCCCCAGCCTGCTCTTTCTTATGCCGTTTTTACTTTGCCGCCTGCTTCAGGCACTCGGCAACCGCATTCTTGATGCGTCCGGAAGTCAGGGTCGCACCGGAAACGCCGTCCACGTCCGGGCTGTTGGCTTCGACGATCGCCTGCGGAACCTTCTCCAGCGCGCCTGCGGCAACCGCCTGCGTCTCGTGGTTCTCGACGATTTCAACAGAAGCGATCTTGCCCTCGGCAACGGTGACCTTCACGGTCATCGGGCCTTCCTGACCATCGACCGTCGTCTCATACTCGCCGTCGTTCAGCGCCGTGTTCATGTCGAACAGGCTCGCATCCGCGGCGGTATCCTTCTCAAAGACTTCGGCGCTGATGACCGTGCCGGGCGTCTTGAGCGTGTAACCGGTCGCCGGTTCGCTGCTCATCGCCGCGCGGGACGCCAGACGACCAAAGACGATCGGTCCCATGACGCCGGTGCCGCCGGAAACATACTTGCCCCAGATGCCGCCCACGCACTCGCCGGCAGCGTACAGACCCGGGATCGCCATGCCGTCCACATCGAGGACCTGGCATTCGGTGTTGACCTTCACGCCGCCCAGCGTCATGACGACCAGCGCCTTGAGCGGGATGGCGTAGTAGTGTTCGCCCTCGATCTTGTTGATTGCCGCGCAGTAAGACGGATTCTTGGTGGTCGCGTCCGCGCTGAAATCACGGCCGAACTCATCGGTATCGCCCGCATCGACATGCTCGTTGTAGCTCTTTACAGTCGCCTCAAGGTTCGCCGCCGGAATGCCCAGCTTTTCAGCAAGCACCGCGAGGGAATCCGCACACACCACAGAGCTGTTATACGGCTTGCCCGGCGCGTAGTAGAAATTCCAGAACACGGAAGCGTTGAGAGCCTCGGTATCCTCGATGATCTTATCGGTGAAGATATCGTACTGGATGGCGTTGGTCTGCACTTCCAGAGCGGTCTCGCGAGCGACGACGTCCGCGTCGTTCTCGTTGGCGAAACGGAAGCCTTCCTGATTGACGGAGATGCCGCCCGCCTTCCACATGTAGGAGGACGCGATGACGCCGATGCCCGGCGCAGTCTCATGACCCATCGGGAAAGTCGGGATATAGGTCATCGCCTGCGGGTCGATATACGCGCCGACCTGCTGCATCATGTAGATGCCGTAGCCGTCCGCCGCGGTAGAACCGCCGACCAGATAGTTCGCGCCGTTCTTGGCGAAAGCCGCCATCAGCTTGGAGTTGCCGGAGTAGCCGCCGGTCGCCATGATGACCGCCTTCTTCGCATCATAGCGCACGGTCTGACCATTCTCGTCCGTCGCCATGACCGTCAGAACCTGACCCTGATCGTTGGCAACAAGCTCGGTCGCCGTCGTGTTGAAATCAATGGTCACAGCCTTGTAAGCGTCGCCCGCCAGAACCGTATCCATGATCTCATGCGCCGCGGACTTGTACTTGGTCGGGTCGTTGGCGCTCGGCTTATAGGTGCGCGCCACGGAATACAGCTGATGCTCCGGAGCAAACACGCTGCGCTTGCCGCTGGTGCGCATGGAAGAGAACGTGTATTCGGACAGACCGTTGTCCCACAGCCACTGGATCGCGTCCACGTCTTCATCCACATACGTGCGGATGAGCGTTTCGTCGCCCAGATGCGCGCCGTTGTTCAGGATATCCTGAACATAGCTCTCCTTGGTGTCCTCGATGCCGTCGATCTGCTGAATGACGGTCTCCGCGCCGGACATGGAGCCGGACGTGAAATTCAGCGAGCCGCCGGTCTTGCCGGTCTTTTCGATAACGATGACGCTCTGTGCGCCGTCGTTGACCGCCTCGATCGCAGCAGACAGTCCGCCGCCGCCCGCGCCGACGATGATGATATCCGCGCTCTTCGCTTCCTCCGCCGACGCACCCGCCAGCATGGAGAAGAGCATTGCCGCGGACAGAATGCCCGTCAGAATCTTCTTCATAGGTTTTTTCCTCCTCTTTTTGTTCAAGCAGTCAAGCTGCTTCTCCCCTATACTATATACTCTTTCGCAGGGAAAACGCAAGAGCTTTTAAATATTTTATGCGTCAGAATATTTTAATCCGCGACGTTTTACGTTATTTATTTGACGCGAATGGAAATCCCTGTTTTTTGCAGGGATATTTAGCATAAAAAATCCCGTTTTTTAATATTCATCCTGTATGTGTTTTGCTAAAATAACACGGCTCATCCAAGCATTTTCAACAATTTTTGATAAAATTCGACAACCTGAAAAATGCCATGTTTTCTTTTTTGAAGTATAATCCCCGCGAAAGGACGGATTCGAATCATGGAAGACAATATTTCTATGGCACAGCGCAAGCCCCTGACGCCGGATGATTACATGCGTTATAATCATTAACGTCAATGCCATCGTTTCCGCGTCTGAGGCGAACCAGAATTTTTCCAGAGTCACGCGCATTGCGGATGCTCAGGGACAGCTCAACCACAGATTGACCTAATGAGTGGCGGTTCGGTATGAAGTGCCATGTTGGCGTAGACGCCGGAAGCGGTCTGGTTCATACCATTACGGTTACCTCAGCAAACAAGCACGATATTACCGAAACTGTAAATCTGATTCGAGAAGATGATGAAGTTGTATATGGAGATTCCGGCTATCTCGGTGTTCAGAAACGCCTCGAAATTAAGCAAAACGAGCACCTTTCCAGTATTGATTTTCAAATTAGCCGCCGTCCGAAGAGTTTACCCAAGGTAAGTGATCATGCGATTGATTGAGAACGGTATATTGAGCCCCGCAAATCTTCCATTCGCAGCAAGGTCGAGCATGTATTCCGAATTATCAAGTGCTAATTTGTATTTGCTGGCGATTGCTGGACGAAAACTCTCCACAACATAAATCAAGAGGGAAGTCTGCCCTTTTACAGAAAAGGAAGCAGCTAACCAGCAAAAAAAGGCATATTTGAGTAAGGATAAGCCCTGTATTCTGAAAAAAACGCTTGAATGGCGTGTTTGACCAGAATGCAGGGCTTATTATTCAGAGGTACCTTAAATCCATCGCTTTTTTCTTAGACAAAGATCAAAATGATCCATTCAGCATTTGTTGATAATCCTCCAGTTCGCTGGAATTTGCCAACACAAAATGCCCCGGCTCAATTTCGGTAAATTCAGGTGAATGATGCGCATAGTCGTGCATGTTCGGATCATACACCAGCAGCTTTTTCCGGCGTTCCGCATGCGGATTGGGCAGTGGGATGGCGGAAAGCAGCGCACGTGTATATGGATGAAGCGGATGGCTGTACAGCGTTTCGGTATCCGCCAGCTCGACAATCTGCCCCAAATGAACGACCGCAATGCGGTCGCAGATAAAGCGCATTACGCTCAAATCGTGGGAAATAAACAGATAGGTCAACCCGCGCTCACGCTGAAGTTTGGAAAGCAGATTGAGCACCTGCGCACGGATGGAGACATCCAGCGCGGAAATCGGCTCATCCGCAATCACGAATTCAGGCTCCATGATGAGCGCACGCGCAATGCCGATGCGCTGGCGCTGACCGCCGGAAAATTCGTGCGGAAAGCGGCTGGCAAACTCCGGCAGCAGACCCACGTCCGACAGCGCGCGCGAAACGGCTTCGCTCACATATTCATGGTTGATATGCTTATGCATCGCGTAAAGCCCCTCGGCGACGATGTATTCCACCTTGGCACGCTCGTTGAGGGAAGCCATCGGATCCTGAAAAATCATCTGAATTTGGGATGTAATTTTCTGATCGAGGGCATGCGGAATTTTGCCGCTGATCCGCTGCCCTTTGAAGCAGATTTCACCCGTCGTGATCGGCTGTATGCGCATGATGGAGCGTCCGATCGTCGTCTTGCCGGAACCGCTTTCGCCGACGACGCCGAACGTTTCGCCCCGATAAATGTCGAAGCTGACGTCCCGAACGGCGTGGAAGGCATACCGCCCCCGCCCGAACGTCACGCCGATGTTTTTGACGCTGAGCAGCACTTCTTTTTCATGGGTTTCATTCATGAATATACCCTCCCATCTCCGCGATTTTATCCAGACAGGTTGGGCGCTCTATATGCGGCGCGCGCGGATCAAGCAGCCATGTCCGCGCCTTGTGGGTCGGCGTTATTTCAAAATACGGCGGACGGTATTCAAAATCAATCTTCAGCGCGTAAGGATTGCGCGGCGCAAACGCGTCGCCCCGAACCGGACGGAACAGGTTCGGCGGCGTGCCCGCGATAGCGAAAAGATCCTTGCCGTGCTCGCCGAGCTGAGGCAGAGAGGAAAGCAGCGCCCAAGTATACGGATGACGCGCATCGAAGAAGATTTCGTCGCTTGTGCCGATTTCGACGATATCGCCCGCGTACATGACGGCGATTCTATCCGCAACGTTGGCAACTACGCCGAGGTCATGCGTGATATAGATCAGCGTCAGGCCATATTGCTTTTGCAGATCGCGCAGCAGGTGCAGAATCTGCGCCTGAATGGTGACATCCAGCGCGGTCGTCGGTTCATCGCAGATGAGGATTTCCGGGTTGCAGGCAATTGCGATTGCGATGACGACGCGTTGGCGCATGCCGCCGGAAAATTCATGCGGATACTGTTTATAGCGCTTCTCTGGGTTGACGATGCCCACGTCGCGCAGAATCTCAATGGCACGCTGTTTGGCGGCACGCCTGCGAAGCCCCTGATGCAGCGTCAGCGTTTCGGCAATCTGCTTGCCGACGGGCATCAGCGGGGACAGCGCGGTCATCGGGTCTTGGAAGACCATCGCGATGCGCTTGCCGCGAATCTTGAGCCATTCCTTTTCGGTGGTATATGCGGCGATATTTTCACCATCAAAGCGGATTGTGCCGCCGTCAATATGACCGTTTCCGTCCAGCATGCCCATGAAGGATTTGGTTAAAACACTTTTGCCCGATCCGCTTTCACCGACGATGGCAAGGCTTTCACCCTGATACAGATCGAGCGACGCGCCGCGAATGGCGGTCAGAGTCTGCCCGCGCAGGGAAAAGTGAACCACCAGATCACGGACAGACAGAATCGGTTCTGCCATAGAAAACCCTCCCTTACACATGGTTTCGCGGATCGGCAGCATCCGAGAAGGCGTTGCCGATCATGTAAAACGCAATCGTGATGATCGAAATGACGATTGCCGGGAAATACAGCTGATAGACCAGCGAAGCGTTGAGCATCACCTGCTTGCCCTCGTTGATCAGGTTGCCCAGCGACGGAATCGTGACGGGCAGACCCAAGCCGATGTAGGTCAGAAAGACCTCCGTGCCAATCGCCCCGGGAACAGCCAGCGCCATGCGCAGCATGATGACGGAAACCATATAGGGCAGCAGATTGCGCGTGATGATGCGCTGCGTACTCGTGCCCAGACAGCGGGAAGCGAGGTTATATTCCCGGTCGCGGATGATGACGATCTGGTTGCGAATGAAGCGGGCCATGGAGAACCAGCCGGTCAGGCACATGACAAATGTCACCGTAAACAGCGAGGGTCGCAGCATGTAGGCGAAAAGCATGCGGATAATCGTCGTCGGGATGTTGTCGATTACGTTGTAGATTTCAGTGAACAGGCGGTCGAGCTTGCGGACATAGCCCCACAGCGCACCCATGACGATGCCGATGAGCGCCTCAAAGAAGGCAACCACCACGCCGATGAACAGCGATGTGCGCGTGCCGCTCCACAGGCGGCTCCACAAATCCTGCCCGATGGCGTTTGTGCCAAACCAGAAGGTGCTGCTGGGTTGCTGGTTTTTGAGCATGAAGCCTGTTTCAGGGTCATTGTTGATCAGGTTGGGGTCGCGCTGACCGGGCAGAAGCGGCTGAATGAACGTGAACAGCAGCAGGATGAGCAGCAGCCAGAGGAAGAACATTGCCGCCTTGTTTTTGCGGAATGCACGCAGGGTCGAGCCCCAATAGGAATAATTGGAATAGCCGCTGCGCTCGCCCGCGGTCGGGTCATACGAAGCGCGTTCAAAAAGCTCATCTGGCAGTTTGTCGGGATAGGTTTCCAAAGTAGATGCGGCAGACTTGGCTTTTTGAGCTGTGCCGTGTTTGAAATAATGAAGCATCAGCGGCTGCCTCCCTTCTTGTACAGGCTGATTCGGGGATCACATACCGCCATCGCGATATCGCCCAGCAGCAGACCGAACACGCCCATCACCGCATAGAGCAGCACGACTGCCTGAACCACGGGGTTATCCTGCTTCTGGATGGCGGAGATCAGCAAACCGCCCATGCCCGGAATGGAGAAAAGCGCTTCCACATAAATAGAACCGGAAATCGTAAACAGAATGGTGCTGGGCAGATACTGTGCCAGCGGAATAAAGGCGTTGCGCATGACATGGCGGCGCATGATGGCGTTGTTGGGCATGCCCTTGGCGCGAGCCAGCTTGATGTAATCCCGGTTGAGTTCATCTACCATATAGCGGCGGATCCACATGGCATAGTTCGCGGTCGGTCCGAGCGCCATGCAGACCAACGGGAGGATGTAGCTGACGGGCTTGTTCGCGTTGAACAACATGGGGAGCGGTGTGGACGCCGTAACGGAAATCTGAATCATCAGATAATAGACAATGGGCGGCACGGCGTTGATGATGACGATATAACCTGTGCCAATCTTATCCCAGAAGCCGCCCTTCCGCCGCGCCATCAGAACGCCCAGCGAGCAGCCCAGCAGCAGCGAAATGACGATGGCGCCAAGACCGAAATTCACGGAATACGGCAGTTTTTTAGCCAGGATCTTGACCACGGGCGTCTTGGGCTGGAGCGTCACCGAACGCCCGAAATCCAGATGCACGAGATCGTCGTAAAAATTCAGCAGCTGCTTATACCATGGGTCAAGCAGCCCCATGTTTTGCAGAATCTTCTGCTTGTTTTCCTCGGTCATGCTGTCCGCACGTCCGCCGAAATAGCCTTCGACCGGCATGAGCCGCATCAGCAGAAAGACTACGGTGACGACGATAAACATCGAAACAATCGCCGAGCTTAAACGTTTCAACAGGTACTTGAACAAGCCTGTCCCTCCCTTGGGTGGCCGATGTCATGGAGAAACGCCTGCAATCGGACGCTTTTCCATGACACCGGTGTGAAATTTGTTTTTCCGGTGTCAGGATTCCAATGAAAAAGAAACCTCCTCATCCTGAAAAAGAGGAGGAGGTTTGGGGTTGCAGGGATTTAATTTACTTCAACGCAGCCAGACGGGCGTCACGCTCGGCTTCCCACTCTGCCAGCAGCTCGGCGTATTCATCCATGCCGAACGGCGTTTCGTAAATCCACTGATACTTGTAGCGGTTTTCGGATGCGCCGAACGGAGCGTACTGCGATTCGAACGGATTGAGGTAGCTGGCAACATAGCCGCCGCCATCCATGCAGAACGGAATGACGTAAGCTTCGTCAATCAGCCATGCCTCGGCTTCGGCGAGAATGGCGTAGCGCTTTGCCAGATCCTGCTCAGCGAAAGCCGGCTCAACCATGTTGTCGTAAACCAGATCCGTCCAGTAGCCGCCCAGACGATCCTGACGGGCACCGGGCGTGTCGGCAGTCGCGGACTTGCCCAGTCCGTTACCCATGAAGAGATAAGCGTATTTCTGCGAAACGCGGAACGGATCGGTAAAGGTATACGGGTCGGCGTAATCCGGTCCCCAATAGACTTCCATGAAGGAATAGTTGCCTGCGCGGCGGGTCGTATTCAGATAATCGTCGTTGGAATAACCATCCAGCACGATGTCGATGTAATCGCTGCCCAGCAGCTTTTCGAGCTGCTGCTCCACAACCTGCGCCCGCTGGGTCAAATCCGCCTTGCCGGTGTTATACGGCATGTAGAGCTTGACCGGGAAGGTGACGCCTGCGGCGGTCAGCTCTTCGACAGCCTTCGCCTTGTATTCAAGCGCAAGGTCGGCATTGTAAGAATCCGTGTTGGAAATCGCCGCGAGGCTTCCGGTCTGCGTATATTCGCCCGCGCCGGTCGCAAAGCCCGGAGGCGTAATCGTGTTGATCATCAGGCTGCGTGCGGAAGTTTCGTCGGAAACCTTGGTCATCATCGCGGCGACGCGATCCAGCGCATGGAAGATGGACTTGCGGAAGTTCTTGTTCTGCGCCGCGAGGAAATAGTTCTCCGGATCGTATTCCTCAGGATAGGTGTAGCTGCCGTCAGCTGCCTTGATATAGTAGTTGAACGCATACCAGTAAGAATAGTTGAACGCTGCACGGCCCGGACGAATCATTTTGGAGAGTTCCGGATCAGTCAGCCACGTCTGCGCTTCGGAAGCCGTCAACTTAGCCGTCATGATTTCGCCGCGCTTAAACAGCTCTGCGCTGAGCGTCGAGGCTTCCGAGTTGAACGTTTCGTTCAGTTCCTCAATGTGGATGTTGTCGATATCCCAATAGGTCGGGTTGCGCTTGAGCACGCGATAGGCACCAGGTTCCCAATCGGTCAGGATATACGCGCCGCAATACAGATAAGTGTAGTTGCTCGTACCGAAATCCTCGCCCATCTCTTCACCGAACTCGCGGTTGCACGGCATGAAGCAGACGTAGGAAAGCATGGATTCAAAGTAGGCGACCGGCTGTTCGAGCGTGTATTCCAGCGTGTAATCATCAATCGCCTTGACGCCGACTTCCGACCAATCACATTCGCCGTTGAAGTACGCTTCGGCGTTTTTGATGACGTAGAGAATGTCGCTTGTCTTGGAAACCTGCGTCAGCGAGCTGTCCAGAATGCGGCTGGCGGAATACACAAAGTCATCCGCCACAACATCCGCGCCGTATTCCTCCATGTCAGCGGTCATCCACTTGACGCCCTTGCGCAGATGGAACGTCCAGGTCAAGCCGTCCTCACTGCATTCCCAGCTTTCCGCCAGACAGGGCTGAAGGATACCGTAATTGTCGTATTCCACCAGCGTGTCGATGAAATTGGCGCACATTTCGGAACTGGATTCATACATGTAGTTCAGAGAAGGCCAATCGCTGCTGTATACGTCGTAATAGATTTGTTCAGCGGCTTTGGGCTTATCGGTTTCGGCAAGCGCGGGGATGCTCGAAACCAGCAGAGCGGCCGCCAGCAGAGATGTGATCAGTTTCTTCATCAAAGAATACCTCCCTTTCCGGCTTTGAACCAAGAGAAAATGAATGCTCCAAAAAGATCCAATTCTCTTTTGCACAGAAATATACCAGAAATGAGAGACAAATGCAATATGTAAATCAAATAAATTCATTTAAGAAATTATTTTTATGATTTTTCCAACGATTTTGAACTAAAAGCAGAATCCTCAATTATTTTTACAATCGTTTGCCGATTATTGAAGAAGCGACGGAAATAAAACACAGCAATCGTTTAAGCTCAAACAAAACGAGCTTGAACGATTGCTGTACATGGAATCGAGAGCATTTTTTGATAAAAGTCGTGTTGTAGATACGATAGAGGGCATTGTCCTGACAATGTTAGACACGCGCACCAGCTATGCGCGCGGCATGGTATAGGCGTTATGGGTAAAGGAATTGCTCTTGATTTCAAAAACAAATATCCCCGTATGTTTGATGAATATCAGGCTCTTGACATAACTTCCGTCGTATTTCCCCCTCTGGGCTGTGGAAATGGCGGTCTAATCTGGGACGATGTCGGTCCAGAGATGTACATAGGACATTATAGCAATTTTCAAAAATACAGCAATTCTTTAAATTATCTCGAAAAAGTGGTATAACAGAATCAGGGAAGGTGAGCATGATGCTGCATAACGAAACTCGAAAATTGATTCTGGAAGCATACGATAGGGGAGTCAGCGTAAAAGAACTGGCAGAGTGTTTTTCTGTAAATTCCTGTTCGATTTACCGCCTGCTGAAACGCAGAAATGAAACCGGGAGTTATGAAACTCAAACCTATCTCCGGGGTAAGAAGCCAAAACTCTCTGATACAGACCAACAGAATATCCTTGCGCTTATGAAAAAACAGCCGGATATTACCTGCCTGAAGATTATAGAAACATTGAATCTTCCGGTAAGCATTGATACCGTTTGGCGTTTTCTTCAGAAGCAGGGATATCGTCGTAAGAAGAAATCTCTTCACTCTAGCGAGCAGGAGCGTCCCCGATGTAGCAGAAAAACGGAAAAACTGGTCAGACCGTATATCTGGATTCAAAGTAAGTAATCTTGTGTTTTTGGACGAAAGCGGTTGTAATACAGATATGACCAGACGATATGCCTATTCGCTCGGCGGCAGCAGAGCAGTTGATTCTGTACCGCTTTCCAAGTCAAAAAACACAACCATCCTGTCATCCATTCAAATGGACGGAACGCTGCACTATACTACTTTTTCAGGAGGAACGACTGCCGAAGTGTTCAAGGCGTACCTTGAGAATGACCTGCTGCCGCATTTGAGCAGCGATGCCATCCTCATTATGGATAACATGAGATCGCACCATGCAAAAGCCGTGAAGGCGCTGTTGGATAATTCCCATGTTCAATATGTCTATCTTCCACCGTACAGTCCGGATTTGAACCCTATTGAAAAGCTTTGGTCTAAGATAAAAGCTCTTTTACGTAAATTCAAAGCCAGAACTAGTGAGACTCTCCCTCGCGCGATTCAATATGCATTTCAAGCGGTAACTCAAACAGACTGTGTGGGTTGGTTTCGCTCTTGTGGATATATGCTTTAATTTTAAAAACTGCTATAGATTTTCTTTACCCGCTCTCTTCTCGGATGAGCGGGTTTTCCATTTCAAAGGAGGTTGTGATATGCGCAACCGTAACCGGCGGCGACCACATTCCGACGCTCATCACCTGCGACCGCACCTACGGTGGCGCGGATGGGCGGTTTGTCGTGATGGCGGTTCAAGAGGATTAAACGATACTCAACCTTATAGCATTCAAAAAAGTAATGACAAATCGCTAAAAGGAAACCAGCTATGAAAAGTCAAGCCTCGAAGATAGCAAATAAATAAATAAATAAATAAAAAACCAAAGATGAGTCGAAAGTGTATCCGCCCCTCAAGATGAATTGCTAAACCATATCCTAGTAAATCGTGATTGACTAATTTGTAATTCGGCAATATAATATAGAGACGGGAGGTGTTTACGATGTTCATCGGCC
>CAKTXP010000019.1 GCA_934631055.1 uncultured Clostridia bacterium | reverse complement strand
CAGGGAAAGTGCAACAGAGAGATACCGCACGCTTGACGTGTAAGGGTGGAAAGGTGAGGTAAGAGCTCACCCGCGGCATGGCGACTTGTCCGCGATGTAAACCCCGCTCGGAGCAAGAAACGAAAGAGCGTTTAAGACGGCCCGTCGATGCTCTCAGGATTTCGCTTGAACCCATCGGTAACGGTGGGTCTAGATAGATGACCGCCTTCAACAGAACTCGGCTTACAGGCAACGCTCACAACGTTTTGTGATTTTCGGCGCAAAACTTCGGTTTTGCGCTGTTTTTTTATAAAAAAGGCTTGATTCACAGAATAAGGCATGGTATAATCAGTCGGAAAACGCACCTGCGCCTGTTTTTGTGCGCCCTGCCGCAATATGCGGTCTGCACAAGCAAGAGGGCGCAGGGAGGGTTTAATAAAAGGAGGAAAACACACATGGCAGTTATCTCTATGAAGCAGCTGCTGGAGGCCGGCGTACATTTCGGCCATCAGACCCGCCGCTGGAACCCGAAAATGGCGCCGTACATCTTCACCGAGCGCAACGGCATCTACATCATCGACCTTCAGAAGACCGTCCGCAAGATCGACGAAGCGTATGCGTTCGTCCGCTCTGTGGCGATGGAAGGCAAGAGCGTGCTGTTCGTCGGCACCAAGAAGCAGGCGCAGGAGTCCATCGAGACCGAGGCGAAGCGCTGCAACATGTATTATGTCAATAACCGCTGGCTGGGCGGCATGATGACCAACTTCCGCACCATCAAGACCCGTATCGCCCGCCTGAACGCCATCGACGCGATGGAAGAGCGCGGCGACTTTGAAGTGCTGCCGAAGAAGGAAGTCATCAAGCTGATGGCTGAGCGCGAGAAGCTCCTGGAGAACCTGGGCGGCATCCGCGAGATGAAGAACCTGCCGGGCTGCCTGTTCGTGGTCGATCCGCGCAAGGAGCATATCGCCGTTTCCGAAGCTCGCGCGCTGGGCATCCCGGTCGTCGCGATCGTCGATACCAACTGTGATCCGGACGAGATCGATTATGTCATCCCGGGCAACGACGACGCGATCCGCGCTGTAAAGCTCATCGCGGGCAAGATGGCGGACGCCGTTCTGGAAGGCAAGCAGGGCGAGCAGGCTGAGCCGGCTGCCGAAGCGAAGTAATCGACCAAAGCTGGAGGAAGATATTATGGCTAATATTACTGCTGCCCTGGTTAAGGAACTGCGCGAGCGCACCGGCGCCGGCATGATGGACTGCAAGAAGGCGCTCGTCGAGTGCGACGGCGACATGGACAAGGCCATCGACTTCCTGCGTGAGAAGGGTCTGGCTGCCGCCGCGAAGAAGGCTGGCCGCATTGCCGCCGAGGGCATGGTCGATTCCTTCGTGGACGAGAACGGCGTGGGCGTGACCGTTGAGGTCAACTGCGAGACCGACTTCGTTGCCAACACCGATCGTTTCAAGGCGCTGTGCCGCGATTTCGCCAAGCACATCGCTGCCGCCGCTCCGGCGACCGTTGAGGAAATGCTCGCTCAGCCGTTCTACGCTGACGCCAGCAAGACCGTCAACGATCTGATCGGCGAGGCGACCGCTTCCATCGGCGAGAAGATCTCCGTCCGCCGCTTTGCCCGCTTCGTTCCGGAGCATGGCATGGTGGATACCTACAATCACATGGGCGGTCGCATCGGCGTTATGGTCGAGCTGTCCTGCCCGGAGATCACGGACGAGGTCAAGGCGCTGAGCCACGATCTGGTCATGCACATCGCCGCCGCGAACCCGCAGTTCGTGCGCCGCGACGAAGTGCCGAACGACAACCTGGAGAAGGAGCGCGAGGTTCTGACCCAGCAGGCTCTCAACGAGGGCAAGCCGGCGAAGATCGTCGAGCGCATGGTCGAAGGCCGTATCGAGAAGTACTACAAGGAAGTCTGCCTGCTGGAGCAGCCGTTCGTCAAGGATCCGGATATCAACGTGTCCAAGATGCTCGGCGGCAAGGCGGATGTGGTTCGCTTTGTGCGCTTTGAGCGCGGCGAGGGTCTTGAGAAGCGTCAGGACAATCTCGCGGCTGACATTGCGGCTGAGCAGGCCAAGATGAAGAAGTAATTTCTTCCCACACAGGGGCGTGCGCAAGCATCGCCCCTTTTTTTGAGGACACGGAGAGGAGAAAAAAACGTGGCAAAGTATAAGCGCGTACTGATCAAACTCAGCGGCGAGGCGCTGGGCGACCATGGCAGACTGTTTGATTTCGACCAGATCGACCGCGTGGCGGACGTCATCCGTCAGCTTCACGAAACCGGCACGGAGATCGCAATCGTCATCGGTGCGGGCAACATCTGGCGCGGACGTCAGGGCCCTGCCGCAAAGATGACCGCCATCAACGCCGACCATATGGGCATGCTCGGCACGGCAATCAACTCCATCGCCATGCAGGACGCCGTTGAGCGCCAGGGCATCCCGACCCGCGTGATGAGCGCGGTCGAAATGACCCGCTTCTGCGAGCCGTATACCTATCGCCGCGCTGTCCGCCATCTGGAAAAGGGACGCGTCGTCATCTTTGCCTGCGGCACGGGCAATCCGTTCTTTTCGACCGATACGGCGGCGGCTCTGCGCGCAGTCGAGATCGGCGCGGACGCGATCCTGCTTGCCAAGAATGTGGACGGCGTGTATGACAGCGACCCGCGTGTCAATCCGGACGCCAAGCTGCTGCCGGATGTGACCTATCAGCAGGTTCAGGAGCGCGACCTCAAGGTCATGGACGCTTCTGCAATCACCATCTGCCGCGAGAACAAGGTTCCGTGCATCCGCGTGTTCGGTCTGGACGACCCGCAGAACATCCTGCGCGTCATCGAGGGCGACATGATGGGTACGGTCGTTCATCCGTAAGGACACCACGTCGTTTTTCAGACAGCCGGAGTATTTGCTCCGGCTGTTTTGATATGTTTGTGCAAAAGGGCTTGCCAAATGGTGGGGTTGTGGGTTAAAATATAGAAAAAGAAATTCGAGGAGGCTGTCCCCTATGACGATTGCCGAGATTCAGAATAATGCCAAAACCAAGATGGAAAAGACCAAAGACGTGCTTCGCAGCGACCTGATGGCGATCCGCGCTGGCCGCGCGAATCCGCAGCTGCTTGACCGTATCACGGTCGATTACTACGGCACGCCGACCCCGCTCAAGAATGTCGCCAACATTTCTGCGCCGGAACCGCGCATTTTGCAGATCAATCCGTGGGACGCAAAGATGGTCAAGGATATCTCCAAGGCGATTCAGTCCAGCGATCTGGGTCTGACTCCGTCCAACGACGGCAAGGTCATCCGCCTGATGCTGCCGGAGCTGACCGAAGAGCGCCGCAAGGAGCTGACCAAGCTCGTCCGCAAGACGTCTGAAGAGAGCAAGGTCGCTATCCGTTCCATCCGCCGCGACGCGGTCGATCAGGTGAAGAAGCTCAAGAAGAACAGCGAGATCACCGAGGACGACCAGAAGAAGGCGGAAGAGGACATCCAGAAGCTGACCGACGCGGCGATCAAGGATATCGACAAGATCAATGCCGATAAGGAAAAGGAGATCATGGAAGTCAAATGAGAATGCAGCTGCTTGGGCTTGAATTGAGGCAGGCTGAAACCATTCTCGACGCTCAGGGCATCAAGCCGCAGGTGACGACGACCGACGCGCCCCGCCGGAAACAGACGGAGGGCGGAACGATGCGCGTGGTTTACGCGTCAGACGATGGGCGGAAGCTTGTCGCCGCGCGGTTTTTTGACCCGATTTCCGATCCGCAGGCATAAAGCGCCGTCAGCGGGCAACAGGAACGACAGCGGGTTTCGTCGGAGCGGCGCTCCTGCGATGCCCGCTTTTTCGATATGGACCGGACGGCGGAAAAAGCGGAAGCATATACAGGAGGATAGATATGGCGATTTTCGGAAAAGATGAAAACGCGGCGCCGATCACGTCAGCAAAGGAGCTGGCTCGGGAGTTTCTGCCGCGCCATGTTGCGATCATCATGGACGGAAACGGGCGCTGGGCGCAGAAACGCGGCATGCCGCGCACGATGGGGCATAAGGCGGGCGTCGAAGCGCTGCGCGAGATCATCCGGTATTCCGACGAGCTGGGCATTGAAGCGCTGACCATCTATGCGTTTTCTACCGAGAACTGGAAGCGTTCGACGGAGGAGGTCGGCGCGCTGATGCGCCTGCTGCTTCAATACTTCACCAGCGAGATCGACGAGCTGAACGAGAAGAACGTCCGCATTCGGATACTGGGCGATATCGACGGCATGCCCAAGGGGCTTGAGAAGCAGCAGGACGCGCTGCATGCCGCGATTCGCCGCACCTATGAAAACACGGGTTTGCAGCTGAATATTGCACTGAATTACGGCGGTCAGCAGGAAATCATCCGCGCCGCGCAGAAACTCGCACAGCGCGTGGCAGACGGAGAGCTTTCTCCGGAAGATATCGACCGCAAGACGTTTGAAAGCGAGCTGTATACGGCGGGGCTTCCGGATGTCGATTTCCTGATCCGGACGAGCGGGGAAATGCGGCTGAGCAACTTCCTGCTCTATCAGTTGGCGTATGCGGAATTCTATCAGACCGATACGCTCTGGCCCGATTTCGATCGTCACGCATATGATGAAGCGCTGCTGGCGTATGCAAAAAGAAATCGCCGATTTGGCGGCGTATAAGAAAGAAGGATTTCATGAAAACTCGCCTGATTACCGCGGCTGTCGGCATTCCGTTTCTGATTTTTACGCTGGTCGTGCGCGGATGGTTCGCCGAACTGGTCATCGCCATCTTGACGATCATCGCCATGTATGAGAATTACCGCGCGCTTCAAAAAGCGGGATATACCGTCTGCACCTGGGGAGGCTATGCCGCGGCGGTGGCGATGTGGCCTTTGAGTCGGGCGATGGGCGTGCTGGATCCGCTGCTGCTGGTCGTAGCGGCGATGGGCATTTCGATCACCGGCGTCATGCTGCGCGAAAAGCCGACGTTCCCGGATGCGGAAGCGTCGGTCTATCCGCTGTTCACCTGCTTTTTGCCGATGTCCATGTTCATGATGATGCTCAACAGCACATATGGCGTCGTGCCGGGTATTGCGCTCATCACGATGGCGTTCGCGATTGCATACGCGGGCGACGGCGCGGCATATTTTGGCGGGCGCGCATTCGGAAAGCACAAACTCTGCCCGAACGTCAGCCCCAAAAAGACGGTGGAAGGCGCGGTATTCGGCGTTATCGGCGGAACGCTCTGCGGTCTGCTCTGCCGAGCGGCGTTTGTGTATGTTTTCCATATGCCGATGCCGGGCATTCCGGCGACGATTGCGCTGGGCTTGATCGGATCGGTTGCGGGCGAGATCGGCGATTTGTCTGCGTCGCTGCTCAAGCGGCACAGTGGGATCAAGGATTACGGCAAGATATTCCCTGGTCACGGCGGCGTGATGGACAGATTCGACAGCGTTATTTTTACGCTCATCGTGATGTACTGTTATACGCTGGTTCTGTAAATAACGGAGGCAATTATGCGAAAGTTGGCTATATTGGGTTCGACGGGTTCTATCGGCACGCAGGCGCTTGACGTTGCGGCGCGCCACAGCGACCGCTTTCAGGTGACTGCACTGGTCGCGCATAGTTCCTGCGAGAAGCTGTTTGAGCAGGTGCGCCAGTTCCGCCCGAAGATCGCGGCGCTGTCCGTGGAGCCGAAAGAGATACCGGAAGATATCAAAAACGCCTGCCAATGGATGTTCGGCGAGAACGTGCTGCTGGATGTCGTGCGCGCGTGCGATGCGGATGACGTGCTGGTCTCCGTGGTCGGCGTGGTCGGATTGGCGGCGGTCATGGAATCGCTTGCCTGCGGCAAACGCGTCCTGCTGGCGAACAAGGAGCCGCTCGTTGCGGGCGGCGAGCTGGTAACGGAGGCGGCGCGCAAGGCGGGCCATCCGCTGCTGCCGGTGGACAGCGAACACAGCGCCGTCTTCCAGTGTTTGCAGGGAGCGCAGGGAAATACGCCGACCCGCCTGATCCTGACGGCGAGCGGCGGACCTTTCCGCACATGGGCGAAGGAAGATATCTACAACGCCAAGCCTGAGCAGGCGCTCAAGCATCCCAACTGGAGCATGGGACGCAAGATCACCATCGATTCCGCGTCGATGATGAACAAGGCGCTGGAGGTCATCGAGGCGCGCTGGCTGTTTGACATGCCGGCGGAGAAAATTGATGTGCTGATTCATCCGCAGAGCGTCATACATTCTATGGTCGAATATGCGGACGGCGCGGTCATGGCGCAGCTCGGCACGCCGGATATGCGCCTGCCGATCCTTTACGCGATGAGCTATCCGGAACGCCTGACGACGGGCGGAAAGCGGCTTGACTTTACGCAGATGAAGGCGCTGACGTTTGAACAGCCGGATTACGACCGGTTCCCTGGCTTGAAGCTGGCGTATGATGCGCTGAAGGTTGGCGGCTCGATGAGCGCGGTTCTCAACGGAGCGAACGAGATCGCGGTAGACGCGTTCCTGCATGAACGCATTCCGTTCGGCGCGATCGCGCAGTTGGTCGAAGAGACGATGCACGCCGTGCCGGTCATCGCGCATCCGACGCTTGAGCAGGTGTTTGAATGCGACCGCGCGGCGCGGCAGAAGGCGACGGAGCTGCTTTCCCGATTCGATGCGTAACGCAGGAGGTGTTTTCGGTTCATGTATGTGGTTCTGGCGCTTTTGCTGCTGGGGGTTTTAATCATCGCGCATGAAGCAGGGCATTTCTGGGCGGCGCGGGCATGCGGCATCGGCGTGCAGGAATTTTCGATGGGCATGGGGCCGCTCATTGCGAAGTGGAAGAGCAGGAAAGGCACACAGTTTTCCGTGCGCCTGCTTCCCATCGGCGGCTTTTGCCAGTTTTATGGAGAAGACGAGGACGAACCTGACCCGCGGGCTTTTAACAATCAGGCTGTCTGGAAACGCGCCGTCACAGTTGCGAGCGGCCCACTCATGAATTTTCTGGTTGCGTTTCTGGTCATCGTGCTGTTCATGAGCGTCATCGGCATCAACACAATCGTACCCAAGATCGCGCAGGTCGAAGAGAATGCGCAGGCGGCGGGCTTGCAGGTCGGCGACACCATCGTTTCGGTCAACGGCGCGGAAATGACGAATTACCAGCAGATTTCGCAGGCGATTGCAGCGTCCGAAGGAAACGATGTGACGCTGGGCGTGAAGCGCGGCAAGGAAGAGCTTTCGCTGACGCTGACGCCGTTTTACGACGAAGAAGCCGGTCGCTTCCGCGTCGGCTTTTCGTTCGGACAGGAGCGCGTAAGGACGTCCGTTCTGACGAGCATTCCGTTTTCCGTGCAATACAATGTTGAAAGCGTCAAGCTCATCCTTTCCACGCTCAAGGATTTGGTTTTCAAAGGACAGGGCGTGGACGACGTGACCGGGCCGGTCGGCACGGTGTACGTGATTCAGGAGGTCACGCAGCAGGGCGGTCTGGACGTCTATCTGGAATTGATCGCGCTCATCAGCGTGAATCTCGGCGTGATGAATCTTCTGCCCATTCCGGGGCTTGACGGAAGCCGTCTGCTGTTCCTGTTGATCGAAGCGGTTCGCCGCAAGCCGGTGAAGCGGGAGTGGGAAGGCGCTATCCACGCGGCGGGCTTCATTCTGCTGATGGGGCTGATGGTTCTGCTGACGTACAAGGATATCATGCGGTTCTTTGTAAAGGGATAAGGGAACGAAGGAGAAAACATATGAGTAAGAAAACGCGTCAGGTCAAAGCGGGAAATGTGCTGATTGGCGGCGGCGCTCCGGTCAGCGTGCAGTCCATGACGAATACGGATACGGCGGACGTCGAAGCGACGCTCTCCCAGATTCGAGCGCTGACGATTGCGGGCGCGGATATCGTGCGCGTTTCGGTGTATAACGATGCCTGCGCTGACGTTGTGCGCGCGCTGGTGGACGCAAGCCCCGTGCCGCTGGTCGCAGATATCCACTTTGACCATAAGCTCGCCATCAAGGCGGTCGAAAACGGCATTCATAAACTGCGCATCAACCCCGGCAATATCGGCGGGGAGAAGAACGTCAAGATTCTTGCCGACTGCGTGAAGGCGCATCATATTCCGGTGCGCATCGGCGTGAACTCCGGCTCAGTCGAAAAGGATATCCTTGCCAAATACGGCGGGCCGACGCCGCAGGGCATGGTCGAAAGTGCGCTGGCGCATGCGAAGATGCTGGAGGACTGCGGTTTTTACGACATGGTGCTTTCGATGAAGGCGAGCAACGTGCCAGATACCGTCGCGGCGTATCGGCTGGCGAGCGCCCAATGCGATTATCCGCTGCATCTGGGCGTGACCGAAGCGGGTCTGCCGGAACAGGGAAAGATCAAGAGCGCCATCGGCATCGGTTCGCTGCTGCTGGACGGTATCGGCGATACCATTCGCGTGTCGCTGACGGGCGACCCGTGCCTCGAGCCGCCGGCGGGCATCGAGATCTTGCAGGATGTCGGACTGCGCAAGGATTTTGTACAGTATGTGTCCTGCCCGACCTGCGGACGTACCTGTATTGACGTAGGCGGCATCATGCGCCGGGTTCAGGAAGAACTCAAGGGCGTGAAAGTGCCGTTTAAGGTCGCTGTCATGGGCTGTGTAGTCAATGGACCGGGCGAGGGGCGCGAAGCCGATATCGGCATCTGCGGCGGCGGAAACGGCGCAGGGCTACTCATCAAAAAGGGGCAGCCGCCGCGCAAAGTGACCGGCGATCTGGCGCAGATTTTGATCGACGAGATTCACAAAATGCTGTAAACGATTGAACCTCCCTCTCAGAGGGAGACTCAGACTGTAGACAAAAAGCTATTCTCCCCCGAAGGGGGAGAATAGCCCTTTCCGCAAATGAAAGAATAGCTGAATTTCTTAGTTTTGTTATTCAAGCCAAGTTTGCTTATGTCAACAAGCTGACCTCCCTCTCAGAGGGAGGCTTTTATGAGCTTTTTAAAACAAACACGAAGCGAAGAAGGAAGTCTGAGGGACAAGGTTTCTCAGGCAGGGTTGGGCGGCAGCCCATCGTTTTCCCCCTAACATCAAAGAGGTGACGTACAATGGCTGAACAGTGGGAAGGCATGCTCGAAGGCGCGGCGCAGGAACTCAAGGGACATCTGACCCTCGACCGCGTGACGGCAAGCCGTACTGGCGAGGAGATCACGGTGTATTTTTCCGCCGATGTGCTGGTGGAAGAACGCCCGTTTTTGACCATGCAGCGCGCGTTGAGACGCAATTTTGCGCCGATGCACGTCAAGCTCATCATCCGTTCGCCTGAGCTTGCACAGGATTTTCTTGCCGACCCGCAGAAGTACGCGCCGTTCATCATGCGATGCGTCAAGCGACGCCATCCTTCCGGCGCGCCGTTCCTTGGGGAAGCTGCGCTGGAATGCAAGGGCGATGTGCTGACGGTGCTTGTGCCGCAGGATATCGCGCCGAAGTTTTTAACGCAATCTGGCGTTGGCGAATATATCGAGCAGCTGATTGAGAACGTGTTTGTCACAAAGGTGCATGTTGCGTTTCAGGCGGTCAAGCTGAGAGAGGAACAGCTCGAGGAGATTCGGCGCAGGCGCAAGGTTGAGGATGAACAGGCGGTCGCCGAGATGGTCAAAGAGCAGAAGGAGCAGGTCGCCGCGCAGGAAGCCAAGGCGGTTAAGGAAAAGCCGAAGGCGGTCTTTGGACGCCCGATCACGGCGGAACCGCTGCCCATCAGCGAACTGACTGAGGAGGCCAGCAAGCTGACCATCTGCGGCGAGGTGCTGACCGTAGAAACGCGTGAGCTGCGCGGCGGCGAAATGCAGCTGCTCTCTTTTGCGCTGACGGATTACACGAACACCATCAAATGCAAGGCGTTTCTGCGCTATAAGCCGCGCCGCGGGCGCTATGGCAGCGCGCAGGAAGAGGACGACCGTCCGCCGACGGAGGAAGAGAAGAAGGCGGTGGACGACGTTATCGCCGCAGTCAAAGAGGGCAAGTGGTTTGCCGTCCGCGGCGACGTGAAGATGGACAGCTTTGAGCGCGGACTGGTGATGATGGTCAACGACATCGACGAGCGCGAGAAGCCCATGCGTCAGGATACTGCCGAACGCAAGCGCATCGAGCTGCATATGCACACCAACATGAGCGAGATGGACGGTGTTTCCTCGGCAAGTGACCTCATCAAGCGCGCGGCGCAGTGGGGGCATCCCGCCGTTGCCATCACGGATCACGGCGTTGTGCAGGCGTTTCCGGAAGCGTTCGGCGCGGCGAAAAAGAACAAAATCAAGCTCATTCCGGGCATGGAGGGCTATCTGACGGACGTTACGGTCGTAGTCAAGGACGGCGACGACCGACCGCTGACGGACGATATCGTCGTCGTGGACTTTGAAACGACGGGGCTCAATCCGCGCAAATGCCGCATCATGGAGATCGGCGCGGTGCGCATCCGCAACGGTCAGGTCGTCGAGGAATACAGCAGATTCGTCAATCCGATGGAACCGATCCCGCAGGAGGTCTCCGAGCTGACGCATATCACGGACGCGATGGTCGCCGACGCAAATCCGGCGGAGGTCGAGATCCCGAAGCTGCTGGAGTTTATCGGCGGGGCGGCGTTCGCGGCGCATAACGCGAAGTTCGACTATTCGTTCCTGACGGAGGAATGCAATCGGCTGGGCATCGAGATCCATATGCCGGTCATCGACACATTGGAATTCTCCCGAAGGATGTATCCGAGCCTGAAGAGCCACAGGCTGGGCGCGGTCTGCAAGTCGCTGGGCATCAGTTTGAAGAATGCGCACAGAGCGGTACACGATGCGCGCGCGACGGCGCATATGCTCAACCGCATGCTGGACACGGCGCGGGAAAAGGGCGTCACGCGGCTCAACGAGATCAACGCGGCGCTGACCGGAGGCGCGATCGGCGATTCCTACCACATCATCCTGCTGGCGGCGGAACAGGACGGCATCACCAACCTCAACAAGATCGTTTCGGAAGGCCATCTCAACTATTTCAGCCGTAAGCCGCATACCCCGCGCGAGATCTTGCAGAAATACCGCAAAGGCATCATCGTCGGATCGGCATGCGAGGCGGGCGAGCTTTTCCGCGCCGTTGTCGATGGCAAAAATGATACGGAACTCAAGCGCATCGCGCGGTTCTATGACTATCTGGAGATTCAGCCCATCGGGAACAACGCGTTCATGCTCAGAGAGGGGACGGCGGAGGACGAAGAGCAGCTGCGCGACTTCAACCGGAAGATCGTCTGGCTTGGCGAAGAGCTGGGCATTCCGGTCTGCGCGACGGGCGACGTCCATTTCCTCGATCCGAAGGACGGAAAATTCCGCGCCATCATTCAGGCGGCGCACGGCTTCAAGGACGCGGACAACCAGCCGCCGCTGTATTTCAAAACGACGCAGGAGATGCTGGACGAATTCAGCTATCTGGGCAAGGCGAAGGCGGAGGAGGTCGTCATCGACAATCCCGCGAAGATCGCCGCGCGCATCGGCGAAGTCGGGCTGTACCCCAAGCATCCGGAGGGCAAAGAGACCTTCCAGCCGTACTGGCCCGACGCGGCGGACAACATCCGAAACCTCTGCGAAGAGCAGATCCGCGAATGGTTTGGCGACAATCCGCCGGAAATCGTCGTGGCGCGCAAGGAGAAAGAGCTTTCCTCCATTTTGGGTTACGGTTACGGCACGCTGTACAACATCGCGGAAAAGCTGGTCAAAAAATCCAATGCGGACGGTTATCTGGTCGGTTCGCGAGGCAGCGTCGGTTCGTCCTATGTGGCGCATCTGGTCGGCATTTCGGAGGTCAACGCGCTGCCGCCGCACTACCGCTGTCCAAAGTGCAAATGGTACACGTTTGACGTGGACAAGAGCAAATACAAGGTCGGCGTGGACTTGCCGCCGATGAAATGCCCGCAGTGCGGCGAGGAGCTGTTCAGAGACGGATTCGATATCCCGTTCGAGGTATTCCTCGGATTCAAGGGCGACAAGGTTCCGGATATCGACCTGAACTTTTCGGGCGTCTATCAGCCGCGCGCGCACGCCTATATCGAAGAGCTTTTCGGCAAGGGATACTGTTATCGAGCGGGAACGATCGGCACGCTGGCGGATAAGACGGCTTACGGATACGTCAAGAAATACTGCGAAGAGCGCAACTTGACGCTGTCCGAAGCGGAGATGAACCGGCTTGCGCTGGGCTGCGTCGGCGTTAAGCGCACGACGGGTCAGCATCCGGCGGGCATGGTCGTCCTGCCGAAGGAGTATGAGATTCAGCAGTTCGTCGCCATTCAGCATCCGGCAAACGATATGACCAGCCCGGTCATCACGACGCACTATGATTTCGGCTCGATGCACGACGTGCTGGTCAAGCTGGACGTTCTGGGACATGACGACCCGACGATGATCCGCATGCTGATGGATCTGACGGGCATCGACGCGCGGACACTTCCGCTGACCGATCCGGACGTTATCTCGCTGTTTTCCGGCACGGAGGCGCTGGGCGTTACGCCGCAGCAGATCGGTTCCAAGACGGGAACCTACGGCGTACCGGAATTCGGCACACGGTTCGTCCGTCAGATGCTGGAGGAGACGCACCCAACGACGATGGAAGAATTGATCCGTATCTCCGGTCTGTCCCACGGCACGGACGTCTGGATCGGCAACGCGCAGGAGATTATCAAGGCGGGCATTGCGCCGCTGGCTTCCTGCATCTGCTGCCGCGACGATATCATGAACGCGCTCATCGACTACGGCGTTGCGCCGAAGATGTCGTTTGACACGATGGAATCCGTCCGTAAGGGCAGGGGACTCAAGCCGGAGATGGAGCAGGCGATGCTTGAACACAATGTACCGGCATGGTTCATCGACTCCTGCAAGAAGATTAAATACATGTTCCCGAAGGGACACGCGGTTGCCTATGTCACGATGGCGCTGCGCATCGCATGGTACAAGGTGCATCGTCCGGCAGCGTATTACTGCGCGTATTACACGGTTCGCGCGGACTGCTTTGACGCGAGCATACTGGGCGGTTCGCTGGAATCCATTCGGGCGCGCTATAAAGAGATGGAGGAAAACAGCAAGGATCTGACGCAGAAGGACAAAGATCTGATGATCATCATGGAGCTGGTCATCGAGATGCTCTGCCGCGGCATCAGGCTCGCGCCGGTCGATCTGTATCAATCCGACGCGACGAAATTCCAGGTCGTCAACGATAAGCTCATCCGCATGCCGTTCAACGCGCTGCCGGGTCTGGGCGAAGCCGCCGCGCAGAGCATTGTAGACGCGCGCGAGCAGTCGCCGTTCATCTCCGTCGAGGATCTGAGGAATCGAACGAAGATATCCACGTCGCTGATCGATCTTCTGCGCGAGGGCGGCTGTCTGGGCAATCTGCCGGAGAGCAATCAGACGACGCTGTTTTCCTTCTGACGAGAGGCAAAAAGAACGCATTTGGAATGAAAACATGCGGTACAAATCATGATTTTTGCAAGAATAGCTGTCAAAGCGCGTGTAGAGGGTTGTTTTTTTGAAAAAGCGGTGATATAATAACCGCATAAGATGGCGCAGCAGGGAGAATTGTACCCTGCGGTTGGAGGGAAAGAGTGGGAATAAACGCCCACTCTTTCTATCTGATACCGCCGCAAATTGATGAAAGACTTTGGGAGTGTGTGAATGGCACAAAGCGATTTGACCCGTGTGATCGAGCCTGTCTGTCAGAAATTAGCAGAGCAGCAGGGCTTTGAGCTGGTGGATGTGGAACTCGTGCGCGAGGGAGCCAGCCGGTATCTGCGGATTTATATTGACAAACCCGACGGTATTACCTTGAGCGACTGTGAAACGTATCACCGCGCCGTTGCCCCGCTGGTCGAGCGCGTGGATTATGATTTCCTTGAGGTATGTTCGCCGGGTCTTGATCGTCCGCTGAAAAAGCAGAAGGATTTTGACAAGCATGCGGGCGAACTGGTGGAAGTGCATCTTTTCCGCCCGATCGAGCGCCGCAAGCAGTTTGAAGGCGAACTGGTCGGGCTTGAGGACGGCGAGATCGTCCTTCGCGTAGGCGACGGCGAGATGCGCTTTAAGCAGAAAGAGGTTTCGCTGTGCAAGCCTGTGATCGTCGTCACGGAAGAGGATATCGCCCTTGACGACGAAGATGAATCAGCCGCTGAGGAGCAGAGCGAGGAAGGAGAAGCGTCGGATGAACAGCAGATCTAAAAAGAACGAGCAGCCGGAAAAGGAAAGCATGGTTCAGGCGGTCACCGCACTGGCGAAAGAAAAGAACATCAGCAAGGAAGTGCTTTTCTCCGCGATCGAAGAGGCGCTCAAGAGCGCTTATAAGAATAATTTCAGCAAGGAATACGGCATGCCGCCTTCCAACGCGAACGTCCGCGTAGAGCTGAATCGCGAGACGGGCGCTGTGCGCCTGTTTGCGCGCAAGACGGTCGAGCGCTGGGTGACGGATGAAGCTTCCGAGATCTCCATCGAGGACGCGCAGAAGATCCAGCCGAGCTATCAGCAGGACGATATCGTCGAGGTCGAGGTCACGCCGGACAACTTCCGCCGCGTCGCCGCGCAGACTGCCAAGCAGGTCATCGTGCAGAAGATCCGCGAAGCCGAGCGCGGCAAGGTCTACGACGACTTCATCGAGAAGGAGAACGAGATCCTGACCGCGATCGTCCACAGCGTCGATCCGGAGACGAAGGACGTCTACGTCGAGCTGGGCAAGACCGAGGGTGTTCTGGAGCCGGGTCAGCAGATGGCGACGGACGTTTATGCGCCGGGCGAGCGCTTCAAGGTCTATGTGCTGGAGGTCGTTGCCGACCGCCGTCTGGCGCGTCCGGGCGCGAAGCATGGTCCGCAGGTTAGTGTGTCCCGCATCCATCCGGGTCTGGTCAAGCGCCTGTTTGAGCTGGAGGTTCCGGAGATACAGAGCGGCATTGTGCAGATCAAGTCCATCTCCCGCGAGGCGGGCAGCCGCACGAAGATGGCGGTGCATTCCACCGATCCGATGATCGATCCGGTTGGCTCCTGCGTCGGCCCGCGCGGTCAGCGCGTGGATCGCGTCGTAGCAGAGCTGCGCGGCGAGAAGATTGACATCATCAAGTGGTCCGCCGATCCGGCTGAGTTTGTAGCGAACGCCCTGAATCCGGCGCATGCGGTCAACGTGTTCGTCAACGAGCAGGAAAAGGCGTGCCGCGTGGTCGTGCCGGACAATCAGCTCTCGCTCGCCATCGGCAAAGAGGGTCAGAATGCCCGCCTTGCCGCCCGCCTGACGGGATGGAAGATCGACATCAAGAGCCAGAGCCAGATCGACGAGCAGCTCGCCGCTGAGGAAGCGCAGCCGAGCGAGACCGCGGAAGAGTAAGAGCGGGGGTCGCCGATGAAAACACGCAAGATTCCCATGCGCATGTGTGTCGGATGCCGCGAGATGAAGGAAAAGAAGGAGCTGCTGCGCATTGTTCGCAACGCGCAGGGCGAGATCAGCTTCGATCGCATAGGCAAGGCTCCGGGGCGCGGCGCATATATCTGCAAGTCGAAGGACTGCCTGACCAAGGCTGTCCGCCAGCGCCAGCTTGAGCGCGCGCTGGAAGCGAAGATCGACGAAGCGGTATACAATCAGTTAATGGAGGAAATCGATGCCGATTAAGCGGGACGCGTTTTACGCCATGCTGGGCATTGCGATGCGCGCGGGGGCGTTGAGCCTCGGCGAGAGCGGCGTGCTGAAGGCGATATCCTCCGGAGCGGCGCTGACGGTGCTGCTGGATGCGGGCGCATCCGAAAATACGAAGAAGAGATTCCGCGACTCCTGTGCGTTCTACAAGATTCCGCTTTTTGAAGCGGAGCAGGATCGGCTGGGGCATGCCATCGGCAAGCCCGGACGCATGAGCGCGGCAGTCGCCCGCGGAACGCTGGGCGAGAAGCTGCTTTTGATGGCGCGGGAAGAGGTTGACGGCGAAAACGCCGATCAGGGAAGATAACGACAGTGACGCAGAATTGCGGGGGTGCAAGGGCAGAATGTCCAAAATGAAGGTTCAAGACGCAACAAAGGAACTCAGCCGCCGAGCGGCTAAACTGTTGGGGGACGTGACGGGAGTCCGTACCGCGGCGGAAAAGACGCTTGCCGAGCTGCGCAAGATTGAAAGCGGCTTTACGCAGCAGCAGGAGGCGGAGCGGGAGGAAAAGCGCCGCGAAGAACAGCAGAAGGCGCTCAGCTCCCAGAGTAAGGCATGGACGATGCCCGACGACGTGCCGGAAGAGAAGAAGGAAGAAAAGAAGGCAGAGCCTGTCCAGCAGAGCAAGCCTGCCGAAACGGAAGCGAAGCAGCCTGTTCCCGCGCCTCGTGCGCAGCAGAGCGCGCCCGCTCAGACGGCGCGCCCGCAGAACGCCGCGCCGCGCGCCCAGCAGGGCAATTTTGCGCCGCGTGGTCAGCAGGGTGGTCAGCAGGGTGGTCAGCGTCCGGCGAATGCGCCGCGTCCGATGGGCGGACAGGGCAACTTCCAGCCGCGCGGAAACGGTCAGCAGGGCAATTTTGCGCCGCGCGGACAGCAGAGCGGCTTTGCGCCGAGAGGGCAGCAGCAGGGCGGTTTCGCGCCGCGCGGACAGCAGGGCGGCGCACAGAGTGGTCAGCGTCCGGCGGGCGGACAGCGCCCGATGGGCGGCGGCAGACCGCAGCGCGCACCGAAGGGACCTGAACTGATGCCGACGGTCGAGAAGGAGCGCGTTTCCAACTACGATCCGAATAAGAAGATGCGCCAGCGCCAGCATGATCCGGAGCATCAGCCGGTCAAGAACCGCAAGCAGCTTGCGCGCGACACGGGCTACGGCATGGATGACGATATCGTCCGCGGACGCCGCAAGAAGGGCCGCCAGATGTCTGCTCAGCAGATGATGGCGCCCATCAAGATCGAGACTGCGTATATGACCGCCGAAACGATCACCGTCCGTGATCTGACCGAGCGCATCGGCAAGCCGGCTGGCGAGATCATCAAGAAGCTGATGCTTTTGGGCATCATGGCGACCATCAACCAGGAGCTGGATTTCGATACGGCTTCTCTGGTCGCTTCCGAATTCGGCGTTACGCTGGAAATGAAGCTTGACAAGACCGCCGAGGACGCGCTCTCCGCTGAGAACGTGGAGGACAGCGAGGAAGAACTCGTCACCCGTCCGCCGGTCGTTACCATTATGGGTCACGTTGACCACGGCAAAACGTCGCTGCTGGACTACATCCGCAAGGCGAAGGTCGCCGCGGGCGAAGCAGGCGGCATTACCCAGCATATCGGCGCGTACATCGCGCAGGTGGATGAGCGCCAGATCACGTTCCTGGATACTCCGGGTCACGAAGCGTTTACGGCGATGCGCGCCCGCGGCACGCAGGCGACCGATATCGCGATCCTGGTCGTCGCGGCGGACGACGGCGTTATGCCGCAGACCATCGAGTCCATCAACCATGCGAAGGCGGCGAAATGCCCGATCATCGTTGCCATCAACAAGATCGATAAGCCTGGCGCCGATCCGGATGCCGTCAAGCAGGAGCTGACCCGCTATGAGCTGGTTCCGGAAGAGTGGGGCGGCGACACCATCATGGTCAACGTTTCCGCCAAGACTGGCGAAGGCGTTGATGACCTGCTGGAGAACGTCCTGCTGCTGGCGGATATGCTCGAACTGAAGGCGAACCCGAACCGCAAGGCGCGCGGCGTCATCATCGAAGCGAAGCTGGATCATTCCCGCGGCGCGGTCGCAACGGCTCTGGTTCAGAACGGTACGCTGCATGTCGGCGATATGGTCGTGGCGGGCAACGCATACGGTCGTATCCGCGCGATGGTATCCAGCCGCGGCGAACGCGTGAAGAATGCGCCGCCGTCTACGCCGGTTGAGATCATCGGTTTCGGCGGTGTGCCGGAAGCGGGCGACGAGTTTATGGCGGTCGCCGACGAGAAGCTGGCGCGTCAGGTCGTCGAAGAGCGTGCGGCGAAGGCTCGCGCGTCGATGGTCAAGAACAGCTCGGCTTCCACGCTGGAAGAGCTGTACAGCAAGCTCGAACAGGGCGAAGTCAAGGATCTCAACATCATCATCAAGGCAGATGTTCAGGGTTCTGTCGAGGCGGTCAAGCAGTCGCTTGAGAAGCTCTCCAACAGCGAAGTCCGCGTCCGCACCATTCACAGCGGCGTCGGCGCGATTACGGAGAACGACGTCATGCTCGCGGGCATTGACGGCGCGATCATCATTGGCTTCAACGTCCGTCCGGATGCGAAAGCGCGCGAGGCGGCGAACCGTGACGGCATTGATATCCGCTACTACCGCGTCATCTATCAGGCAATCGAGGATATCGAGAAGGCGCAGAAGGGCCTGCTCGCGCCGGAATTCCGCGAGAACGTACTCGGTCATGCGGAAGTCCGCAACGTGTTCAAGATCACGGGCGTCGGCATCGTTGCCGGTTCCTATGTCACCGACGGCAAGCTCCAGCGCAATGCGCAGGTGCGCCTGCTGCGCGACAACGTGGTCGTTTACGAAGGCAAGCTCTCCTCGCTCCAGCGCTTCAAGGACGCTGTCAAGGAAGTTGCGGACGGCTACGAGTGCGGCGTCTGCCTTGAGAATTATACCGACATCAAGGAAGGCGACGTCATCGAGTGCTTCATGATGGAAGAGATTCCGCGGTAAGCACGGCAACAGAACGGTCGCGGCCCGGTCGCTGAACAGCCGCCGGGTCGCTTTTTTGAATTTTGAGGTAACTCCGATATGGCAAATCAACAATTTGAGCGTACAGACCGCATTGCCAGCGAGATCATGCGCGAGGTGGAGAAGATCATCCGCGAGGATGTTTCCGACCCGCGGACGGACTGCATGTTTTCCATTACGCATGTGGATGTGACGCGTGACCTGCGCTATGCGAAGGTCTATATCAGCATCTATGAAGAGGAAAAGCGCGCGCCGATGATGAAGGCGCTCAAGACGGCGGCGGGATTCATCCGCCATAATTTGGGCAGGCGCGTACAGCTTCGCTATACGCCGGAGCTGATCTTTGAACTGGACACGACGATTGAATACGGCGTGCATATCGCTAGCCTGATCAATCAGGTCAGAAAGACGGAGGAGAGTCGATCCAATGACGCAGGAGAAGCGGGAATTTGAGGATTGGCTTGACTGCGCTCGAAAGGCGAAGCGCGTGGCGCTGCTGGCTCACATTTCCCCGGACGGGGATACGCTGGGCTCTACGCTGGCGCTTCGCCTTGCTTTTTTGGCGATGGGCAAGCAAGTCGATGTGGTTTGTGACGGCGAAGTGCCGGATAATCTGAAATTTTTGACGGGCAGCGAAACGGTTCGCCATCCCGAAGACGTGAACGGAAGCGATTACGACACGGCGATCGCGGTGGACGTGAGCGACCGCTCGCTGCTGGGCAAGTCGGAAGCGGTGTTCGATGCGGCTGGTTTCCGCATGGTCATTGACCATCACGCGACCAATCCGGCATATGGTCAGGTGAATTTCATCCGCAGGGGCGAATCCGCCTGCTGTCTGCTGGCATATGAGGTGGTCTGTGGGCTGGGCGTGGAGATGACGAAGGAAATCGGAACCTGCCTGCTGACGGGCATGAGTACCGATACGGGTCATTTCCAGTATCCGGCGACGTCTCCGGCGACGCTGATCGCGGCGGGCAATCTGCTGGCAGTCGGCGTAGATATCTCGGCGCTGACGCGCAGATTGTACCGCACACAGCCGATGAACCGCGTGAACCTGACCCGCATTGCGTATAATAAGATGCGGTTCCTGTTCGACGGACAGGTTGGCATACTGGATTTCACGAAAGAGGACTTTGAAAAAACGGGCTGCACGTTCGGTCAGGCGGATGGTTTGGTGAACAAAGCGCTGGAAGTTGAGGGCGTCCGCATTGCGGTGCTGGCTTCCGAGCGGGAGGAAGGCATCAAGATGTCTCTGCGCGCGGTCGAACCGGATACGGTCAACGATATCGCGGTTCAGTTCGGCGGCGGCGGGCATGCGCAGGCGGCGGGCTGCACGGTGCATGCTCCGCTGGCTGAGGCGCTGGACATGGTGCTGGCTGCTATCAAAAAAAAGCTGGATGCGACGCCGCGGCAGGAGAAGCTGGTATGAACGGGTTCCTCTGCGTACTCAAGCCGCCGGGAATGACGTCCAGCGACGTGGTCGTGCGCGTTCGGCGGAAACTGGGCAAGGGCGCAAAGGTAGGGCATGCGGGAACGCTTGACCCGGAAGCTTCCGGCGTTTTGCCGCTGATGATCGGGCGCGCCGCAAGGCTGTTTGATTACCTGGTTGATAAAGAAAAAACGTATGTCGCGCAGCTCAAGCCTGGATACGCGACCGATACGCAGGATGCGCACGGCGCGATTACCGCAGGCGAAGGCGTGCGTGCGTCGCGCGAGCAGATGGAGAGCGTCCTGCCGCAGTTCATCGGGGAGATTGCGCAGATCCCGCCGATGTATTCCGCGCTCAAGCGGGACGGGCAGAAGCTCTGCGACCTTGCGCGGCAGGGCGTCGAGGTGCAGGTCGAACCGCGTCCGACGCAGGTCTACGCCATTGACATTCTGCATGAGCAGGAAGATGGCAGTTTTATTCTGGCAATACGGTGTGGGCGGGGAACCTATATCCGCACGCTTTGCAACGATATCGGTGAAGCGATGGGCTGCAAAGCGCATATGGGTATGCTCCTGCGCACGCAGACGGGCATGTTTACACTGGATGATGCGCATACAATCGAAGAAATCGACGCGGCAGAGGATCTTTCGCCGCTGCTGGTCGAAATGGACAAGCCGCTGGGGCATCTGCCCAAGCTGGATATCCGTCCGGAAGCTGAGCGCTTCGCGCGCAATGGAAACAAGCTGACAAGGCGCGAACTGGTCGGCGAGATCCAGGCGGGGAAACCGACGCGGCTGTACCTGAACGGACAGTTCTGCGGTCTGGGGCGTTTTGACGGCGACGGACTGAAATTCGACGCCATGCTTCTGGAATGACGTTACGGGATTTTTGTGGAGTTTGAAGGAAGAAACATGATACTTTTGACACACGAGCGGCAATGGCGCGGCGGAGAAACGGTCGTGGCTTTCGGCATGTTTGACGGCGTGCATGAAGGACACGCGCAGCTGATGCGCAAGGCGAACGAGCTTGCCGCTCTGCATGACCTGAAGAGCGTAGTCTATACGTTCTCGTCGCATCCAATGGCGACGTATGCGCCGGAAAAAGTGCCGCCGCAGCTGGAAACGCGCTCGGAAAAAGTGCGCTCCATCGCGCAATTGGGCATTGATGCTGCGGTGCTTCGACCGTTTGATCGGGCGTATGCCGCGCAGACGCCGGAGGAATTTGTCCGTTCGGTCGTGGAGACGCTGCATCCGAAGCATGTTGTCGTGGGATTTAACTATTCCTTTGGGCGCATGGGCGCGGGCAAGGCGGAAGATATGCGCCGGTTTGGCGAGCAGTTTGGTTTTGAGACGCACGTCGTGGACGAGGTGCAGATCGACGGTGAGCCGGTATCTTCAACGCGCGTGCGTGCGGCGGTGACGAAAGGCGATATGGAGCTGGCGACGCGGCTGCTGGGCAGACCTTACGCTATCAGCGGCGTTATCCGCCGCGGCAAGCAGCTGGGGAGCAGACTTGATTTCCCGACGGCGAACCTGTTTTATCCGAAGGGAAAGGCGATTCCGCCCAAGGGGGTCTATGCGGCGCGCGCATATGTGGATGGTCAGTGGCATATCGCTGCGGTGAACGTCGGCACGCATCCGACGGCGCCCGGCGGACCGGCGACCATTGAGGCGAATCTGCTGGATTATGAGGGCGGCTCATTGTATGACAAGCATATGCGGCTGCTGTTTTGCAGCTTTATCCGTCCGGAAAAGAAGTTTGACTCGCTTGACGAGCTGAAGGCGGAAGTCATGAAAAACCGCGAACAGGTGCGAGCCTATTTTGAAAAATAATTGAGAAAAGCACGGAAGCCCTGTTTACAAAGCGAGGCTTCCGTGTTACAATATGTTTCGGTCTGAACCGCGCGCGCAGATAATCGCGTTCTCCAAACGTTTTTCTATGCGGGCGGCGATTGGCACAACATATTTATTTTGGAGGTTTTATCTATGGATAAGGCAATGAAGGAAGCTATCATCAAGGAATATGCTCGTCACGAGGGCGACACCGGCTCCCCTGAGGTTCAGGTCGCTCTGCTGACCGCGCGCATCAACCACCTCAACGACCACCTCAAGACCCACGCGAAGGATCACCACTCTCATCGTGGTCTGCTGCTGATGGTCGGTCAGCGCCGCAACATGCTGGAGTACCTCAAGCGTGTTGACATCGAGCGTTATCGTGCGCTGGTTGCGAAGCTGGGTCTGCGTAAGTAATTTCTCCGCTTCGTTCAAACAAAGGGCTTTGTCCCAGATGACCGTCGTTTGGGAGACATGGGTCGCCCAGACGGCGGTTTTTTGTTACGGAAAGTACGACAGGCTTTCGCTTTTCCGCGGACTGCGGAGAGGATAAGGGCGGGTTTTTCCCGCCATAAACAGACGGCGAGGGTTCGCGTCTGAAAAGAAGTGTTGGCAGGCAGGTATTTTGAAAGGAGATTCCACCCGATGGTCAAGACG
>CAKTXP010000018.1 GCA_934631055.1 uncultured Clostridia bacterium | reverse complement strand
CCATCGCCACGATGACGTACTCCGCATCCGGAGCGCCAACGTAGTCAAACGGCTTGTGCGGGCGGCCGGTGATCTTGGACACTTCGTCCATGACCTCTTCCACGATCGCCGGAACAGCGTTGTAATACTTGTTGCCGGCTTCACGGCCCTGGAAGTAGATATCCGGGTTCTGCGCGGTGCCGCCCAGAGTCGGATGATCCGGATTCAGCGCGCGGGCGCGGAACTCAGCGACCTTCTCAGCCGGGAGCAGCTTCGCCATGTCTTCATACGCGATCTCATCGATCTTCTGAATCTCGTGAGAGGTGCGGAAGCCGTCGAAGAAGTGCAGGAACGGAACGGAGCTCTTCAGCGTTGCGACATGCGCGACCAGCGCCATGTCTTCCGCTTCCTGAACGGAGTTGGAAGCCAGCATCGCAAAACCGGTCTGGCGGCAAGCCATAACGTCAGAATGGTCGCCGAAGATAGACAGCGCATGGTAAGCCAGCGCACGGGCGCTCACATGGAAAACACACGGCAGCAGCTCGCCAGCGATCTTGTACATGTTCGGGATCATCAGCAGCAGACCCTGGGACGCGGTGAACGTCGTGGTGAGCGCGCCGGCCTTCAAAGAGCCATGCACAGCACCGGCGGCACCAGCCTCGGACTGCATCTCAGCGATGCGGACAGTCTGACCGAACAGGTTCTTGCGATCATGCGCAGCCCAGTCATCCGCGACTTCCGCCATCGGGGAAGACGGGGTGATCGGGTAAATCGCTGCCACTTCGCTGAACGCATAAGCGACGTGGCTGACAGCGGTATTGCCGTCAACGGTCATTTTCTTTGCCATTGGTAAAAAACCTCCCTATGTGAATCAAGGTTTAACGCCTCTGTGAGAATCCTGTCCGAGCAGGGATCGTCACGAACAGTCATTTCTCGACGTTTCTATTATAGCCTTCAGGCAATTTAATGTCAACCAAGACAGGAAAATTCAAATGACTTTTGTTCATATTTTGGGGCTTATGGCAGGAATTGGCTTTTCCTTTTGCATCTTTCACACATGGTCTGACGACCTTGTCTAATCTTCTTGACAATCGTCTCTGCGCTTAGTACAATCGTCTTCATGGAAATCTGTTCCGTTCTCTCAAAAAATCCCTATATTTTCCCTATGAAAGCTGGTATTGCATGTCGTCAAAACACGCTTCCCGACATAAAGCCTGCGCGCTTTTTACGCTGCTGTTTTCTCTCCTTGCGCATGGCTGCCGCTATTTCTCCCTCTGTTTCAGCGGCGACGCCATGCTCCTGAGCCAGCAGGGCGAGGCGGTCTATCAGGCGACCCTCGGCCGCTATTTGCAGCCCGTCTATTGGCTCGTCCGCGGCGAGATGACCGTCCCGCCGGTCATCGGTCTGTTTGCCACGGCGTTCCTTGCGCTTTCGTGCATGCTGATGGCGTCTCTCTTCCATTTGGACAAAAAGCGGGATATCGCGCTGCTTTCCGCTCTGCTGGTCACCCATGAAACGTTCGCCGTTTCCAACGCAACTTATCTGCCGTGGACGGACGTCTACGCGCTCTCCCTGCTGTTTTCCACGGCGGGCGCATATGCCTTTCTGCGCGGCGGCAGGCGGGCGCTGCTGTCCATCCCCTTTTTCTTGCTGTCTCTTGGGCTGTATCAAAGCTATCTGCCGGTCGCCGCAGTGCTTATCATCCTCGTCCTCATCCGCCGGACGCTGGACGGCGCAAAACCAAAGGATACCTTTCTCACGGGGCTGGCGGCATGCGGCTGCATCCTCGCCGGACTCGTCCTCTACGCCGCCGTCCTGCGCGTCGTCATGAACGTTCTCGGCAGCAGCGTCTCCTACGAGTATAACGGCGTGGGCGCGCTCAATTACTTTGCCTACGACCGCATCGGCGAATACCTGATGCAGACTCTCCTGACGCCCATCCGTTTTCTCTTTACCCCCGGCGGCGCGGATGTGATTCCCTCCCATACGCCCGCCATCTCTCCGATCCTGAATCTGGTTCTGCTTGCGCTTTGCGGCGTCATGCTGTTTTCCCGCGCAAAAGCCCTGCCTGCCGCGTCCAAGGGGATGCTCCTGCTGCTCGTTCTCCTGCTCATTCCGGCGATGAACTTCGTTCAGTTCATCGCGCAGGGCTTGGCAAGCGGGCTGACCATCTACGCCTATGTGTTCTTCGATGTCGCCGCGCTGCTCCTCGCCGCTTCCGCGCTGAATGGGCAGAGCAAGCTTTGCCGCCTCGCCGCGCGCGGCGCGCAATTGCTGCTGTGCGCCGTCATTGCGCAGAATACCTTTCTGTCCAATCAGCTGGCGTTCAAGCGTGATGTCGAATGGTCCTCGACGCTTTCCGCGATGACCCGCGTGCTTGACCGCATCGAACAGACGGAAGGCTATGTTCCCGGCGAAACGCCCGTCGTTCTGGTCGGCATTCTGACCTCTTCAACCATTTCCATGACGCATCCCGGCTTTGAGCCGCTGGACGGCTATCAGGGCGCGCGCTATACCTACGCCGCCTCGTATGAAACGGCGACCTACTGGTATCTGAAAATGGCGCTCGGCGCAAACGTCAACCTCGTGGACGAGGACACGCGCCGCGCCCTGAGCGCTCAGCCCGAAGTGGATTCGCTCTCCATCTTTCCTGACGCGGCGTGCTGCCGGATGATCGACGGCGTCCTCTATATCCGTCTGGGATAAACGCACAAAAGGAGTATACGTTATGAATTCCATCCTGCTCGATGCTTTCCCCCGCGCGGATAAAAAGGCGATGCGCCAAACGGCGCTGATGACCTTCCTGCTCGTGCTGGCGGCGCACGCTTTCTGCTTTCTGAACCTGACGTTTTCCGGCGCGTCGGTCATGTTCAATGCCGCCAAAGGCGCGGATGCTCAAATCGCTTCCGGCGTCTACCTCCAGCCGTTTTACTGGCGCGTTCGCGGCGCTGTCAGTGCGCCGATCCTCGTCGGGCTGCTCAGCGCGCTGTTCCTGTCGCTGACCGGCGCGGTGCTGTCCGCCCTGCTGGGCGTCAAACGCCTGCCGCTGTGCGTGATGCTCGCCGGTTCGCTGGCGCTTTCGCCTGCCGTTCTGATCGCCTTCGCCGGCTCTCTGCATACGGCGGACGCGCTGTTTCTCGCGATGCTGCTTGCCGCCTGCGCCGCCGCGCTGTGTCTGCGCATCCGCGTCGGCTTTATGCCGGGCGCATTGCTGCTTGCCGCCGCGCAGGCGCTTGATCCCGCGGCATTCTCCTTCTTCCTCGGCGTGGTATCCGTCTCGCTGATTCAGTCCCTCGCCGACGGCGACAAGCGCGGCAGTCTCTGCGCTCTCCGCGCCCTGGGCGGTCTGCTCTGTGCGCTGCTGGGCGGCGCAGTCTATATGGGCGGCTATATCCAGCTGACCCATCATTATGGCATCGACCCGCAGGCTTCCCTGCAAACCGGCGCGTCGCTTTGGGATACATGGCGCTATCCGCTCTCCATGCTCTTCTCCCCGCTGACTCTCTATCCGCATGTCGGCAAGATCTTAAACGGCATCCTGCTGACCATCTGCGCGGCGGCGCTGCTGACGCTCGTTCTTCGTCTCAAGCGCAAGCCGTTCCGCGCGCTGTGCGTCCTCTTTCTCGCTCTTGCTCTCCCGCTTGCGCTCAATCTTCCGTTTTTCAGCGCAGAACAGGCGCCGCAGGCCGCCATGCCCTTCTGCCTGCTGCAAGTTCTGCTTATCATCCTGCTTCAGGAAGTCATCGGCGTTTCGCTCGAATCGGTCTATCCTGTCGTCGCCGGTATGCTGGGCATCACGCTGCTGGGTACGACGATTTTCGCCAATCAGGTCTATCTGAAAAAGGCGCTCGAATTCGATTCAACGCTCTCCGTCATGACGCGCGTGCTTAACCGCGCGGAAGCCGTTCCGGGATACAAGCCGGGCGAAACGCCGACCGCCATCATCGGCACGCTGGACAACTCCGTGTTCTCCATAACGCACGACGGATTTGAAACCCTGACCGTTCTGGACGCCGCGCAGAACAACTTCGCGCCGACCAGCGACGACGGCAACCTCTGGTACATGTGGGAGGTCATGGGCTATCCCTTCAACTTCGTCAGCACCTACGAGCTTGAGCAGCTCAAACTCCGCGACGACGTTCAAGCCCAGCCCGCCTTCCCTGCCGCGGGCTGCTGTCAGCTCATTGACGGCGTACTGGTCATCAAGCTGAGCGAGGAGTAACGAAAGAGGGGAGACGTTGGGAACGTTGGGGACGTTGGGACTCTGATCCGGGAAACTCGTATAGAAACGCAAAGCGTTTCTTACGATTTCCGATTTCCGTCACGCTGAATCCCGCACAGCGGGCGCGTGACTCCAATCCCCAAACCCCGGCAGGGAACCTTGTTCCCTGCACCCTGACTACGCTATCGCTTCGCGATAGCTGAGGGATGGTAACGCGCCTCTGCCTTCCCCTTTGCAGGCATTCTCTGCGTATGTATTCCGTTTAAAACCCAATTTTATCTGAAAATCTGTCATATAAAGGAGCTTTTTTATGAACATCACCTTCGGTCGCTGCCGCGACACGAGCGGCGCTTTGATGGACGCCGCCATGACGCTCTACCGCGCGAGTTTTCCCAGCCATGAGCTGCGTCTCTGGAACGACCAGAAAGCCGTCATGAGCGACCCTGCCTATCATTTTGACATGTGCCTGATGAACGGCGCGCTTGCCGGTCTTATCCTCTACTGGGATTTCGGTTCGTACATTTATGTTGAGCATTTCTGCGTCGAACCGGCTCTTCGCGGTCACGGCTTAGGCACGCTCATCCTGCGCCAGCTTGCCCAGCAAAACAGCAAGCCGATCATTCTGGAAATCGACCCGCTGATTGACGACATTGCGCGCCGCCGTCGGGATTTCTATGTGCGCTGCGGCTATGTGCAAAACGGCTATAAGCATATCCATCCGCCGTATCAGCTCGCCAACCTTGGCCATGAACTGATCGTCATGAGCTATCCGCGCGCCCTTTCTCCGGCGGAATTCGATACGTTTACGCTCGACTTGCGCGATAAGGTTATGAAGTATGCGGAGAGATGATTGAACAACAAAAAGAAGGGCGCTGAACCTGTTTCAGGCTGTGGACAAAAAGAGGCTGTCAGGCTGAACTGCTCCCTCTCAAGTAGACAATCAAAATAACAAAACCGATCTGCCAGAATCTCGAAGAATGGGATTCTGGTTTTCTTTATGCAGCTTGCTCCTCCTCCGGTAACTTCAAATCCAACGGTAAAACTATTTGCAGTCTCTGCTCTTTTACGGTATCATTTTTCGTTGTGTTTTGGTTCATTTCAAACTACAACAAAAGATGCGAGTTGGTAAGACCATCCCGCATCTTATTCTATTCTTTTTTCCGGATTTATTCTGACAGCCCGTACCAATAACCGACCTATGCGTCCTTTGAAGCGGGCTGAGCCCGCGTTCACTTCCGCCGAAGTCCGCCACGCATCAAAGTTTTGCTCACGCGGGCGATTTTTACGCAATTTCCTATAAGGCAAAAAAGAGAAGCCAAACTTTGTCAGTTCAGCTTCTCTCATTGGCAGGGGCAGAAGGACTCGAACCCTCAACAAAGGTTTTGGAGACCCACGTGTTACCATTACACCATACCCCTAAGCACTTGTTCAGTATAGCATAGGAGTACGCAGTTGTCAACGGTTTTTGTAAAATTCTGTCCGAAAAAAGTGATTCAGGCTATTCTACGACTGTGATGGTCGAGCGGATCATGCCCATCCAGCAGCTGTACGGGAATACGCCGCCTTCCTGCGGCGTGAACTCGATGACATTCTCCCCCGCTTCCAGCGTTTTCTGGATGCCGAATTCGGGGATGACCAGCGCATTGTTGCAGCCGTTGAGTACGCGGCTCTCCGCGGATATCGTCCAGCGGACGGGCATGCCAGCTTGAACCGTGATCGGCGCATAGCTTCGATAATCCAGCGTCGTATGAACGACCTGCACCCCGTCCTGCACCGCAGCCACGCCGTCCTGACTTTCCCGCATGACCGCCTGTCCTGCGGGCAGAACCGTATTCACACCGGCAAGCGCAAAACCGTTCTGCATCATGTTCATGCCCATCACGGCGACGAGCGCCGCGGAAGCCAGCCGCATCGGCTTGGCAAACCGCCGGTTCAGCTTTCCGCTCGCCACGCCGACGCCGAGCATCAGCGGCACGGTACCCAAGCTGAAACAGAGCATCGACAGCGCGCCCATATGCCAGCTCCCGCTGGACAGCGCAAAGAGCTGCATCGCCTGAAGCGGCCCGCAGGGCATCAATCCGTTTGCCAAGCCCAGCGCAAACGCCGAATGCCCTATTCCACGAATGCGCAGTCCATCGGGCAGGTGCAAGGGCAGTTTCCGCAGAAATGAAAAGCATCCGAGCAGGTTGAGCGCCATCGCCAGCATGAACGCGGCGGCGGCAATCTGAATCCCTGCCTTGACCGGCTGAGACAGGCTGAACACCGTTCCCAGCGCGCCGACGAGCGCGCCCGTCAGCGTGTAGGATACCACGCGCCCCAGATTATAAAAGACGGCGCTCTTCGTCGTCCTGTCATTCGCGCCGCCCGCCACGCTGAATCCGCCGCACATCGCCACGCAATGCAGCGAAGTCATCATGCCGACCAGAAACAGCATGCCCAAACTCATGCCCGCCTTTGCCGTCGGAAACGCATTAACGAGCGCATCAAGCCCCGTCGCCTGTATCGCCCAGCCAAGCAGCGCCAGCGCCGCAATTCCGCCAATAAAAGCGATTCCATCATGCAGCGCGCTGCGCTGCCTTTTGAGCGTATAACCCTGTTCTGCCAGACAGTCGGCAAGCCGTTTTTCAGAAAGCGCTTCTTCGTCCCACAGCGCCGAAAGCGTCCCCGCCCGATAGCTGACCGCGGCGTTTTCAAGCCCGTTCAGTTTTCTGACCGCCTGCATGACCGTCTGCTCACAGTGCGGACAGAACATCCCCTCGACGCGCCATGTCATCCGCCGCTTCACGGAAACACCTTCCAGCCGGAGAACGCATCTTTGACCGCCTCCAGCGTGTCCGCCGCGATGACCACGCTGTCATCCGTCAGCGTGTATGCGGGAACCATGAGCGGCATGCAGCCATAGCCGCCCTTGCCGATGGCATCCGTGCTGAACGCGTTTCCGCAGTTCTGGCAGACAAGACCGCCGTTTTGCTCTTCAAAGAACGCCCACGGCGACCCTTGGCAGACCTGACACGTATTGTAGGACAGGCGGACTGTTCCGTCTGCGTCGCGGATGGCAATGACCTGCATCGGCGCATCGCCAATTTTTCCATCAATAAACGTCGGCTCTGCGCCGATATCACTCAGCGTAATGACCATATCGCCGTTTGCGGCTTGCGTCGTTGGCGTCGTTTCGTCCTTCTTTGCGGCGCATCCGCTCAACAGCAGCGCCGCCATCATCAGCGGAAAAATCAGTTTTTTCATCGAGCTTTATTCTCTCCAATCAGGTCTTTGACGATTTCAGAAGCGATCAGGATGCCCATCGCCGGCGGAACGAACGCCGTGCTTCCGGGAATATCGCGCCGCGCCGTGCATTTGCGCACCGTCCCCGGCGGGCAGATGCAGTGGTTTCGACAGCTCAGCGCCGGATCATCGACCGGCTTGATGGGCTGTTCATCCGAAAAGACGACTTTCAGCTTGCGGATTCTGCGCTTTTTGAGTTCCGTCCGCATGACGCGCGCCAGCGGGCAGACGCTCGTCTTTTCGATATACGCCACGCGCAGGCGGGAGGGATCCATCTTGTTGCCTGCGCCCATCGCGCTGATGATGCGCACGCCCGCGCGCTTGGCGCGGCAGACCAGCTCGAGCTTCGCCGTCACGGTATCCACCGCGTCCACCACATAATCGTACTGCGTTAAATCGACCTCGTCCGCAGTATCCGGCATATAGAACATCTTGAACGTGTTGATCTCTACATTCGGATTGATGTCATGCAGGCGCTGCTGCATCACGTCCACCTTATATTGACCGACAGTCTTGCGCGTCGCGATGAGCTGACGGTTGAGGTTCGTCAGGCAGACGCGGTCGTCGTCGTACAGGTCGATTGCGCCCACGCCGCTGCGCACGAGCGCCTCCGCCGCATAGCCGCCGACACCGCCGACACCGAAGATCGCAACGCGGCAGGTCTTTAAATGCGCGACGGCAGACGTACCCAGTACAAGCTCGGTTCTGGAAAACTGATCCATTCTGTTTGCTCCCCCATTGATTCAATTCACATCGTGTATGATATTCGCACTTTCCTACTTTGTCAATGGGTATTATTGTTTTTTCATGGTTTGTTCAAATTTCACTTTCTGAAAAGCCGATTAAAACCGCCGCGAAGCGAAGATGGGGTTTGGGGATGAAATCCCCAAGCAGGTCTGGGCGGCAGCCCAGCGTAACCCATTGCGAAGCAAAAAAGCAGGGAGTCAGGGAGCAAAGCGACACCTGACTTTGAGCAGGTCTGTTTCAACCGAATCGCATGCAAAAAGGCTGCACTTTCTTTTACAGAAAGAACAGCCTTAACATTCCTCCGTCAGGGAACGCTTCGCTCCCTGACTTCTTTTCTTATATCGCTTCGCGACAGGGATACGCTGGGCTGCCGCCCAGACCTGCCTGAGGGACTTCATCCCTCAGACTCCCTTCTTCGCTTCGCGCCTACGATTCAAGCTTATCGAAAAATCTCATCAGACCTCATAGCATGCCACGCGATGCCCCTGTCCGACGTCTTTGAGTTCCGGCGCTTTCTGGCGGCAGATATCCTTCGCATACGGGCAGCGCGCATAGAACTTACATCCCGGCGGGGTATTGATCGGGCTCGGCACTTCGCCCTGAAGCTTGACGCGGGTATTCGCCCAATCTGCGTCCGGATCGGGCTTGGGAATCGCGGAGAACAGCGCCTTTGTATACGGATGGAGCGGATGGGTATAAATCTCCTCGCTCGGTGCGGTCTCAACCAGACTGCCCAGGTACATGACGCCGACATGATTGCTGATATGGCGAACCATCGACAGGTCATGCGAGATAAACAGATAGGCGTGGTTCTTCTCCCTCTGCACGCGCATCAGCAGGTTGACGACCTGCGCCTGAATGGACACATCCAGCGCGGCGATCGGCTCATCGCAGACGATGAAGCTCGGCTCAACGGCGAGCGCGCGGGCGATGCCGATGCGCTGTCGCTGTCCGCCGGAAAGCTCATGCGGGAAGCGCGACGCATAATCCTCCGTCAGACCGACGGTCGCCAGCAGTTCGCGAACCTTTTCATCCGCTTCCCTCTTGCTGTATTTGAAATGGACTTCCATGCCTTCCTTGATGATAGAGGAAATGGTCATCCTCGGATCCAGGCAGGCGTATGGATCCTGAAAGATCATCTGCGCGTTTTTGCGGAAGTTCATCTTCTCCGCGCGGTTGAACGTGCTGATATCCTTTCCGTTAAAGAGGATCTTGCCCGACGTCGGCTTATTGATGCCCAGCACGGCGCGACCCGTCGTGGATTTGCCGCATCCGCTCTCGCCGACCAGACCAAACGTTTCGCCCGGACGGATAGCAAAGGAAACGTCGTCAACCGCTTTGATGACGCGTCCCTTACCCAAGCCGAAATACTGCTTGAGGTTTTGAACCTGCACAAGATATTCGCTCTCAGCCACGGCTCTTTCCTCCAATCTCTACGGGATTCTTAACTTTCGGCGCTTTGGGATGCTTCAGCCAGCAGCTCACCGCGTGCGTATCGCTGAGCTGGGTCTTTTCCGGTGCGCGCTGCTTGCAGATGCCCATGCAGTATTCGCAGCGGGAAGCAAACGGGCAGCCCGTCAGCGGCAGGAGCAGATCGGGCGGCGTGCCATGCAGCGAATAGAGTTCCGTTCCGGACGCGCCCTCCTGCGGGATAGAGCGCAGCAGCGCCCATGTATACGGATGTTCGCAGGAACGGAAGATCTCTTCCTTCATCCCTTCTTCGACGATCTGTCCGGCATACATGACCTGTATCCTGTCCGCGAAATCCGCGACAATGCCGAGATCATGCGTGACGAGGATAATCGCCGTACCCAGCCGCTTCTTGAGGTCGCGCAGCAGGTCGAGAACCTGCGCCTGAATCGTCACGTCCAGCGCCGTCGTCGGCTCGTCGGCAATCAGCAGCTTCGGGTTGCATGCCAGCGCCGTCGCGATGACCACGCGCTGGCGCATGCCGCCGGAGAGCTGATGCGGATACGCCTTGATGCGCTCCTCCGGATTTGGAATTTCGACCATGCGCAGCAGGTCGATGGCTTCCTTCTCCGCCTCGCGCATGGAGATGCCCTTGTGGATCATCAGGCTCTCGCCGACCTGCTTGCCGACGGTCATCGTCGGGTCGAGCGAGGTCATCGGATCCTGAAAGATCATGCCGATCTGCGCGCCGCGGAAGGCGTAAAGCTCCTTGCGGCTGAGCGCCAGCACATCCTGACCGTCAAAGGTAATCTTGCTGCCGGGCATGATCTCGCCCGACGTGCGGTCAAACAGGCGCATCAGCGCCTTTGCCGTTACGGATTTGCCGCATCCGCTCTCGCCGACCAGCGCCAGCGTTTCGCCCTTTTCCACGCCGAAGGAGATGCCGCGCACGGCTTTGACCTCGCCCGCGTAGGAATGGAACGAAACGCGAAGGTCTTCAACTTCCAATAAACGACTCATTTCGTCTTTCCTCCTTCCTCAGCGGCGAAGTTTCGGGTCAAGCGCGTCGCGCAGTCCGTCGCCGAACAGCGTAAAGGACAGCATCGTCAGCGCGATCATCAGCGCCGGAAAGATCATCATATACGGTTCGGTGAACATCGTTTCCTTGCCGGCGGAAGCCAGCATGCCCCAGCTCGTATCCGGCGCGCTGATGCCCAAGCCGACATAGCTCAGGAACGCCTCGGAAAAGATGTAGTTCGGAATGCGGAACGTCAGGTTGACGATAATCACGCTCATCGTGTTGGGGAGCATATGGCGCATAATGATCTTGAAATCGCTCACGCCCAGCGTGCGCGCCGCGACGATATAGTCGCTTCCGACCAGCTGCAAGACCTGACCGCGCACCAGCCGCGCCGTCGGACACCAGCCGACGATGCACAGCGCCAGCATGACCGAGCCGACGCCCGAGCTGCCCAGCATCAGGCTGAGCATGATGACCACGATCATATACGGAATGGAGCTGATGATCTCGACGATACGCATCATCACCGAATCGACCACGCCGCCGACATATGCGGATATCGCGCCGTAGATCGCGCCGATGACCGTCGTAATCAGCGCGCCGATGATGCCGATCTCCATGGACACACGTCCGCCGACGCATACGCGGGCGAAGAGGTCGCGCCCAAGCTTATCCGTGCCGAACCAATGCTGCGCAGAGGGCCACTGCTTCATATCCTTGCTCATCTTGGCGTAATCGTAACCGCAGAGCGTCGGGCCGAAGATGGTCAGGAACACGATGAAAACAAGCATGATGAACGCGCCGACCGCGACTTTGTTCTGCTTGAACCTGCGCCACGCGTCCTTGAGATAAGTGGTCTGCGGGCGGGCGATCTTCTCGCTCTGCGCATCGTCGCAGCCTACGATTTCAAACAGCTCGTCGCTAAGCTGCATATCCGGTTGTTTTTCCATAACGTCATCCTCCTTTTAGCTTTCCGACAGGCGGATACGCGGGTCAACAATGACATACAGAATATCCACAACGAGCAGCGAAAGGATGTAAATGCCCGTATAGAACATCGCGCAGCCTACGATCATCGGGAAATCGCGGTCGTTGACCGCGGTGATGTAATAGTAGCCCAGACCAGGGATGGAGAAGATCGTCTCGATAACGAACGAGCCGGAGAACACGCCCGCCACGTTCGGCCCGAGTATCGTCAGCGACGGCAGAATGGAATTGCGCAGCACATGGCGGCGGACGACCTGACCAAAGCTCAAGCCCTTTGCCTCCGCCATCGTGATGTAATCCTGATTGATGACGTCCAGCACGCTGGAGCGCATATAGCGCGTATAGGTCGCCAGCGGCGAGAGCGCCATGCACAAGATCGGCAGCACTTTATGCGCAGGCGTACCCCAGCCCAGCGTCGGGAAGATCGGGAATACGACCGTCAGCAGGTATTGCAGCACGGAGCTGACAAGGAACACCGGTACGGAAATGCCGAGGATCGCGATGACGCTCAGGATCTTATCCGGCAGTTTGTTGCGTTTAAGCGCGCAGATCGTACCCATGATGATGCCGACAACAAAGCCAATCGCCACGGCAATCAGACCAATCTCGCCGGAATTACCTGCGTACTTGCCGATCATATCCGTGACCATACGTCCCGGATAGCGGATGGATTCGCCGAGCGTGCCTTCCGTGAAGATACCCTTCAGGAAGAGGAAATACTGTTCGATGACCGGCTTATCCAGTCCGTATTTAGCGTAATAATTGATCTTCGTCTGCTCCGGCAGTTTCTGGACAAGCGCTGTGATGGGATCGCCCGGGATGCAGTGCATCAGGAAGAACGTGACCGTCGTCACGATAAACAGCACTACGAACATATAGACGACGCGCTTGAGGATATACTTAGCCACTTGCCGTCGCTCCTTTCGTCTTTGAAATGAGGGGCTCCGAGGGGACGCGGAGGGACGGTCGGGGCTTTGCCCCGAACCCCACCAAGAACCTGAGGTTCTTGGATTTCCCACTACGCTGTCGCTTTGCGACAGCTGACGATAAGTCGATTCAAACCGCCGCGAAGCGAAGAAGGGAGTCTGAGGGACTGGTCCCTCAGGCAGGTCTGGGCGGCAGCCCAGCGTTCTCCCTCCCCCTGCAATAAGAAGAAAGCCAGAGCTTTGTTCTCTCTGGCTTTCTCCCTGAACAAGCTGTCGAATTAGTCCGCGATGGAAACGTGGCGATGTCCGGCAGTAGAGAATACGTTGTAATCCCAGCCCTGAACATTGCTGCGCAGAACAGCCTTCTGTACGCGGTAGCAGACCGGCGCGATCGCCGCCAGGTCAGAAATCATGATCTTCTCAGCCTGCGCGTAGAGCTTCAGGCGCTCGTCCTTGTCAAAGGACTTGTTCGCCGTCTTGACCAGCTCGTCGAACTCGTCGGAGTAGGTGAAGCACGGCATCTGCGCGTTCTCCTTGAGGAAAAGGTTGAACAGGAAGCTCACGTCGATCTCGCCGCTCCACGCCAGCGTGCCGACCTGGAAATCGCCCGCGCGGCAGTCAGACCAGAAGGAAGCCCACTGAGAAACATCCGCAACGACGTTGATGCCGAGAGTCTCGCCCCACATTGCCTGATACAGCGCGATCGTGTCATCCGTCGTAGAGCTGGAAGAAATGCTGAAGGTGATGGTCACCTTGGACGGGTCGGGATCCATGCCCAGTTCGGTCAGACCTTCGATGAACAGTTCCTTCGGGTCTACGCCGGAGTCAGCCAGTTCCTTGAGCGGTTCCGGCGCGACATCGCGCAGCGCGGTGCCGTCAATGCCGATCGCCCAGGAGGTCAGACCGTAAGCCGGAAGGTATACGCCGCTGTACATCGCGTCCACGAAGAACTGGCGGTCGATAGCAAGGGACAGCGCCTGACGGATCTTGGTATTCTGAAGCAGTTCGTCCTGACCGTTGAAGAGGACGAAGGTCAGCGCCGGAGAAACATAGTCCGTGACGGCGAAGTTCGCGTCATTCTGGAACTCGGTGATGTAATCCGGATTACGGGTCTCCATGTAATCCAGCGTACCGTTCTTCATGGCGCTGTAAATCGCGTTGCTGTCGGTGATGATGTAAACATTGACCTTTTCGAGCTTCACGTTCTCAGCATCCCAGTAATACTCGTTCTTTTCCAGCGTCAGATAGCTGTTATGCTCCCAAGCCGTCAGCTTGAACGGGCCGCAGGAGAGGAACTTGTCCGCGTCGATGCCGTAGCTGTCGCCCATCGCCTCGACGAAATCCTTGCGCTGCGGATACAGCGGAACGACCTCCAGGAACGCCGGATTCACATCGTTGAGCTTGATGACCAGCGTCTTGTCATCCGGCGCGGAAACGCCCAGCTCGGAAACATCCTTCTCGCCCGCGTAGATCGCCTCGGCGTTCTCGATGCAGTAGATATCGGAGATATAGCCGTAAGCGTTGTTCGGATCGACCATGCGCTGGAAGGAATAGAGGTAATCCTGCGCGGTGACCTTGACGCCATCCTCCCAGTAGTTGTCACGGATGGTGAAGGTGTAGGTCATGGTGTCCTCGTCGTAGGTATAGCTCTCTGCGCCGGACATAACGGTCGCGCCTTCCTCGATGCGGAAGAGCGGTTCGCTGGCATCCCACAGGATGAACTTACCGGCTTCGTCGATGGTGGAGGCAACGCGGTCAAGCGTCGTCGGCTCGTTGGCGCGGTACACGCTCAGCACCTGTTCTGCGGCAAACGCGCCGGAGCAGGTCACCAGCATCATAGCGGCGCACAGCAGCGCCATGATCGTCTTTTTCATAGGTGTTTCCCTCCTAATGTATTGGCAAGCGGGAGAACCGCTTTGCACTTCCAAATCAAGCATGGATTCAGTATAATGGCATCCCAACAATCTGTCAAGACTAATTTGAATAATCAATTTCATAAAGTTGCATTTTTGTCGATTTTATCCATATTTAAGCCATCTTAACGCTCAATTATCCGTTTCAGTATTTCATATTCGCATTTTGAAATCTTTTTTCAAACACAAAAGCGTTGACTTTTATGAAAGCTCTTCTTCCATAAAAATCAACGCTTGACTGAATTCGGTTTTTCTCTATCTTTCCCCTGTATATTGCAGGTGGAGAAGGCTCACCCGTTCCCCGTCAGCCCCATCAGGTCGCTGCGCAGCGCATAGCCTGCTTCGCCGTCCCACGTCATCACAATGACCCAGTCGTCGCCATATACGCCGATGACATAGCCGCCGCTCCATACGGCATAGCTTTCCGCCGTATCCTTCGGTCGGCTGTACATGGGCGCGCTTTCATCCCGTGGCCACAGCGCCTCGAATGCGCATTGGACACTCCTGTCCCCGCCGCCAAATTTCAGGTATTTCGTCATCATCCAGCCTTCAAGCGGCTTTTCCATGCCGATGCGCACGCGCGTCCATTCGCCCGCCCGTTCCAAAACCTGCACCGGCGTGCGGTTGTAGAATTTGCCGAGCGACCTTGAATTTCTATCCGGCGCTTCCCGCAGATGCAGTCTGTCCGCCGGATCATCGTTGTTCACAAAGGCGTAAGCGCTTTCATCCAGCCGCGCGACCGCTTCCTCCCGCGTTTTCGGCAGGTCGTTCTCGTCCAGCGTTGCCAGCTTCAGCGGCGTGCTTTTTCCATACACCCAGCACTTGTTCCGCTCCCAGTTTACCGCGGTATCCTCCTCTACTTCAACGCAGTCCGCGCCGACAGAGAACGAATACTCGCCCGACACGCTTTTGAGCATCCATTCTCCCAGGCATGTGATACCAAACTCATAAACATATGCCTCATATTCGTCGTATTTGTCTTTTTTCAGATAAATAACATCTCGATTGGCATGAAAAATATCGAGCGACGCACTATTTGAAAGCCTGCCGCTGTCCTGCATGTCATATCCAGACCCATTCCAATCACAAACGCGCACACGACGGCTTCCGTCCGGCATTTCGACCAGCAGGATCAGCCGCCCCGTGTATGCGCCCATTTGCAGCAGCTTTTCTCCCTCGTTCAAAAGCGGCGCGGCAAAGCCATCCGGCAGGCTGTCTCCGCTTCGGTCACAGGCTTCCCGCGTAGTCGGAAAGCAAAGCATGTCGATGCCGCCCAGCGACATATCGAACGCATTGCCGACCGGAATCCACGCAGTTTCCGGTTCTTGGAACAGGTTTTCATTTTTATCATAGACGGCGTCGTATTCCATCCACAACAACCCATCTCTCAGCCAGGAAGAGGTTTCGCAGATATAAGAGCTGGAAGATCGATCCTGTTCCTGCACATCGACCGCGCTCCATTCCCCATTTCTGTGGACGGAATGAAGCGTCACGCTTTCCAACCCGCTTTCTTCGTTATAGCTGATAAAAAGCGAATTCCCGTCGGTATCGACCATGATAGAGACATTCCGCCCCGCAGGAAACGCGCGTTCGTTGGCTATGGTCAGCGCGCCGTTCTCCACGACGCACAGCGCTGTTTTCTCTCCTCTTTCCAGCGCAAGCACCTCAAACCCACTGCCGGAATCGCTCGCCGTCACATGGTATTCCGGATACGCCGCCAGCGCCGTTTCTTCTCCCGTCTGCGCCCACGCTACACCCGCAAAAAGCACGATGTCCAGCATCAGGACTGCCGAAAAAACCTTCCGAATCATACGCTTCCCCATCCTTTCTGCTTATAAGACGAATGAACGCATCCGGAAATTTCATATTCAGGTCAATTTTGTGCATTCCGAGGAAACCATCCTTTATATTCGTAAAAAGCTCAGCGTTTGATTGAAAATCAGCCTGCGCATAAACGCTCCCCCGCCGATCCGATTTCGACGAGGGAGCGTTTTGTTCTGTTTTATTCCACTGTTCCCGCCTTAGGCGCTAAGTCATACGCCTGCTGGTAGAAATACTCTTGGCTGTTGAGCGGCGCTTCATCCTTATCGGGTTTAAGTCTGCGATACTGCCCATCGCCCTCCAGCTCGCGCGCCTGCACGTTGTCATGGAGCATCGTGTCGAACATGCCGAGGATACGCGCGCGGATATCCGCGTCATAGATGGGCGCGGCAACCTCCACGCGCCGCAGGGTGTTGCGCGTCATGTAGTCCGCGGACGCGATATAGGCTTTCGCGCGTTCTCCGCGTCCGAAAATATAGATGCGCGAATGCTCCAGGAAACGCCCAACGATGCTGACCACGCGGATATTCTCCGTCGCACCCGGCACGCCTGCGACCAGACAGCAGATGCCGCGCACAACCATATCCACTTTCACGCCTGCGCAGGACGCCTCGATGAGCTTGTCGATAATCGCCTTATCCGTCAGCGAGTTGATCTTCACGCCCAGATACGCGTCCTCGCCCGCCTTCGCGCGCGCGATCTCCTCGTCCATCATCGCCAGCACCTTGTTTTGCAGGCAGTGCGGCGCGACGAGCAGATGGCGCGTTTCATGAACCGTCTCGCCCTTTGCCAGCGCGTTGAATACGGCGTTCGCTTCCTCTCCGATAGCATGGTTGGCAGTCATCAAGCAGAGATCCGTATACAGACGCGCGGTCTTTTCGTTGTAGTTGCCCGTGCCGATCTGCGTGTAATATGCCACGCCGTCCTGCTCGCGGCGGGTAATCAGGCAGAGTTTGGAATGAACCTTGTAGCCGTCCAGACCATAAATGACGTTGCAGCCTGCTTCTTCCAGTCTGCGGCTCCACTCGATGTTGTTCTCTTCGTCAAAGCGCGCTTTCAGCTCGACGAGCACAAGCACGTCTTTGCCATTTTCCGCCGCTTCGCAGAGCGCTTCAACGACCTTGCTCTGCTTGGCGACGCGGTAGAGCGTCATCTTGATGGAGACTACGTTGTCGTCGTTGGCGGCTTCGGTCAGCATCTCCAGAAACGGACGCATGCTTTCATACGGATAGGAAAGCATCTTGTCCTTCTGCGCGATCTGCGCAAGGATAGGCTTGCCGGAAACGAACGCCGGAGATTTCTGCGGGATGCGGCGTCCATAGAACAGCTCGCTGCGCTGGCGCAGGAAGTCCTGAATCTTAAACAGGAACGACAGGTCGAGCGGCGTCGCATTCTGAAAGACATACTTGCGCGGCACATCCATATATTCGCAGAGCGTATCGACGATATTCCCATCCAGTTCGCGGGAAAGCTCCAGCCGGACCGGCGCAAGGCGCTTGCGGCGCTTGATGAGTTCGACCATGAACTCGCGGTAATCCAGATCGTCGTCATACAGCGCGTCCGCGTCGATATCGGCGTTTCGCGTCACGCGGATAAGGCTCTTCGCCTTGATCGTATAGCCTTCAAAGACCTTCGGGATGAAATGCAGGATAAGTTCTTCGGCGAGCATATACGTCTTTTCTTCGGACGAAACTTCGATAAGCCGCGGAAAAACGCCCGCGTTGCAGGGGATGATGCCCAGCTTATTCTTGCCGTTTTTGCGTTCAAGCACAACGACGGCGTAGATATCCTTATTGCGCAGGAACGGGAACGGCTGTCTGCGCCCGACGATGGACGGCGAGATGAGCGGCGCGATCTCCGAATCGAAATAGCGCTCAAGACGTTCGCTCTCCTGTCTGCCGATCTTGCGGAAATCCACCAGGCGGACGCCCTGTTCTTCCAGATGCTCCATCAAGCCCGCATAGACGGCGTCGCGGCGCTTATTCAACTCATGCACGCGGGCGATGACCGCGTCGATCTGCTCGCGCGGGGTCATATGTGTCTTGTTTTCCCGCATGGACGGAGACAGATTCTCCTGATCGACCAGCGAACCGACGCGCACCATGAAGAATTCATCCAGATTGCTCTGGTAGATGGATGCGAAAGAGAGTCTTTCGCACAGCGGCGTCTTATCGCTCTCCGCCTCTTCGAGTACGCGTTCATTGAATTTGAGCCATGAAAGCTCGCGGTTCATAAAGACCGTCTGTTTATCCATGGATATTCCTCCGTTTTATCCCTGCCGTACAGGGCTTTTTTTATGGTCTATAAATGGTTCATTGGGCTGCTGACCCGGGAAACTCGTATAGAAACGCAAGCGTTTCTTACGATTTCCAATTTTCATCACGCTGAAACCCGCACTGCGGGCGCGTGATTTCAATTCCAAACCCGCCTGAGGGGCAAGTCCCTCAGGCTCCCTTCTTCGCTTCGCGGCGGTTTTAATCAATCAGCGTCCATTTATCGTTTTGCGATAAATGGCAAAAAGGGTGCAGGGAACAAGGCTCCCTGCCAGGGTCCGGGGCAGAGCCACAAGTATTTCCCATTTACAGTTATCATACTGCCTGCGTGTTAAATCCACGTTATTTTTTCAACTTAATGAATTATAGTATACCATATTTGCTTTCTCTTGACCAGTTGCCGCGCTCACCTGCCCGCAGAATATTTTAAGCTTTTCATTTCTGTGCGGATGGTGTATAATGATATTCGCTTGATTTTATCCATGAGGAGGATTTTAACCATGGCAAGAGGCGGTTTCCCCGGCATTCCGGGCGGCAATATGCAGCAGCTCATGCGCCAGGCGCAGAAGATGCAGCAGCAGATGATGAAGGCTCAGGAAGACCTTGACGCCCGCGAGTACGAAGGCACGGCTGGCGGCGGCGCTGTATCCTGCAAAGTCAGCGGCAAGCGCCAGCTTCTCTCCCTGACCATCGACAAGGACGCGGTCGATCCCGAAGAAGTCGAAATGCTTCAGGACATGATCGTCGCGGCGGTCAACGACGCGCTCAAGAAAGGCGAAGATACCCGCGAGAGCGAAATGGCGAAGATCGGCGGCGCCGCCGGCATGGGCGGGCTGTTCTAATTATGGCAGGGCAGATTGAACCCATCGCGCGCATGGCGCAGCAGCTTTCCCGCCTTCCCGGCATCGGCGCCAAGACCGCGCAGCGACTGGCGTATTACATCGTTTCTCTTCCTGAGGATCAGGTGCATGAGCTGGCAAGCGCCATCTGGCAGGGCCGCAAGGCTGTGAAGTATTGCTCCGTCTGCGGAAACTACACGGTGGACGATCCCTGCCCGATCTGCGCGGATGAAAAGCGTCACAACGGCGTACTCTGCGTCGTGCGCGATCCGCGCGACGTCGCTGCCATGGAACGCATGCGCGATTTCAAGGGATGCTATCACGTCCTTCATGGAACCATCTCTCCCATGGAGGGCATCGGTCCGGAGGATATCCGCATCCGTGAACTGCTCGCGCGCGTCGGGCAGGAAGATATTCACGAGGTCATTTTAGCGACCAATCCCGATATCGAAGGCGAAGCGACGGCGAGCTATATTGCGCGTCTGCTCAAGCCCATGGGGATACTGGTCACGCGAATTGCCCACGGTCTGCCTGTCGGCGGCGATCTGGAGTATACCGACGAAGTCACGCTCGCCAAGGCGATGGAAGGTCGCACAAAGATGTAAGCGGTTTAACCGCCTGCATTGGCTTATCGGTCTGCAAGGGCTGCGCCTTTCCAGATGTGACCCATCTTGACAGAATTCAAAAAAGCGGGCTGAGCCTGCCTGCATTTCCGCCACAGTCCGTAAAGATTCAAAGCTTTACGCACGTGAGCAAGCTTTATGCAATTTCCTATAAGTCAAAAAAGCGTCCGAGCAGTCGGACGCTTTTTTGATGAAGAGGAGAAAGAAAGAGAAACACCATGCACAGGGAACTTCTGCGCAAGCCCCTATGCGCTGCGACGGTTCTGCGTCCGTCGATAGATTCATTATAGCCGCCTATTTCCTCTTTGTCAAGCCATATTTGCATATTTATTTTGATAAAATTGCTTTTAAATCCGTTAATCCTGTAATTTTGCAGTTGATTTGCATTTTACATGTGCTTTTATGCGCATTTTCCCGTCATTTTCTCTTGCCATGCTTGACATTCTTCCTGACCGCGTATTATAATAGCAACTAAAATTGACTTTTACCCATCCATCAAAGGAGTGTTTTCTTTATGACTTACGATGAAGCTTTTGCCCTGCTGCGCAAATACAACAGCGAGCCGTTTCATATCACGCATGCGCTGACGGTATCCTGCGTCATGCGCCGCATGGCGAACGAACTGGGTTACGGCGATGAAGCCGACTTCTGGGCGATCGTCGGTCTTTTGCATGATATCGACTTTGAGCTTTACCCGACCGAGCATTGCAAAAAGTGCGTCGAGCTTCTGCGCAACGGCGGCGCGGACGACAGACTGATTCATGCAGTCGTCTGCCATGGTTACGGGCTGTGCGTAGACGTCAAGCCCGAACACGAGATGGAAAAGGTGCTTTTCGCCTGCGATGAGCTGACCGGTCTGATCGGCGCATGCGCGAAGATGCGTCCCTCCGGAAGCATCGCCGATATGGATCTCAAGAGTTTAAAGAAAAAATACAAGTCCAAGGGATTCGCGGCGGGCTGTTCCCGCGAGGTCATCGCGCAGGGCGCAGAGATGCTCGGCTGGGAACTGGACGAGCTACTCTCCCGCACGCTTGAAGCCATGAAGCCGGACGAAGCGATGATTGCCGAAACGGTAGCCGCGCTGTAAAAGAAAATGAGCGGGGCTTTCCCCCCGCTTCCTGCCAAGAACCTGATATCCTCGGATTCCCCCTCTCCCTTTATTGCCTTGCGATAAAGGGACTTTTTATTTCTCTGAATAGATTAAAATTACTGTGCCGCGAAGAAAGCGTGGCGGAACAAGTTCATAAACCCCCAATCGCTCTTTTACAATAGGTTCTGCCATGACAGCTCCTGCCGCTCCAGAACATGTTCGATGTTCCCTTCCAGCTCGCAGGCGTAGACAAACGCATCGTCCCTGTCCCCCATCTCCAGCGCCGCAGTCAGCCGCGACAGCGTAAATCGCACGTCATCCGTCGCCGCATGATTGATAATCAGCTCCACTTTTGGCGCTTCCTCGTCCCACCACGCATCCATCTCGCGCGCCTGTTCAAGCCCGCGCTCCATCTCGTTCTGCGCCAATAATGATAGAAGCTCCTGTGTCCGAATCAGCGCATCGTCCGTCAGCCTGCCGACGGATATCTGTTCCACCACGCTGAGCAGAATCAGTATCGCAGTCGTGAGGATGACTGTCCACACCTTTTTGCGCATTTTACCACCTCACCTGACCGGGTTTCAGCATATCGAGCGTCAACAGCCGCCCATCGCCGCCCTTTTCCTGTACAAGCAGACTCCCCTGCGTATCCAGCGTCGCAATCAACACATCATGTTCCCTCTCAATGCCCTGATCCTGCAAAATACGACGCAGCCATCCCGGCTCAAGTCCAGCGATACGCATGCTCCGCTCCTGCATCTGTCCATCGAGGATCAGCGTCAGCGGGATGCCATCATAGACCTGCGGTAAACCCATCTCTCTGCGCGTCGCCGGTCGATTGTCTGCCGATGGAAATACGCTGAGCGAACCGTTGGTTTCCAATACGACGCTTCCCGCTTCGCCCAGACCGATAACGCCGCCCGAACGCATGCCCTCCATTAAATCAGACAGGTCAAAGCAAAGCCGCGCCAGCTCTTTTTCGCATATCTTTCCGTCGCGCACCAATACGCTCGGTCTGCCGCAGATGATGCGCCGCATTCTTACGCTGCAATACGACAACGCGCTAAGCAGGCTGTGAACAAGCAGCAGCGTCAAAATCGAAACGACGCCGCTGAGCAAAGGAATTTCAACATCCGCCATCGGCAGCGTCGCCAAGTCGGAGATCATCAGCGTAATCACAACTTCGTACGGTTGAAGCTGTGCCAGCTGACGCTTACCCATCAGCCGCAAAACGATTGCCGTCACAAAAAACAGAACGATTGTCCTTAAAAACCCCGTCAACACGACCATTCCTCCCTTTTATGGAATAGATTGGTCGAATTGACGTGGTTTTATTCACCGTTAAATTATACAGTCAAACATCACGCAGCGTTCGTCTCATCAGAACATATTTTCTTTCTTCAACAGGCACAAATCCATTTTTTGTCCAGAATGCGTAACTTTGCGGATTGCCTTTATCTACGCCCAAACGTATTTCTTTGTATTCATTTTCTGTTAAGCACGCTATAACTTCATCCATGATTTGCGAACCAATGCCTTTGCCTTGATATTGAGCATTCATCATAAATAATCCGATAAATGCAGTATCCTTTTTCGGATAATCAAGAATCAAATCCATGATAGCAACCAATTCGCTTTTTTCAAAGAATCCTACATAGTATTTATCATCCATGCTCTTTTCAAGCGGCAAAGCGCGCATATCCTCTAAAATACTTTCCTTTGTAACAAACGGCGGATGATATTGATAAAACATAGGGTTTTTGCAGCTTAAACGGTATATATCGTTTAAGTCGTCAGTATCCAGTCTGCGCACATGGTTTTTTTCTGATAAAGCAGTTATATTCATCCGTATAGACCCTTTCCTCTTGTTTTTCTCATGGTATTATACTTCATTCATTTCAAGAAATAAAGGAAACTTGTATTCTCGCGTCTACTCTCTCATGTGTTCCACCATGTGCTGAATCCGCAATAGGCGGCGCACACGGCGGAACCTAACCAAGAACATTCTCCGACTTAGCCGGAGATGACCTGAGAAAGCAGAACATCACAGAGAGCAAAAAAGAAAAACCCCAGACAACTGTCTGAGGCTTTTCTTTTTTGGAATCCGGCGACGTCCTACTCTCCCAGGTGATTTTTCCTGCCTGCATCCCGCACTGCGGGCGGCAGGAAAAAT
>CAKTXP010000017.1 GCA_934631055.1 uncultured Clostridia bacterium | reverse complement strand
GCATGCAGACTGCAATTCAACATATCCCGCTGCGGGAAGTGCTGCATTTCCTCGGTTGGCATGGTTCGCCGCTTGACAAAGAATGGATAGAGACGCTGCGCGCATGGTGCGAGCGGGTCAAAAGAGAGGTTTATCCGCGCGTGATATACAGGCGCTTTCCGCTGGAAGCCGATGGACGATTGCGGGGAACGAATTGGGCGGTTCATGGAGAAGATGTGCGTGCACTGTTGGCGTCCTGCGAGGAAGCCGTGCTGTTTGCAGCGACGCTGGGCGCGGAAAGCGAACGCATGCTCCTGCGCGAACAGGCGGTGTCGGCGGAAAGCGCACTCCTGCTCGACGCGGTGCTGAGCGCGGCGATTGAAAGCGTATGCGACGATACGGAGAACCAATTGCGCAGGGAGCTTGAAACGTCCGGCAGGTATTTGACGGATCGATTCAGCCCCGGTTACGGCGATATGCCGCTGGAACAGACGAAGGGCATCTGCCGCGTGCTTTCAGTTGACAGGAATATCGGGCTGACGGTCAGTCAGAGCGGGATCATGATCCCGCGCAAATCGGTGACGGCGGTCATGGGCATCAGCAAAACGCCTGTGCCGCGCCGACCTTCCGGATGCGAAGGGTGTTCGGCAAAGGAAACCTGCCCCATGCGGCGAACGGGACAAGACGAAGGACGGAGGACGACTGAATGATGACACAGGAGATCACGCTGCTGGATGGCGCGATGGGAACGATGCTTCAGCGCGCAGGGCTTCAGCTCGGCGACAGACCGGAGACGCTTTCCATCACTGCGCCGGATGTCGTGGAGGGCATTCAGCGGCAATATGTTCAGGCGGGAACGCGCATGCTGCTGGCAAATACATTCTGTGCCAATGCGCACAAGCTGGCGGGAACGGGCTATGGCGTGGAGGAAGTCATTACGGCGTCCGTACGCGTGGCACAGCGCGCGTGCGCGGGAACGGATGCGGTCGTGTTGCTCGACGTCGGGCCGATCGGCGAATTGCTTGAGCCGCTGGGAACGCTGAAATTTGAGGAAGCCTATGCGCTCTTTGAGCAGATGCTCCGCGCGGGCGAAAAAGCGGGCGCGAGGGGCGTCTTTTTTGAAACGTTCTCCGATTTAAACGAATTGCGCGCCGGTATCCTTGCCGCGAAGGAATGCACGGATCTGCCGGTATATGCGTCGATGACCTTTGAAGCATCGGGGCGCACGTTCCTCGGCTGCCGCGCGGATGCGGCGGCAATGTCTCTCAGCGCGCTGGGCGTAAAGGCGCTGGGCGTCAACTGCTCGCTTGGCCCGAAGGAGGTCGCGCCTATCCTGCGCGCGATGCGGAGCTGTTCAGACCTGCCGCTTATCCTCAAGCCAAACGCGGGGCTTCCCGATCCGGCGACGGGCGAATACCATACAGATCCGGAAGAGTTTGCGGCGGCATGCGCGGAACTCACGGATATCGGCGCGGCGTATGTCGGCGGATGCTGCGGAACGACGCCTGCATTTATTGCGGCGCTCCATCAGAAGCTGGAGGGTCGGAAGGCAGTGTGGCAGGGAAAGGCGATTCACGGCATCTGTTCGGCGAGCGAAGTATGCGCATTCGGGCAGGGCGTGCGCATCATCGGCGAACGCATCAACCCGACGGGCAAGAAGCGTTTCCAGCAGGCGCTCCGCGATAAGGACATGAATTATATCGTCGCGCAGGCGGTCGAACAGGCGGACGCCGGCGCGCAGATTCTGGATATCAACGTCGGTCTGCCGGGCATCGACGAAGCGGATATGATGCGGCGGGTGGTCACAGCCATCAGCGGCGCGGTCAATCTGCCTTTACAGATCGACTCTTCCAACCCCGCGGCAATCGAGGCGGGACTGCGCGCCGCGCCGGGCAAGTGCCTCATCAACAGCGTCAACGCGTCGGAAAGCTCGCTTCAGACCGTTCTTCCGCTGGCGAAGAAATACGGCGCGGCGGTCGTCGGGCTGGCGCTTGGCGAAAGCGGATTGCCTTCAACCAGCGATGAACGCATGGCGTTTGCGCAGAAGATCGTGAATGCGGCGGCAGAGCTGGGCATCCCGCGGGAGGACATCGCGATAGACTGCCTGACGCTGACGGTCTCCGCTCAGCAGGGACAGGTCGGTCAGACGCTGGAAGCCGTTCGGCGCGTCAGAACTGAGCTGGGGCTTGAAACCGTGCTGGGCGTATCGAATATTTCCTTCGGTTTGCCGCAGAGAGCAATCGTTACGCAGACGTTTTTGACGCAGGCAATTCTTGCAGGACTGACCTTGCCCATCATCAACCCGAATATCAGAGAGATGATGGATGCGGTGGACGCCTGCCGCGTCCTGAGCGGAGAGGATGCAGGATGCGCGGCATATATTGAGCGCCATGCGCCCACAGCAGACGTTAAGCCCAAAGAGGCGGAAGGGGCGAAGCTCTCTATCCGTGAAGCCATAGCCAAAGGCTTGAAAGCGGAATCTGCGGCGGCAGCGCGCGAACTGCTGGAAACGATGACGCCGCTCGAGCTGGTCGAAAAGGAACTGATTCCCGCGCTCGATGCGGTCGGCGAGCAGTATGAACGCCAGCAGATCTTCCTGCCGCAGCTTATGAATGCGGCGACGGCATCCGGCGCGGCGTTTGACGAGGTCAAGCGTGCTATCGAAAAACAGGGCGCATCCGGAGAGGGCAAGGGCCCCATCGTGCTGGCGACGGTCGAGGGCGATATCCATGATATCGGCAAGAACATCGTCAAGACCGTTCTGGAGAACTATGGTTTTCATGTCGTTGACTTAGGGCGGGATGTTCCGGCTCAGCGCGTGGTGGAAGCCGTGTGCGAATACGGTGCGAAGATCGTCGGCTTGTCCGCGCTGATGACGACGACAGTCCCCAGCATGGAAAAAACAATCGCGCGGCTCCATGAAGAGGGCATCCATATTCCGGTCATCGTCGGCGGCGCGGTGCTGACGCCGGATTACGCCAGGCAGATCGGCGCGGATTACTACGCCAAAGACGCCAAACAGTCCGCGGATATCGCAAAGTCAATCTTGGGATAATCTTGAAATAAGGAAATACAGGATATGGAAGATTCTCAAATCGTTCGTTCGATTCTGGAACGGGGAACGCTGATTTTTGACGGCGCGACTGGAACGGCGCTTCGCGCACAGGCGGAGGACGGTGAGCCGATCGAATGCCTTTGCCTGAGCGCGCCTCAGCGTGTGCTTGAGCTGCATCAGACCTATCTCGCGGCGGGCTGTCAGGCAATCAAGACCAACACATTTGCCGCGCATGCTTCTCCGGCTTGCGAAAACGGAGAGCAGCAGCGCGAGATCGTTCGAGCCGCTTGGGCGTTGGCGCGCCGCGCGGCGAAAGGCTATCGCGCGGCTGTCTTTGCGGATATCGGACCGGCGTCGATTGAAACGGGAGACGCTGCGGCGGATTACCGCGCTATGGCGGAGTGGTTCCTTGAAGAGGGCGCGACCTGTTTTCTCTTTGAGACGATGGCGGCGGATACGGGGCTGGCGGAGACGGCGGCATATATCCGTTCGCGCTGCCCGCAGGCGTTTATTATGGTCTCCTTTGCTGCGGGCGCGGACGGCTTTACGCGCGCGGGCGAACAGGCGGAAAAGCTGATTGCGAAAATGAGCGCCTGCGAAGATGTGGATGCCGTCGGGCTGAACTGCATTTGCGGCGCGTATCACATGCGCAGACTGCTGTCAGGCATCCATGTAAAGGGAAAGTGGCTCAGCGCAATGCCCAACGCGGGCTATCCGCATGTCGAAGAAGGGCGGACGTACTACGACAGCGATCCTGCCTATTATGCTCAGCAGGTGGAAGCCTGCGTTCGGCAGGGCGCGCGTATCGTGGGTGGATGCTGCGGAACGACCCCCGAACACATTCGGCAGATGGCAAGACGCATAGGACAGGCGGCTCCGCTCGTGACTGCGCCGCCGGAAAAGAAAGCGCAGCAGGAACAGCCTGTCTGCAAAAGCAGAATCAAACGAAAGCTTGATGAGGGAAAACGCGTCGTCTTAGTCGAGCTTGACCCGCCGAGGAGCGCGGATATCGGCGGGTTTATGGACGGCGCACGGGCGCTGGCTCAGGCTGGCGCGGACGCCATCACAATTGCGGATTGTCCCATCGGACGCGCCCGCATGGATTCCAGCATACTGGCGTGCAAACTGTCACGCGAACTGGGGATAGAAGCTCTGCCGCATATGACCTGCCGAGACAGGAATGTCAACGCGACCAAAGCGCTTTTGCTTGGGCTGTCGATGGAGCAGGTTCACAATGTACTGGTCGTGACCGGCGACCCGATTCCGACCGAGGATCGCGGCAATGTCAAGAGCGTCTATCAGTTCAATTCGCGCGTGTTGGCGCGTTTTATCACGAGCTTGAGGGAAAGCGGGGAAGCCGAGCCGTTTTTTGTCTGCGGCGCGCTGAATATCAACGCCGTTCGGTTCGACCTTGAATTGGAACGCGCGAAGGAAAAGACCGCGTGCGGCGTGGAAGCGTTTTTGACCCAGCCTGTGCTGAGCGAAAGGGCGGCGCTGAATCTGGAAGAAGCCCGACGCGCGCTGGACGCCAAGCTCATCGGCGGGCTTCTGCCGGTCGTCAGCGAGAAGAACGCGCGCTTCCTGCAAAGCGAGGTGCATGGCATCGCGGTGGACGACGCAGTCATCCGCGCATATGCAGGGCTTGACCGCGCGCAGGGTGAAGAGCTGGCGGTCAGGCTCTGCCGCGCCGCCGCCGAGCGCATCGCGCCGTTCGTGGATGGGTACTATATCATGACGCCGTTCCAGCGGACGGGGCTGGCGCGGCGGGTCATTGAAGCGGTCGATCGGATGAAATAAGGGCTTGAAGAAAGCGGATTTTTGTGAGATAATAAGACCCGTATGTAAATCTTGGAATGTGGAGCAGGAAAAAGGAGAACCTTATCACATGATCGCAACGCAAAATATTTCGCTTTCTTACAGCGGCAAGCCGCTCTTCAAGAACGTCAACATCAAGTTTACCGCCGGAAACTGCTACGGCATCATCGGCGCGAACGGAACCGGCAAATCGACGTTCCTCAAGGTGCTGTCCGGCGAACTGGAGCCGACCACGGGCGAAGTGGTCATCACCCCCGGTGAACGCATGGCGGTTCTGCGTCAGAATCACTTTGAATTCGACCAGTACGAAGTGCTTCAGACGGTCATCATGGGGCATAAGCGCCTGTATGAGATCATGAAAGAGAAGGATGAACTCTACGCCAAGGAAGAGTTTACCGATGAGGACGGCGAGCGCGCCAGCGAGCTGGAAGGCGAATTCGCCGAGCTGGACGGCTGGAACGCCGAGAGCAATGCCGAAATGATCCTGACCGGTCTGGGCATCAGCCTGGATTTGGAGCATAAGCAGATGAGCGAGCTGGACGGCAGCCAGAAGGTTAAGGTTCTGCTGGCGCAGGCGCTGTTCGGAAATCCGGATATCCTGCTGCTGGACGAACCGACCAACTATCTGGATATCCAGTCCGTCCGCTGGCTGGAAAACTTCCTGCTGGATTTCCCGAATACGGTCATCGTCGTCAGCCATGACCGTCATTTCCTCAATAAGGTCTGCACGCATATCTGCGATATCGACTTCGGCAAGATCCAGATGTATGTCGGCAACTATGACTTCTGGTATGAATATACCCAGATGGCAGCCCGTCAGCAGAAGGATATCAACAAGAAGAACGAGCAGAAGATCAAGGAATTGCAGGCGTTCATCCAGCGCTTCTCTGCCAACGCCAGCAAGCATAAGCAGGCGACCAGCCGTAAGAAGCTGCTTGACAACCTTCAGATGGAAAACTTTACGCCGTCTTCCCGCCGCTACCCGTATATCGCGTGGAAGCCGGATCGCGAGATCGGCAACGACCTGCTGACTGTGACCAATCTTTCCAAGACGGTCAACGGGCGCAAGGTGCTTAACAACATCTCCTTTGTGCTGACCCCGGGCGACAAGGTCGCTTTCGTCGGCACGGACGAGCTGGCGCGCACTACGCTCTTCCAGATCCTCATGGGCGAAATGGAGCCGGACGAGGGCAGCTTCAAGTGGGGCGTGACCACCAGCCAGAGCTATTTTCCCAAGGATAACGGCGCGTACTTTGACGACTGCCCGTATAACCTGATCGACTGGCTGCGCCAGTTCTCCGAGAGCCAGTATGAAAGCGATATCCGCGGCTGGCTGGGCCGCATGCTCTTCTCCGGAGAAGAGGCGCTCAAACCGGCGCGCGTTCTCTCCGGCGGCGAGAAGGTGCGCTGCATGCTGGCCCGCACGATGCTTTCCGGCGCGAACGTGCTGATTCTGGACGAGCCGACCAACCATCTGGACTTGGAATCCATCACCGCGCTGAACAAGGGCATGATCGAGTTTACCGGCTCGATGCTCTTTGCCACGCAGGATCATGAGTGTATCCAGACGGTCGCCAACCGCATCATGGAGATTCTGCCGGGCGGTCTTGTGGATCGCCGCGAGAGCTATGATGATTATATCGAGAGCGAGATCGCGGCTCAGCAGCGCGCTGCATTGATGCAGGCGTAATTCCACGGAGGGAAAATTTGCCCGGTCAGCGGTACACAGCACCGAAATTATGGTATACTGTATGAACGGGGAAGAAGGGGTTGCCGTGGAACATATCAAGCAAGATAAAATCATCAATGTACCCAATGCGCTGACGCTGCTGCGTATCCTGCTTCTGCCTGTTGTTGTCTGGCGGTTTGTCATCGGCGACGCGACGGGCGCGCTGATTGCTTATATGGCGGCGATGCTGACGGATGCGCTGGACGGCATTATTGCCCGAAAGACCAATCAGATTACGGCGCTGGGAAAGCTGCTCGATCCGATTGCGGATAAACTTTCGCTGGTTACGCTGCTCGGGCTGTTCGTGTCCAGCGGGGAGATCCCGCTTTGGGTGCTTGCCATCATCCTGTTCAAGGAAGTGATGATGGTCATTGGCGGCGGCGTTGCGCTCAAGCATGGCATCGTGGTCTATGCGCTGCCGATTGGAAAGGTTACGACGGTGACGTTTGTGCTTTCCATGGTCGCGAGGTTCATATCCGTTTTGCCGCTGGCGGATGTCCTGTTGTGGATATCGGTTGCACTGTCGATGGTGGCGCTGGTCTGGTATGCGGTCGACCTGATGAAAAAGCTCGGACTCAAAGCAGATTCGACAAAATAGAACGCTTACTTATGGCGGCTCGCGGCATTGACAAGATGCGGCGAGCCGTTTATAATAATGAAAATCCGTTTTTAAGTGTGTCTTTTTCATAACAATATTTGTGATGAAAGAGAGATGCTGCTTACATCTGGAGAGAAAACAGGAGGAAGAAAGATGCTGCCGAATGTGATTCGTGAGGGACTTACTTTTGACGACGTTCTGCTGGTTCCGCGCCGCAGCGAGGTGCTGCCCAAGGAAGTCAAGCTCGAAACGTGGCTGACCGATAAGATCAAGCTGAATATCCCGTTTTTGTCCGCTGCGATGGACACGGTGACCGAGTCCAAGACGGCGATTGCCATGGCGCGCGAAGGCGGTCTGGGTATTATCCACAAGAACATGTCTATCGAGCAGCAGGCGCAGGAAGTCGATAAAGTCAAACGCTCTGAGAATGGCGTTATTTCCGATCCGTTCCATCTCGGTCCGGACAATCTGGTTTCCGATGCCGAAGAGCTGATGGCGCGTTATCGCATTTCCGGCGTGCCGATCACGGATGCCAACGGCAAGCTGGTCGGTATCCTGACCAACCGCGATCTCCGCTTTGAAACCAATTATTCCCGCCCGATTCACGAGGTCATGACCTCCAAGAACCTCATTACCGCGCCGGTTGGCACGACGCATGAGCAGGCTCGTGCGATCCTGGCGAAGCATCGCATCGAGAAGCTCCCGCTGGTGGACAAGGAGGGTATCCTGCGCGGCTTGATTACCATCAAGGACATCCAGAAGGCGCAGAAGTATCCGAACTCCGCGAAGGACGCTTCCGGCCGTCTGCTGTGCGGCGCGGCTGTCGGCGTCAGCCATGACGTGTTCGACCGCATTTCCGCGCTGGCTGCGGCGGGCGTAGATATCATCTGCATCGACACGGCGCATGGTCACAGCGTCGGTGTGCTTCAGCAGATCGAGAAGATCCGCGTTGCTTTCCCGGGCGTACAACTCATCGCGGGCAACGTGGCGACGGCGGCGGCGACTCGCGCGCTGTTTGAGGCAGGTGCGGACTGCGTGAAGGTCGGCATTGGACCGGGCTCTATCTGCACCACCCGCGTGGTCGCCGGTATCGGCGTTCCGCAGGTCACGGCGATCAGCGACTGCGCTGAGGAGGCCGAGAAGATGGGCAAGCGCATCATTGCCGATGGCGGCATCAAGTATTCTGGCGATGTCGTGAAGGCAATCGCGGCGGGCGGTTCTGCCGTTATGCTGGGCAGCCTGCTGGCTGGCACGGAGGAAGCGCCGGGCGCGCTGGAGATCTATCAGGGTCGTCAGTTCAAGGTCTATCGCGGCATGGGTTCCCTTGCGGCGATGGAGAAGGGCAGCAAGGATCGCTACTTCCAGGAGGACGCGAAGAAGCTCGTTCCGGAAGGTGTTGAGGGACGCGTCGCTTATAAGGGCGCGCTCAGCGATACCATCTTCCAGCTGCTCGGCGGTCTGCGCGCCGGCATGGGTTACTGCGGTACGCCGGATATCGACTCTCTGCGCCATGACGCGGAATTCATCCGCATCACGAACGCGGGTCTGGTTGAGAGCCATCCGCACGATATCAACATCACAAAGGAAGCGCCGAACTATACGCGTGGCGGCATGTAATCTTTCCATAATTGAATCGAAACCGGACGACCGAAAAGCCGTCCGGTTTTTCTTTTACCTTGTAGGAAATTGCATAAAGCTTGCTCGCGTCCGTAAAGATTTGAATCTTTACGGACTGTGGCGGAAATGCGGGCGGGCTCAGCCCGCTTAAAATGCCGGGGATAGCCAGTTGAATGGGGCTGTTTACGGAATCAGCTTCATTTTCTGCAAGGCAAGACGGAGCTTTTCGCGGTAAGGCTCTTCCAGTGGCGTCAACGGCAGTCGGAGAGAATCGTGAATCAGCCCCATCATGGAAAGCGCCGCTTTAACAGGAATGGGGTTGACCTGCAAAAAGAGCGCTTGAATCAAGTCCAGCATTGCAAGCTGATTTTGCCGTGCGGACTGCATGTCGCCGTTCAAGGCAGCGGTCGTCAGCGCATGAACCTGCTCAGGCGCGGCGTTTGAAACGACGCTGATTGCGCCGCATGCGCCCAGCGCCATCAGCGGGAGGATCTGGTCGTCGTTTCCGCAATAGATGTGGAGCGGAGCCTGCGAACCGGCAAGGATCTCGGCGGTCAGCGCGGGATTGCCGCTGGCTTCTTTGATGCCCGCAATCAGCGGATGCCTGCTCAGGCGGAGCAGCGTGTCGGCGGTCATGCCGACGCCCGTGCGGCTGGGAACATTGTAGACGATCATGGGAAGCGGACAGCTTTCCAGAATGGCTTTATAATGGCGGATGATTCCCGCCTGTGTCGCCTTATTGTAATAAGGCGTGACGCAGAGCTGCCCCTGCGCGCCGAGCCTGCATGCCTGCTGGGCGTATTCGACGGCTTTTCGGGTGTTGTTTGAGCCTGTGCCGACGATAACGGGAATGCTCCCGTCGACGGCTTCAAGCCCGATTTCAATAACGCGCTGGCGTTCATCCATGTTCAGCGTGCAGGGTTCGCCGGTCGTACCCAGCAGGACGAGCGCGTCGATATGCGCATCCAGCTGTATGGCGATCAGACGGCGCAGAGCGGCTTCGTCCAGCGCTCCATCGGGCAGAAAAGGCGTGACGAGCGCGGTCGCGCATCCCTTGAACAGGGGAGAAGCTCTCATAAAAATGCCTCCTTACAGAAAAACACCGCATTGGGAACACATTCCTCAGTGTTTCCAATGCGGTGTTTCAGATGCGGTTTAAGTGAAATGGATTATTTTTTGGGGATATAGCCCTGCGCGCAGAGCAGTTCGGCAATCAGTACAGCGCCGCCCGCCGCGCCGCGGAGTGTGTTGTGAGAAAGCCCGACAAAGCGCCAGTCAAACAGGGAATCACCGCGCAGACGACCGAGCGAAATGCCCATGCCATGCTCAAAATCGCGGTCAAGGCGGGTCTGCGGGCGGTCGTTCTCTTCAAAATACTGAATAAAGGGATGCGGCGCGCTCGGCAGGTTCATCTTCTGCGGCAGTCCCTCAAAGGTGCGCCAGCGCTCGATGATTTCTTCCTTGGAAGCGGGCTTTTCAAAGCTCGCCCAGCAGGTTGCCAGATGTCCGTCCGCAACGGCGACGCGCACGCAATGCGCGCTGATGACCGGCTCCTTGGCGGGGACGATGACGCCGTTTTCGACATGACCCCAAATCTTGAGCGGCTCCTGCTCACTCTTTTCTTCCTCGCCGCCGATATAGGGAATAACGTTGTCGATCATCTCCGGCCAGCGCTTGAAGGTTTTGCCCGCGCCGGAAATCGCCTGATAGGTGGAGACAACGACGCGCGTGGGCTTGAGATCGTACAGCGCGGTCAGCGCGGGGACGTAGGACTGAATCGAGCAGTTCGGTTTGACCGTTACGAAGCCGGTCTTGGTTCCCAGACGCTTGCGCTGATATTCGATGACCGCGGTATGCTCCGGATTCAGCTCCGGAACGATCATCGGCACATCGGGCGTGCCGCGATGCGCAGAGTTATTGGAAACGACAGGCGTTTCGCTCTTGGCGTAAGCGTCTTCCAGCGCGCGGATCTCATCTTTTTTCATATCGACGGCGCAGAAAACGAAATCGACCTCGCTCGTCACGCCGTTTACATCCGCCGCGTCGCGGACGACCAGAGAGCGAACGGCGGCAGGAATATCCCAGTCAAACGCCCAGCGCCCGCCGACCGCTTCTTCATAGGTTTTGCCTGCGCTTCGCGCGGAAGCGGCGACGACCGCGATCTCAAACCAGGGGTGATCGGCAAGCAGGGAAACAAAACGTTGACCTACCATGCCCGTTGCGCCAACAATTGCAACACGCCATTTACGCTCCATGACGAATCCATCCTTTCAACTTTAGCCGTTTGCGCCGCTGATTTACGGGCAAAAACGGTGCATTCATCATATCACCCTGCATATCGTTTTGTCAACCCCGCTTATCGCTTTTTGCTGGCTGAATGGGCGGAATGGTTGACCGCCCTGATAAAAAATACGCCGCGGCGGCAGGAATTGTGCGCCGCGGCTTTTCATTTTCTTCCGTGTGTGATAAAATAGTAGCTTGAAGAAGTGGATGCACAGAGAGAAGCATCCGGAAACGAGGCTATCGGATGGATTTTAACAGTCTTGAAATAGAAGCGTCGCGCTATGAGCGGCAGCTCAGGGAGCATCGCCGTGCGCTTCATCGTATCCCGGAGTTGGGCTATGAAGAGGTCAAAACGCACGAGTATTTGATGCGGCATCTTGAAAAGCTCGCGACGGACGATCTGCGCACTTTTGCAAAGACCGGTATCCGCGCCGTTTTCCGCGGCGATGGGACAGGGCGCGTGATCGCTTTCCGCTCGGATATCGACGCGCTGCCGATCCGCGAGGCGACAGGCTGCGCGTTTGCGTCGGAGCATGCAGGGAAGATGCACGCCTGCGGTCACGATGGACATATGGCAAACCTGCTGACGTTCGCCCAATGGCTTTCCGAGCATAAGAGCCAGCTCAAAGACGATGTGGTGCTGCTGTTCCAGCCGGCGGAGGAAACGACGGGCGGCGCGCGCCGGATGATCGAAGAAGGCGCACTGGAGGATCCGCATGTTCAGGCGGTCTATGGCATGCACATGATGCCGGATGTTCCGCTGGGCAGGGTCTCTACCTGCGTCGGACCGATGATGGCGCAGACCTGCGAGATGGATTTTGTCATTCGTGGCTTGGCGTCGCATGGTGCGATGCCGCATCTGGGCAGGGACGCCGTCATGGCAATGGCGCATCTGCTGACCCTTTTGCAGACGACGGTCGCGCGCAGCGTCGATCCGGCTCAACCCGCGCTGCTGACGATTGGGCATATCGAAGCGGGACATCAGCGCAACATCATTGCCGACGAGGCGAAGATGGAGGGCATCATCCGCACATTTTCCAACACCGTCTATGAGGGACTTGAATCCCGTATCTTGCAGGATATGGCGGGCGTTGACGCGGCGTTCGGCACAAAGACGGAGATGATTAAGCGGGTCTTTTATCCGTGCGTCGAAAACGACGCGGGCGAAGTGGCGCGCGTTCAGGCGATACTGGGCGACCGCTTTATTCAGGAAAAACCGCGGATGATCGCGGAGGATTTTTCCTATTATCAGCTGAGCGTGCCGGGCGTATTCATCTTTTGCGGGTGCCGGGACGAGAAACATACCAGTCCGCTTCATGCCGATACGTTTGACTTTGACGAGCGCGCGCTCGTCACTGGATTGGCGCTGTTCATCGGACTTGTAGACAGAAGAGCATAACGGAGGGTACCATGGGTTTATTTGACAGACTGTATTACGGCAAGGCGGGCAAGCGCGATTACAGCGAGATGGATATGCCGAAGAACCGCGTTTCCCTGTTCTTTATGGTGCTGAAGGATCATGTTTTCGATCTGGTGAAGGTGAATCTGCTTCAGGTCGTGTTCTGGATCCCGTTCCTTTTGTGGACGTATATCAATCTGGCGGCTGTGCAGAGCATCGACACGGAGACGGTTCTGGCGGCGGAAGGCGGTGCGGCTGAGCTGATGAGCGCAATATCCGGCTATGTGATGATGTGGCTTATTGGACTCATTCCTTGCATTGCGATAACGGGTCCGTCGTCCGCGGGCGCAGCGTATATCATGCGCAACTGGGCGCGCGATCAGCATGCGTTCCTCTTCTCGGATTATAAAGACGCGTTCAAATCCAACTGGAAACAGGCGCTTGCCGTGTCCGCCATCACGTCGGTCGTGCCGGTCGTCGCGTATACGGCGGCGAGCTACTATGGAAATCTGGCGAAGGGGAACGCGTTGCTGCTCATCCCGCTGATGGTCGTGTTCTCGGCGACGCTGATGTTTGCGCTGATGCTTCCGCTGCTTTACCCGATGATGGTCGGCTATGAGCTGAGCTTCAAAAACCTGATGAAAAACGCGTTCCTGATGAGCGCCGCGCGCCTGCCCAATATGCTCTTGGCGAGACTGATTACGCTGATTCCGGTCGCTGTGCTGGTGTTCGGCATTTATACGGGCAATGGCATCGCGATCCTCATCGTTTCGCTGTATTATCTGCTGTTCGGCTTTGCGCTCTCCCGCCTGATCTATGCGTCTTTTGCGAACGGCGTGTTCGACAAGTATCTCAATCCGCATATCGAGGGCGCGCAGGTCGGTCAGGGCCTGCGTCCGCAGACGGATGAAGACGAGCTGGACGATGAGGACGACGAGGAAGAGAGCGACGAGTAACCGTTCTCCACATGAAAACAAAGCCTTCCGGCAAAAATGAAGCCGGGAGGTGAACCGGATGAAGGGAACCATGAAACCGCCGACGGCGCGGGAGCGGGCGAAATACCGCGCCGCAAAAGAAGCCGGACTTCTTGAGCGCGTGCTTGAAGTCGGCTGGGCAGGGCTGACAGCCAAGGAAAGCGGCAGGATCGGCGGAATGCTTGCCCACACTTCGGATAAAGACATGGAAATGTGAGCGATATGTACGAGGATTTTGCAAGCGTATACGATACGCTGATGGATGACTTTGATTATGATGCGTGGAGCAGGTATTATCTTGACCTGATATGCAGCGTAACGGGAGAGCTGCCGCGCCGTGCGGCGGAATGCGCCTGCGGAACGGGCAGCTTAACAGTCCGGCTGGCGGGAAGCGGTATGGCGATGACGGGCGTCGATCTCTCTGCTGCAATGCTCCGTCAGGCGGAAAGCAAAGCGCGCGAGTGGGGCGTTGAAGCGGCGTTCGTCCGGCAGGATATGCGGAAACTGACGCTTCCCCGCCGCGTAGGCGCGGTGCTGGCGACGTGCGACGGCGTCAATTATCTGACGTCGGAAGAGGACGTAAAAGCCTTTTTTGCCGCGGCGCATCAGAATCTTCTGCCCGGCGGCGCGCTGTGTTTTGACTGCTCGACCCGGCATAAGCTGGAAGAAACGATGGGCGATTCCTTTTTCGGCGAGGAAAGGGACGGCGCGGCGGTGCTTTGGCAGAACAAGTTGAACCGCGAGAGCCACGTCCTGTCGATGGACGTGACCTTTTTCGTCCGTGAAGAGGACGGGCGCTACCGCCGCTTCCGCGAGCAGCATCATCAGCGCGCGCACAGCCAGCAGGAGCTGACTCAGTGGCTGACGGACAGCGGGTTTGAGCATATCCGCGTTTATGGCGAAAGGCGCATGGACGCGCCGAAAGATGATGACCTGCGTATCCATGTAACGGCGCAGAAGCCCAGAGTATAATCAATTGTAAAAAGAATCGGAGGATAAAGAGATATGGAACATCCGTCCAGAATGCTGCGGCTGACCCTCATGGGCGGTCAGGCGCGCGTTTTTCTTTGCGATACTACGGAAATGGCACAGCAGGCGCGCGATATTCACGACGCCAGCAATACATGCAGCGCGGCGATGGGGCGTATGCTTGCCGCGACGGCAATCATGGGAGCAAACCTCAAAAGCGAGGGTGACCGCATTACCACGACCATTAACGGCGGCGGTCCGGCGGGTCCGATCTGCGCCATCGCGGGGCCGGATGGCACGGTTAAGGTGACCATCGAGCATCCGGAGGTCGAGCTTCCGCTCAAGCCCAACGGCAAGCTGGATGTCGGCGGCGCGCTGGGCAAGGATGGTCAGCTGACCGTCATGCGTTCGTTCGGCTTTGGCGAGCCGTATGTCGGGCGCGTTGCGCTGGTATCCGGAGAGATCGCGGAAGATTTCGCGATGTACTATCTGGAATCCGAACAGACGCCGAGCCTTTGCGCGCTGGGTACGCTGGTCGGCGAAAAGATCATTTCTGCGGGCGGCATTCTGATTCAGGCGATGCCGGATTGCTCGGAAGAGCTGCTGGATGCGCTGGAGATCCGCGCAGAGCTGTTCTCCTCGATTTCGCAGATGCTTTCCGAGATGACGCTGGAGGAGATCGTGGAGGGCTGCTTCCGCGGGCTTCAGCCTGAGATTCTGGAAGAGCTTCCGCTCAAGCTGCAATGTGACTGCTCGCGCGGATACATCGAGCGCGTGCTGCTCTCCATGGGCGAGCATGAGATTCGGGATATCATTAAGAAGCAGGGCGGCTGCGAGGTTCAGTGCCATTTCTGCCGCAAGCGCTATACCTTCACGGCGCAGGAGCTGGAAGAGCTGCTTGAGCAGGCGGGCAATCAGGAAGATGAAGAATAAAGCGTAAGGAGGAGTGTCATGACGAAGGTGGTTTCCATGGCGCGCACAAGTGAATACTGGGTCATGCGCGCGCAGAAGCACCGTTTTGCCGGTAGATACGGCGAAGCCATGGCACTGCTTGCAAAGGCGCGCGACCAGTTCGGTTCGGAGGAAGCGATCGAATGGGAGATGGCGCTGACCTACGACGAGATGGGTTGCGAAGAAGAAGCCGCCCGTTCGTATCTGCGCGTGGCGCGCATGAAAGGCGGATATGCCGCGCAGGCGTGGTTCAACCTGGCGCTGTCCAGCGCACAGCGGGCAGACCTGCCGCGTGCAGTCTCGTATTTTGAACAGTTTGAAAACAGCGACCGTCAGGGCGTGTCGCCGGATCTGGCGTCTTTGCTGAAAAGGCAGTTGGGCGAGGCGATGCAGACGCCGATGGCGCAAAACAAGAAACAGCGGGCAAAGATGCTGGAGCGCCGCGCGGTCGATCGGCTTCAGGAGGGCAAGGTACACGCGGCAAGACGAACCATGCTGCATGCGCTCGACCTGTATGAGAACGCGCAGAGACTGACGCTGCTGGCATGCTGCGAAATGCTGCTGGGCAGGCTGGATGACGCGCTGGAACACGCGCGGCGGGCGCATGCGCTTGCTCCCGCAAGGATACAGACGATCTGCGTCCTGCTTGACCTGCTGTATACGATGGAGCGGACGGACGAAGCTCGACGCCTGCTGCACATTGCCGTTCTGCGGACGCAAAACGCGGATGACCTGTTCAACGTTGCGGTCGAGAGCGCCAAACATGGCGAGGATAGGATGACGCTCAGGCTGACGCGGGCGCTGCTTCACAGAGAACCGTATGCAACGAAAGGCATGCTGCTGCGCGGCTGTGCGCTGCTGAATCTGGGCAGGATGGACGAAGCCAAAAGGCAGTTCGCTCAGCTCTGCGTCCTTCTGCCGGAAAACACGGTTTGTCCATATCTTTACGCGATGGCGCGGGAAGGAAGCAAGCCGTCGGAACGGCTGACCCTCGGACTGGATGTTCCGCGGGAGGAAGCGGTCAACCGCGCGATGCGCATGATCGCCGCGCTGTACGCGGATGAGCAGGAGATAGACGGCGCGCGGGAACGCGAGCTTTGCAGGCTGAGCGCGTGGGCGTTCCGTTCGGCAGTCGCCGGACAGAATGCGGCGATTCTCAGCGTGCTGCTGATGCGCGCGCTCAAGACGGAAGAAGCGAAACAGACGATGCTGGATGCTTTGACCGACCCGCAGGTGGGCGATACGCTGAAATACACGCTGATGCAGGTCATGACGTCGGATGGCGCGTTTGCCCCGTATGACGTGGATATCGGCGGGAAGCTGGTCAAGCTGGCGGCAAGCGGAACGGCAAAAACACAGGAAGGCGGAGAAGCGGCGCAGGAGATCGTTCAGGCTGCGGCGGATGCGCTGATGCCGGATTTTCCGCAGGCGCCGCGCGTCCTGCTGCTAATGTATATCAACTATCTGGAACGATACGGTCTGCCGCAGGGACGCGAAAAGCCAGCGTGCGTGGCGGCGCTTGAATACCTGTTTCACGAATTAAAACAGCATCGGGTCAGACTGAGCGTCGTCGCGCGCCGAAACGGCGTGTCGGCGCGGCTTTGCCGGGTCATGGTTCTAAGAATGGTCAAAGCCGTTCGGGAAACGGAGCAGAATAACGAAAGGAAGCATGGACAATGAAGTGCATCAATTTTGACCGCGAGTTTGAAAAGTACATGGGCGCGTGGGTCAAGGAAAATTCGGAAAAATACAAGGATAACATGGACGTTATCGAAAACATGATGCCGGATGTCTACATGGAGTTCCTGCAAAAGCCGGCGGGTTTTCTGGATGGAACGGCGCCGCAGGATTATTTTGAGCAGTTTGACGACGCGGGCATGCTGGTCGATTGGCTCTGCCAGTATATCAAGGAGGGCGTGCCGGTTCCGGATCTGCTGCTTGAGCGCATCACGGAACTGGGCGAGGCGGCGGAGAAGAGCCTGCTTGCGCTGCTTGGGAGAGAGGATCTGCCGGAAGAAGTGCAGATGACGGCGATTTCCCTGCTCCGCGAAATGGAAAGCAGAGAGCCGATGGGCAGGTATATCGACTGGATCGCGTCGCTGGAGGAGCCGAGCGACAAGGGCGACCTCTGTGCGGAAGCGCTTCTCTCCATGGGCGCGGAGGTCGTCGAGCCGGTGCTGACGGCGCTTGCCCGCGCGGGTCAGGCGGGGCGCGATATCTTTGCGGATATCCTGAGCAATTATCCCGGCGACGACCGTATTTATGAGCTGCTGGCGGAACGCTTTGCGACCCGCGACGAGCGCCGCGCGCTGTTCGCTTCCTATCTGGCGAAATTCGGCGACGAGCGGGCGATTCCCATGCTGACAAAAGCGGCGCAAAGTCCGGATGTCAATTATCTGGATTATGTCGAGATCGTTAACGCGATCGAAGCGCTGGGCGGCGAACGCCCGCCGGAACGCGAATTCGCGGGCGACCCATATTATGAATCTCTCAGACGCGTTTAAGCGTCTTATCGCGCATTTTTACCTCGAGAAGGAGGAACTGCTTTCGTGATCTGTCCAAACTGTGGTCGTGAACTGCCGGATACGGCGCGCGTATGCCCGAGCTGCAACGCTGTGCAGCGCGCGTACAGGCGCAAGCGCGCCGAAGCTGACGTGGAGCAGGAAGCGCCGCGCGCGCATGTTGCCCGCCGTGTCACGCCGGATCAGTGTTCCGCCGCTGAACAGAACAAAAGAGAACAAACCGGGGAGCAGAACATCGGAACGGTCTCCACGCCTAAGCGCGTTCCGGTATCGAATCCCACGCCCCCGCGGACAGGCAAGCCGGGCAGCCGCGTGCCGGTCGGGCTGGAAAAACAGGCGGCGCGGGAACATGCCGACGTCCGCCATGTCCGCCATGCGCCGGACAATCTGCGGCGCAAGGTCGATGCGAAACCTGCCATGTATGCGCCGCCCATTTATCAGAAATCGCATAAACGACTGCTGCATGTGCTGATCGTCATCCTGCTGCTGACGCTCTTTGTCGTATCGGCAGGAGGATATATGCTCTTCAAGACGGAAAACGGTCAGCGGCTGATGGCGCAGTGGGGATGGAGCATCGCGCGGACGGACGCTTATGTGACCCTTGGCAAAGAACTGCTCGATCAGGCGTATTACACCCGTGCGCTCAATACGCTTCAAATTGCGGTAGACAGAGAACCGCAGAACGTGGATGCGCTGATTTTGATGGCGCAGGCGTATACCGAATTGGGGCGTATTGACGAAGCGAAGAGCATTTATGAATCGCTCATCAACGAGATCGCGCCCGCTCATCCGAGCGCTTACCGCAACCTCATTAAGATCTATCAGGACGAAGGCTTTAATGCGGAAGCGCTTGCGCTGATGAAAAAGGCGTCGGAAAACGCGACCAGCACGCAGGAATTCGATGTCATGCTCCGCGAATATACTCCGACCGCGCCAACGTTCTCCGTGGCGGCGGGACGATACACCTCGGAGATCGACGTGACCATCAGCGTTCCGGAGAACGAGACCGTTTATTATACGACGGACGGCACAGACCCTTCCGAGTCGGGACTGATTTACACCGCCGGTACGAAGCTGCATGTTTCGGAAGGCAAGATGACCATCAAGGCGATCGGTTTTACCGAAAATGGCACGCCGAGCGAGCAGATCTCCGCCGATTATACGGTCATCATCCCGACGCCTGCCGCGCCGCAGGCGAACAAGCAATCCGGCAAGTATACGAAAGCCCCGCTCGTATCCCTGCGCCCGGGAACGGAAACGGACAAGAACGCGGCGAAGATCGTCGCCATTTATTACACGCTCGACGGCAGACAGGCGACAACGGAATCGACACTGTATGTTGAGGGTGAGCCGATCCAGCTTCCGGTGGGCAAAACGACCCTGCGCGCCATTTCGGTCGCGGAGAACGGCAAGGTCAGCTATGAAATGAACCTGACCTTCGACGTAGAGGGAAACCTCAAGAAGATGTTTACCTCCGACGATGCGTTTAAAAACCTGACGCTCTACAAGACAACTTACAACACGTTCACCAAGAGCTGGGGAACGCCGACGAGCTATGAAGTCCTGCCGGAGGACGAATGGTACAGCGCGGACATGGAGAGCTATGAAGCGGTCTACGACTGGGGAACGGCTCGGTTCTGCGTCAAAAAGGCGGGAAGTGCGCCTGTGCTGTATGCGCTGGATACGACCAGCACAAAGATGACCGCGCCGCGGACGACTAAGGTCGGCATGAGCGGCGACGACGTCATTGCCAAGTTCCGCGATTTGGGACAGGCGGCGCTCAATGAGACGGGAGACAGGCTGCTCTACAATTGGAACTCCGCCAATCAGCAGTTTGGAACGTACCGCAGTCAGGGAGACGGCACGTTTGTCATCCACTATTATGATCCGGTGGACGACAAAGCGACCATTTTCGTCGAGCTGTCCTATTATCTGGATACAGAGGGCAATGTCGAGCGCATCGTCTGGCAGCGATATCTTGCGGAAACCTGATTTTTGCTTGACAGAGCGGCATTTCTTTCCTATAATAAATGGGTGAAAGCCGCGCGATTGCAATTTGTGAGCGGTAACAGATTGGATACAAGCAATCGCCCCTTGCGCATGCAGGAGCGATTTTTTGAAGGAGAGAAAAAGGATGAGCGAGAAACTTAAGTTCTATATCACAACACCGATTTATTATCCGAGCGATAATCTGCACATCGGTCACAGCTATTGCTCGACCGCGGCAGATACCATGGCGCGTTTTAAGAAGCTGACGGGCCATGACGTCTATTTCCTGACCGGCACGGATGAGCATGGCCAGAAGATTGAGCGCAAGGCGAAGGAAGCCGGCGTGACGCCGAAGGAATATGTGGATCATATCGTCGCAGGCATCAAGGATCTGTGGAAGCTGATGGATATTGATTACAGCGACTTTATCCGCACGACGGACGAGCGCCATGTCAAATCCGTCCAGAAGATCTTCCGCAAGCTCTACGATCAGGGCGATATTTATAAGAGCGAATACGAGGGCTGGTACTGCACGCCGTGCGAGTCCTTCTGGACGGAGCTTCAGCTCAAGGACGGCTGCTGTCCGGACTGCGGACGTCCGGTCGAAAAGACGCGCGAGGAAAGCTATTTCTTCCGCCTGTCCAAGTATCAGGATTGGCTTATCGACTACATCAAGTCCCATCCGGATTTCATTCAGCCGCCGACGCGTACCGCTGAAATGCTCAATAACTTCCTGATCCCGGGCTTGCAGGATCTGTGCGTATCGCGCACGTCCCTCAAGTGGGGCATTCCGGTCGATTTCGACCCGAAGCACACGGTCTATGTCTGGGTGGACGCGCTGACCAACTATATCAACGCGCTGGGCTATAATTCGGATGACGATTCGCTCTTCCAGAAGTATTGGCCCGCGGATATCCATCTGGTAGGCAAGGAAATCGTCCGCTTCCATACCATTATCTGGCCCATCATGCTGCATGCGCTCGGTCTGCCGCTGCCTAAGCAGGTGTTTGGTCATGGCTGGCTGGTCATGGGCGGCGGCAAGATGAGCAAATCGAAGGGCAATGTCGTCGATCCGGTGAAGCTCTGCGAGCGCTATTCTTCCGACGCTGTGCGCTATTTCCTGATGCGCGAGATGCCGTTTGGCGCGGACGGCGAGTTCTCCAACGAAGCGCTCATCAAGCGCATTAACGCGGATCTGGCGAACGACTTGGGCAACCTGGTCAGCCGCAGTGTTGCGATGATCGAGAAGTATTTCGACGGCGTCGTTCCCGCGCCCGCCGAGTATACCGAGCTGGATCGGAAGCTTATCGACCAGGCGCAGAACCTTTGGATGGACGTTGAAAAGTGCATGAACGGGCTCCAGTTCAGCAACGCGCTGACGGAGATCTGGAAGCTCATCGGCGAGTGCAACCGCTATATCGACCTGACGACGCCGTGGGTGCTTGCCAAGAACGAAGCGGATCGCCCGCGTCTGGGAACGGTGCTGTATGTGCTGCTCGAATGCGCGCGCATCGTCGCCGTGCTGATCTCTCCGACCATGCCGCGCACGCCGGAACGCATCTTTGCGCAGATCGGCGTGACGGATGACGCGCTGAAAACGTGGGATTCCATCAAGGTATTCGGCGGCGTCGTTCCGGGCAGCAAGGTGCATAAGGGCGAAGCGCTCTTCCCGCGCATCGACGTAGCCAAGGAGCTTGAGCTTCTGGAAGCTGAAAAGCAGGCTGCGCTTGAGCATGCCAAAGAGATCGCGGCGAAGGACGAACTGCCCGCGCCGACCGACGAGGAAAAGACGGTCTTTACCCAGCGCGACCTGATTCAGTTTGAGGACTTTGAGAAGATTCAGCTGGTTGTCGCGAAGGTTCTCAAGTGCGAAAAGGTTCCTAAGGCGGACAAGCTGCTGATGTCCACGCTGAAAGTCGGTAATACGGAGCGCGTCGTCGTATCCGGTATTGCGAAGTTCTATACGCCGGAAGAGATGGTCGGCAAGAAGGTCGTCTTGCTGGCGAACCTTGCGCCGCGCAAGATCCGCGGTGTGGAGTCCCACGGTATGCTGCTGTGCGCCGCGAATGCGGACGACAGCAAGCTGAGCCTGCTGACGGTGGATTCCGACATGGAGGACGGCTGCGAGATCGGCTGATAAATCAATATAAGGGGCTGTTGCAAGCCCTCTCCGGCTCTTTGAGCCATCTCCTCCAAAGGGGAAGCAAGATAAGGCAGATTTCAAAATTTGCAGATATCTTGGCTTCCCCTCTGGGAGAGCTGTCGCGAAGTGACTGAGAGGGCATGATGGGCAACAGTCCCTTCTTTAAAAAGAGGGATGATCATGGAACAGGATACACTCATCGGTCTGTTTGACACGCATGCGCACCCGACAGACGAGCGCTTTGATGAAGACAGGGCAGAGGTTCTCGCACGCATGCGGGCGGGCGGCATGCTCTGCATGTGCGTCGGCGCAGATATGGAATCCAGCGCGCAGAGTGTGGCGCTTGCCCGTGAAAATGAGAACATCTATGCGGCAGTCGGCGTTCATCCGCATGACGCGAAGAGCTTTCGCGAGGAGGATATTCCGACGCTGACGCACTGGCTGACGGAAGAGCCGAAGGTCAGAGCGTTGGGCGAGATCGGACTGGATTATTACTACGATCTGTCGCCGCGCGACGTGCAGAAGGATGTCTTTGTCCGCCAGCTTGAACTGGCGTATGAGCTGAAAAAGCCGGTCATCTTGCATATCCGCGATGCGCATGGCGATACGATGGATATCCTGCGCGCCAACAAAGACAGGCTGCCGCACTGCGTCATCCATTGCTGTTCCGCAAGCTGGGAGAGCGCGAAGGTCTATTTGTCTCTGGGCTGCATGATCTCCTTTGCGGGACCGGTGACGTTTAAGCGTTCCGCTAATCTTCAGGAAGTCGCGAAGAATGTCCCGATCGAAAGCCTCATGATCGAGACGGACAGCCCGTATCTGGCGCCTGAACCCGTTCGCGGGCGGCGCAATGAGCCCTGCAATGTCGCGCATATCTGCCGGTTTATCGCGAGTCTGCGGGGCATGGACGCGCAGGAGCTTTGCGATATCACTCGGCAAAACGGAAAACGGTTCTACGGAATCGAATAAAAACGGGTCTGTGTTTTGAACGTGAATATAGATACGGAATCATATAGAAACACCGCCGCAGCGATTGAACTGCGGCGGTGTTTTCTTAACGTATATGGGAAATTGCGTAAAAATCACCCGCGTGAGCAAAGCTTTGATGCGTGGCGGACTTCGGCGGAAGTGAACGCAGGCTCAGCCTGCGTTTTTAACGTACAGGAAATTGTATAAAGCTTGCTCGCGTGCGTAGAGCTTTGAATCTTTACGGACTGTGGCGGAAGTGAATGCGGGCTCAGCCCGCGTTTTTAACGTACAGGAAATTGTATAAAGCTTGCTCGCGTGCGTAGAGCTTTGAATCTTTACGGACTGTGGCGGA
>CAKTXP010000016.1 GCA_934631055.1 uncultured Clostridia bacterium | reverse complement strand
CGATTTCCGTCACGCTGAATCCCGCACAGCGGGCGCGTGACTCCAATCCCAAACCTGCCTGAGGGATTTCAGTCCGGGAAACTCCCCAAATGTTGCCCCTTTTCTGCTTAGCTCTTTTTCTGCGCTTCGATGCGCTCGGCAAGGTCCGTCAGGTAAAGCCATCTTTCTTCGGCTTCGTCGAGTTCCTTCTGGGTCTGCTCCCTTTTCTGCGTCAGTTCGGTGAGCTTGACAAAATCGCTGGCGTTCTTCTCGATTTCGCCGTCCAGCCGCTCAAGCTCGCCTTGCAGCTGCTCCATGCGCGCGTCGATGGTCTCGTAATCCTTTTGTTCCTTGTAGCTCATGCGAAGCTCACGTTCCTTCGTTCTGCGCGGCGCGGCGGCAGACGGCTTCTCCGTCTTTTCGTCTTTCTCGCTCTCCTGCGCCCTCTGCGCATCCAGATAGTCGCTGAACGAGCAGACATATTGAACCAGATGCGCATCCTTTTCAAACGCAAACAGCCTTTGCGCAACGCGGTCAAGGAAATAGCGGTCATGCGATACGACGACCACAGCGCCCTTGAACGCCGCCAGATAGTCCTCCAGAATCTCCAGCGTCGCGATATCCAAATCGTTGGTCGGTTCATCCAGCAGCAGCACATTCGGCGACGCCATCAGCAGGCTGGCCAGATAGAGCCGCCTCTTTTCGCCGCCGGAAAGACGCTCGACAGGCGTATACTGCACGTCGGGCGGGAAGAGGAACTGTTCAAGCATTTGCGACGCGGAGAACCGCCCGTCCGGAGTCTCAACGTATTCCGCGATATCGCGCATGAAGTCAATAAGCCGGACGCCGGGGTCGATCTTCGGAAACTCCTGAGTAAAAAAACCAATCTTGACCGTTTCGCCGACGTTAATCGTCCCCTCGTCCGGAGCGAGTTGACCGGCAAGCATGCGCAGGAACGTCGTCTTTCCGCATCCGTTCTCGCCGACAACCGCCATGCGTTCGTCGCGCAGGATGGTATAGGTGAAGCCGCTCAGGAGCCGCTTCCCGCCCATGGATTTTCCAACGTTTTCGCATTCGATGATGCGCCGCCCCAGCCGCGAGCTGGTCGAGCCCAGCGAAAGCTTCTGCTCTTCCTGCGGACCGGCGATAGCGCTCATCTCTTCAAAGCGCTGGATGCGCGCCTTCTGCTTGGTGCTTCTCGCCTGCGCGCCGCGGCGGATCCATTCCAGTTCGCGGCGCAGGATAGAGCTTCTTTTGCGCGCGGCGGCGTTTTCCATATCCAGCCTCGCCGCCTTCTGTTCCAGATAGTAGGAAAAACTGCCGTCGTGCAGATACAGTTCACCGCCGCTGATCTCCGCGATGCGGTTGCACACGCGGTCAAGGAAATAACGGTCGTGCGTGACCATCATCAGCGCGCCGCGATACCGGCTCAGTTTTTCTTCCAGCAGAGCGATGGTCTGCGCGTCGATATGGTTGGTCGGTTCGTCCAGCAGCAGCAGATCGACCGGACGGATGAGCGCCGCGGCAAGCGCAACGCGCTTCTTCTGCCCGCCGGACATTGTGCGGACGTCTGCGTCGAAATCGCTGATGCCGAATTGGCTGAGCAGCGTTTTCGCCTCATATTCGTCCGGCGCGCCCACGTCCTTCGGCGCGTCAAAAAGCACCTGCTCGACCGCCGTCCGCGCCTCGCCGTAATCCGGCATCTGCGGCAGATAAGAGACTCTCAGCCCGTTTTTGCGCATGACAGTTCCGCCATCCGGCTCTTCCATGCCCGCAAGGATCTTGAGCAGGGTCGATTTGCCCGTTCCATTGATGCCGACGACGCCGATGCGGTCGTGTTCGCCGATATAGAGTGTGACATCCGTCAGCAGTTTTTTGAGCGTATAGGATTTTGCGATGTGTTCCGCAGATAAGATTGCCGCCATGGTCTTCCTCACTTATCGTTTTCTTCCGCCTGAAGCGCCAGCTGTTCGGCGCTCTCGCCGTCCGCCTGCTTCTGCTCGCTTTCGTTCGTAAGCGCCGCCTTGGCGTCCGCTTCTGTGATAGCCAGCAGCATATCCCGCGTAATCTCTCCTTCGCAGACCGCCAGTCGGTTTGCCTGTGCCTGAACCAGCTTCTCAAGCGTATTGCGCATGCCGCGCGCGTTGCCGAAATCCATGCGCTCGCTGAGCGTCATCGACGTCAGCATCTCGCGGACGACCTGCTTCGCGCTGTCCTCGACCGTATAGCCCTGCCGCTTGGCGTTCATTTCCAAGATCGCCATCAGCTCGTCGTCCGTATAATCCGGAAAGTCGATATACTTGTTGAAGCGGGAGATCAAGCCGGGGTTGCTGGTCAGGAAATCGTGCATTTCATCCGTATAGCCCGCTACGATGACCACTAAATCGTCGCGGTGATCCTCCATCAGCTTGACCAGCGTGTCGATGGCTTCATGCCCGAAGTCGTTGTCCATACCCTTTCGCGCCAGCGCATAAGCCTCGTCGATAAACAGGATGCCGCCCAGCGCGCTGTTGACCACGTCCGTCACCTTTCCCGCCGTCTGCCCGACATAGCCCGCGACCAAACCGCTGCGGTCGGTCTCGATAAGCTGTCCCTTGCTCAGGAAGCCCAGCTTCCGATAGATCTTGGCGACAAGCCGCGCGACGGTCGTCTTGCCCGTACCGGGATTGCCGGTAAAGACCATATGGAAGCTCATGTCCATGACCTTGAGGTCGTGTTCCTTGCGCATGGAGCGAACCTTGATGAGGTTGATGAGCGAGCGGACCTCTTTCTTCACGCTTTCAAGACCGATCAGGCTGTCCATCTGCCCCATCAGCTCGTCGAGCGTTTCTTCCTTCTCTTCTTCCGCCTTCTTGTCGTCCTTCATCTGCTCATCAGGTTTACCGTTCTGCGGCTTATCCCCGCCGGGGATATCCATGCGCCGCGTCGCTTCCTGCGTGCCGCTGTGGCGTCCGGCGGCGCGGGTCATCAGGAACGTCCGCAAGCCGCCCGCATAGGCGGTGATGAAATTCAGCTCGTTGCCGCTCATATCGCCGTCCACATCCGCCGCGGCATAGAGCAGGCGGCTCACGCCGTCCACAAACTGCTGAGCGGTCGCCGTGCCATCCTTGTCGTCCATCGCAACGCAGCAGCGCAGAAGGAGCGGCGTTCCTTCCGCAAAGGAGCGGTTCTTGAAGCCGATGTTGAGCGCCTGTGTGCCGGTTGCCTTGCCTATATTCAGGATATCGCGCGCGGGGACGCTGGCGATATACGTCAGCATCGCTTCGGAGACCTCGCCCGTCGTCTGCGCCATCTTCAGAAGGAGCGCCTGCACATACATATCCAGAAAGAGCTTGATATCGCTCGACCCGACGCGCTGCCAGTTGCCGCTCGTCACAAGCTGGTTGCATGCCTCGTCCATCGTCTGATACGCAGCGCGGCCCTTCGCCAATTGCTTCTCATCCATGGTATTTCCCTTTCCGGGGCGCTGCCCCTCCGTGTTCCGATAAAAATCAGTCTGCTTTTTTGCCAAGCCTGCGGCGCACGGCGCGCAGCTTGCCCATCATCTTTTCCCTTTCGCTCTCGCTGAATACGAATACCGCGCTCAGCGGGATATGATACGTTTTCAGATAGTATCCGAGGAATACGAATCCCGCCACCGCGTAGGAGACGACCGACGCCAGCGCCGCGCCCATCTTGCCCCACAGTGGGATCGTAATCATGTTGCAGACGATATTGACTGCAACTGACGCGCTGAGCATGCCCAGATACACGCCCTTTTTGCCCTGCGCCAGAAGCAGCGTGCCAATGATCTTGAAATAGCTCATCGGGATGATGCCCGCGATCAGAAGCACCGTCACCGGATACGCCGGCAGATACTCCGCGCCCGCGAGGATGCGGATGACTGGTCTGCCCAGCAGCAGGATGCCCGCGATCATAACGAGCGTCAGGTAGAAGTTGAGCTTCATGCTCATCGTCACTTCTTCAATGGCGTCGTCCTTCGCCGTGCGCGAGAAGAGGACTTCGCGGAAAGCGTCCGGAATCAGCCAGCCATATTCGGAGAGCGACACGCCCAGCGTATAAAAGCCGATCTCCGTATCCGGAATGTGATACATATAACCCATCATCAGCGTATCGACGCGATAATTCAGCGTCAGCATCAGCGTCGTAATCATCGACACGATGCCGAACGGCACGATCTTCACCGCAAACTTCAAATCTGCCTTGAGCGGGTTCGGGAAGCGCTTCATCCGCATCAGCGCCATGACGACCGTGATGACGTCGCCGACGACGATGAGCGCCAGCGCGACGAGGATGGTTCTGTCCATCGTATAGAACGCCAGAATGGTGATAAGCGTATTGGTGATGCGCGCGGTAAAGAAGATCGTGTTTTTGAATTTCACGTCCTCGACCATCATCATAAAGCTCAGCTGATTGGCAAGCACCTGGATCGGCGCGAGCAGGCAGACCGCCGTCAGCTCAAAGGAATGGAAGCAGACCGCGCCGATGACGCCGATGACCGTATAAGCGATAAACTGGAGCAGGAAGATGCGCAGGAATTTATTGAGTACATCGGATTCTCCCTGCCGCTTATAGTAAGGATACGGCTGATAGAGCCCGAAATTCGCCGTGACCGCGACGATGGAAAGCATGGACGAGATACGTCCGAGCTGCCCCTTGAGTTCCGGCCCGAGGAAGCGATTGGAGTAAAACGACGCGACAAGACCGATAAAGACAGCCATGATCTTGGTGAAAATCGTAAACAGGTAATCGTTATCCGTCACTCGGCGGATGATACGCTTGACGTTCATGAACGCAGTCCTTTCTGACAGTTCCTTTTCCGCGCCGCGCTGGAAGCCCTTTCCTCCGCATCGGCGCAAAAACTTAAAGATAATTATACCGCGTATTCATCCCGTTTGCAATTTTTTCTTTTTGGGGGAGGGGGGGACGATTGGGGCTACCGCCCCAAGCCCTGTCTGGGGACCAGTCCCCAGACCCCACCTTCGCTTCGCGCCGGCTTAAATAAACATATCCTCAGCTGTCGCAATGCGACAGCGTAGTGGAAGGTCAAGGGAACTCAGTTCCCTTGTAGGGTCTGGGGCAAAGCCCCAGCGTAACCCCCTCACACGCTCCCCTCTTCGCGCATAGGTTATCGTGGAGCCCGCCCCCGCAGGCTTCACGCTGAACGAACGCGCAAACGCGCTTTTCATAGATATCGGAGGTGCCTGTCATGTCATGTCGTTTTCATCATGATGATTGCTCATGCAGACCCAGCTGTCCCTATCCCGAATGGATGCACCCGCTGTGCTGCAACCCGACCCGCTATTGCTGTGCCGGCTTTGAAAACGGTCCGACGCTGGTCATTCATAAGATCGTTCTGGAGCCCTGCGGCAACCAGAGCTGTACGCCCAAGACCTTCACCCTGCGTATCACCGGCCCCAGCTACCCGAACGGCGCGATCTTCACCCTCCGCGCGGGCAGCTGTACCGAGCTGGATGAACCGCTGGTCGTCAGCGGACTGACGCCGGGCAATTATACCATCGAGGAGCTTTTCTCCACGCCGAACGAGTATATCACGACCATCACCGGGCCGGTCTGCGGCGGCAATACCGTTTCGCTCGTCGCCAACTGCCCGCCGACCGTCGTGACCATCGTCAACCGCAAGCGGCTCTGCCGCATCTGCCCGCGGACGTTCATCTGATGATTTGAAAAAGCGGGCTAAGCCCGCGTTCACTTCCGCCGAAGTCCGCCGCGCAACAAAGTTTTGCTCACGCGGGCGATTTTTACGCAATTTCCTATAAGTTAAAAAAGGGCTGTGTAAGAGCCCTCTCCGGCTTTTCGAGCCGCCTCTCCCTCTGGAAGAGCTGTCCCGAAGGGACTGAGAGGGCTTCCCAGCCCGCTTACATCACCGTCTCCCCCTGCGCCGTCTCGATAACGCGCAGAAGCTGTTCCATCTCTCCAGTTTTTGCGCTGACGAACGCCCAATACGCGTCGTTCCCCTCGACGCATTCAAATCCCCAGCAGAGTTTCTCGCCCGCTTCCGTCGGAACGATGCAGAGCCGCTGAGAACGGATGGTCAGTTTGGCGGAAACCATGTCCCGCGCCTGCGCTTCATCCATGGTCGGCACGATATCCGCCCGCGTCGTGTGATTGGACAGGTATTGCGAACACTCCGCGCCGACCACCTTGCCCGATTCCATGCTGACCTGCACTTTGACCTGATCGGGATAGAGCGTCACGCCGTCCTGCACCGCCGCAAAATTCGCGACCACCATGCCGTCATACTGCTGAACGAAGCAGGGCTCCATCTGACCGAAACCCACGTCGGCAAGATAGACCCGCGCGTTTTGCAGACATTCTTCTCGGCTGTAACGCGCTGTGAATTCCGCCTGTTCGGGCATCATCCAGAGCAGATGCCCGCCCTGCCCCGTGACCTGCACGGCGAGCTTTCCATCCGGCGTATCCGCCGTAAAACCGAACGCTTCAAACCGCCCGCCGCTGTCCGCCGCGTCCGCTACTTTGTCCGCGGTCACGCCCGCATACTTTGCCGCCGCTTCGCGCGCCTGCTGACGGGGCACGCGGCCGCCCGTCAAGCCAAGTGTCTTTGCATCCGTCCTGCCGTCGGAAAACGGTCCGTCATAGATGAGCGACGGATACTTGATGGCGCTCTCTCCCGTATCGCCGAGCTGATTGGCAGCATGCGCCGCCTGCCCCTGCGCAAGCTGTTCGCCCAGCTCGCGGCAGGTCTTGCGCATGCTCTCGATCTGCTTCTCGTCCGAACCGGAGATCATGCCGCCGCCCGATACCTGCGCCGCAAGCGCCAGAGAATACTGTCCCATCTGACCGGCGAATTTCATCGCGCCGCCCGTCGTCTGCTCGCCCGCTTCCATGTGCGCCAGACCGCTTTCCACATGCTGAGCCAGAAGCGCTGTTTCCCCCAGCAGTTCAACGCTCTGCCGCGCGCCCGATACGACGAGCAGCTTGGAGAGGTTGACCTCGATATCCGCCATCGCCGCAACGATGTCCGCCATATCCCGCTGCTGGCGCGCCACGGTTTCGCGCTGCATCTTCACCTCGCGCAGAGCGAACGCGCCGCATGCGCCCACCGCCGCACCCAGCAATACCGAAAGCACGCCGATGGCGATGATCCTGTGTTCCATTTTTCCTCTCCTATACGGCAAAGCTGTGTTCGCCGATGGTCAGCCGCACCTCGCGCGACCAGATCCACGAGGACGTCGCCGTGGACGGGTTATAATAGTACAGGCATCCGCCGGTCGGATCCCAGCCGTTCATCGCGTCGCGCGCGGCTCGGCGGCTCTGTTCGCTCGGCGTCAGGTTGATCTGCCCGTCGCTGACCGCGTCGAACGCGCCGGATTGATAGATGACACCTGCCAACGTATTGGGAAACCGGCTGCTCCTGACCCGATTGAGGACAACCGCGCCGACTGCCACCATGCCGACATACGGCTCGCCGCGCGCTTCGCCATGGATGAGTTTCGCAAGCAGCTCGATATCCGACGCATAGCTGGACGATGCGGAAGCCGACGCCGCAACCGTCTGCGTCTGCGAAATACCCATGGCGGCGAGGGTCGCCTGCCCCGCGACGCCATCAGCGGTCAGCCCGTTCTTCTTCTGAAAGCTGACGATGGCGTTATAGGTACTCTGCCCGAAAACGCCGTCTACGCCGCCGGAATAGTAGCCCCACTGTTTGAGCTTCTGCTGAACCTGGCGGACTTCTTCGCCGCGCTGTCCCCAATAGACCGCCGCCATCGCCGCAGGAGACAGCGAAAAGAGCATCAGCAGCGCAACAAGCAGCGCCGCGACAAACCGCGTCTTTTTCATAACCGGCTAAGCCCTCCAAACAGCGTCCAGAAGCCGTCCTCCGCCCGTTCTTCCTCGGATTCAAAATCAGGCAGGAGCTGCGGAAAGAGCATGCTGAAAAAGACAGGCTGCGCCGCATCGCCGCCAAACGCCTTCGCAGGCAGGAACAAAAGAAGAGCCGCTAAAAGCAGCGCAATCAAAAAGCGATCCATGTCCATTCCTCCATTTCCGGATATAAGACAAGGATCGCCCAAAGGCTGTAAAATTATTCTTCTTCGATGACGATGCCGTGCGCCGCTGTCCGCATCATCCGACAGGTCGGGTAGGCGGCAAGCAGGCGGTCGGTCGCGCGGCGGCAGGCGCCCGCGTGCATGTACACGCCGAACACCGCCGAGCCGCTGCCCGTCATGCGCGCGCCAAGCGCGCCCGTATCCTCGATAGCGCGGATGGCACGGTCGATATCCGGACGCATCCGGCGGGAGACCGGCTCAAGCACATTGCCCAGCGCCTGCCCCAGCGCGCGGACGTCGCCCGCGGCAAGCGCTTTCTGCGCGGCTTCGTTATCCGGTCTGTCCTCCGGACGGATGCCTTCTTCGTGCAGCGCGCCGAATACGTCGCGCGTGGAAAGCCCGCGGCAGGGCTGGAAAGCGACCAGATACAGCGGCTTCTTCATCTCCAGCCGCGTCAGCTTTTCGCCGACGCCCTGCGCGCGTTGAAGCCCGCCGCGGATGCAGAATGGAACGTCCGCGCCGACGGTCAGACCGATCTTCTCCAGTTCGTCCGGCGTAAGCCCCAGCCCCCACAGGCGGTTCAGTCCGACCAGCGCCGCCGCCGCGTCACTGCTTCCGCCGCCCATGCCCGCCGCGACAGGGATATATTTGCGCAGGGTGATATGCGCGCCGCGCGTGCAGCCCGTCGCATTTTGAAGCGCCGCTGCCGCACGCAGGACGAGGTTATTCCCGTCCGCGGGAACGAACGCCCGCCCGTGCATGCGCACATAGAGAGACAGCTCCGACGCTTCCTCCATCGTCATCTGGTCGCAGAGCGTCACAGACTGCATCAGCATATCCAAGTCGTGATAGCCGTTGGGCAGCGTGCCGACCACGTCGAGCGTCCAGTTGATCTTCGCGCGCGCCTGTATCCTGAGCTTCATCGAAACATCCTTTCTCAGCGCGCCATCAGCGCTTCGATCTCCTCCGCGTTGCGCGGAATCGCCTCGGAAAGCACGCGGCAGCCGTCTTCCGTAATCAGCAGGTCATCCTCAATGCGGATACCGATTTCTTCCTCATCGATATACAGACCCGGCTCGTCGCTGATAACCATGCCCGCGCGCAGACCCTCGCTCTCGTTGACGGCGCAGTCGTGCGTGTCGATGCCCAGATGATGGGAAACGCCATGCATGTAATACGTTCCGATTTGATCCGCAGACTCGATCTTGCCGATCGCCATCAGCCCCCCCGCCAGCACTTTCTTGCAAAGCTCGTTCAACTCGCGTAAGGTTACGCCCGGGCGCGCGGCTTTCGCGATCTCGCGGTTCGCGCGCAGGACGATATCGTAGATCTCGCGCTGGCGCGGCGTATACTTGCCGTTGATCGGATAAGTGCGCGTGATATCGGCGCAGTAGCCGTCCACGCGCGCGCCGAGGTCGAGCAGCAGCAGCTTGCCATCCTCCAGCTTGCAGTGGTTCGTGCCATAGTGGAGCATGCAGCCGTTGATGCCGCTGCCCGCGATGGTCGGGAAGGACACGCCTTCCGCGCCCCGCATGTGGATCTCGTATTCAAACTCCGCCTGCTCCTGATACTCCATCTTCCCCGGTTCAAGCGTCGCCAGCACGCGGCGCAGCCCCTTGTCCGTGATAGCGATGGCATGTTCCAGCTTGGCGACCTCGTCGGCGTCCTTCACCATGCGCATGGCGGAAACAACCTGATGCGCATTCTTGAGCGTGATGGTCGGATACTGCGCCATGAACGCCTTCGCCTTGGTCATGTTATACATGTCCGCGTCGCCCACGGCGTTGCGGTAGCAGTCAAAGTAAGCGGCATTCACCGTCTCGCGCGCTACGCAGCGCCCGATGAGCGCGTCTATGCTGTCGATATAGCGGACATCCTGAATGCCGCTGATCTTCTGCGCTTCCTCGATGGTCACGCGGCGTCCCGTCCAGCGCTCCATCGCAGGGATCGGTTCCTCGATAAACAGAATGACATGTGCCGGACGATGGGTGTTGGCGATGACCAGCGCCATGTTCTCGCGGCGCAGACCCGTCAGATAGAAGAAATGATGATTCGCTTCAAAAGGATAACCCTCGTCCATCGAGCAGGGGACGCTTTCCCCGCTGTACAGCACCATCATCTCGCCAAACGCAAGCTGGCTGAGTACGCGCTCGCGGCGGCCTTCGTAAATATTCATCAGAATCTCGCTCCTTTGCATTCCGCCCTTCGGCGGCTTTTCTTTTGCATCCTCATTTTACCACAGCGCAGGAAAAAGCACAACGCAGTTTCTCGCGCCGCGAATTCTCCACTTTATCTCCAATTTAGCGCTATTTATCGCCTTATTTTATCCGATTCGCTCCATTTTATCGTTAATTTACACAGTATTTCGCATCATTCAAACCACTTTTCTCTTTTCGCTTCCCGCTTTCAGCTTGACAATCCTCACCTTTTTAATTAAACTATAATGAGTTTTTCAAATATAAAGGAAGGGTTGTTTTATTTTGTCTTTTTCCAAGCGTTTTCCCTATTTCTCTGTCCGCCGTTGTGTGCTTGCCCTGCTGGGCAGCGCCATTCTGGCATTCGGTCTGTACAACGTTCATGCCTTTTCCGGCGTCACGGAAGGCGGTGTGCTGGGGCTGACCCTTCTGCTGCATCACTGGTTCGATATCTCCCCGTCCATTTCGGGGCTGATTCTCAACGCTCTCTGCTATGCGGCAGGATGGAAAACGCTGGGGCAATCCTTTATTTTCTATTCCATCATCGCGGGCGGCGGTTTTTCGGCGTTCTACGCGGTCTTTGAGCGATTCGATCCGCTTTGGCCCTCTCTGGCGCAGATGCCGTTCGTCGCGGCAGTCATCGGCGCGCTTTTCGTCGGCATCGGCGTCGGGCTGAGCGTCCGCGCGGGCGGCGCGCCGGGCGGCGACGACGCCTTAGCGATGGCGCTGCATGAAGTCCTGCATCAGCCCATCGAGCGCATCTACCTTGCCAGCGACTTAATCGTCCTTGCGCTGTCGGCAACCTATCTGCCGCTCGACCGACTGGGCTGTTCGCTGCTGACAGTCATCCTCTCCGGTCAGCTTATCGGGCTGATTCAGCGCATTCCCGTGCCGCGGGCTTTGCAGAATGAATCGGCGGAATAAAGAATCGACGCCAGTCAAAGCGATTGGCGTCGATTCTTTATTTAAAAATCTGTTTAAACTGCCGCGAAGCGAAGATGGGGTTTGGGATTGGAGTCACGCGCCCGCTGTGCGGGATTCAGCGTGATGGAAATCGTAAGAAACGCTTGCGTTTCTATGCGAATTTCCCGGGTCGGCAGCCCAACATTCTCCCTAGTCTATCAAAAAATACAGTTTCAGAGCAGAATGCGAAGCATTCTACGATTGAAACGAGGGCGTTCGGAGAATGTGTATTTTTAGATGCAGAATAGTATTATATCCAATGCCCATAAACCAATATCGTCCCGATGACATTCACCGCCACGCCTATACAGCAAAGCACCCTGCACAGCGCGGAGTACGTCCTGCTCTGAGGCATTCCGCAGACGATGCCGCAGAAAACATACGGCAGGATATCGACGATGTACCGATTGCCGAACTGCCATCCGCCCAGCGTCCTATGGCAAAGCACGATCATTAGATGCGCTGCCGCGCCCAGCACGAGCAGGACTGTTGTCAGCGAAAGTTTCATCCGCTTACGGATCAGTCCCGCCGCCAGCGCCAGCACAGCCATCACGCAGATGGGGTTGATAAACTCGATTGCCTGACAATCATGCTTGTAAAGCTTGATCTTTCCGCTCTCCGCGTCAAACGTCGGTATCCTGAACAGATCCGACCAATTCTTGCTCAGGTACTCAAAGCTGAACTGTCCCTTTTCCGCGCGTTGGAATTCCGGCAGATAATTATGTCCGAATTCCAGCGGATTACCAAATCGCGCATAGTTGAGCGCCATATAGGAAATCGCCAGCATCGCGGGAACGATAAGCCATTTCAGCCAGCGGCGGATATCCAGCCTACCTTCTTTTTTATACAGCACCAGCATCAGATACGGAAGATACACCACGACCATCGGTCTGCATCCCGCCGCGCACATCCAGCAGGTCAGCGCGACGCCGCCTTTCCCCTTATGCGCATAATACAGCGCCATCAGCGATAACGCAAAGCACATATCCTGCGCCATATGCCAGACCCAGCCTTGCAGGCTGATGTTCAGCAGCCCATTTCCGGCAATCAGAAATACAACCCAAATCCACTCATCCTCCGGTTTGCCCTTCATCAGCCGATACAGCCGCTGGGCGTAAAACGTACTCACGCAGAGCAGCGCCAGCACGATCCAGTGATCCGGCGTATTCTCGCCGAACAGCGCGCAGAAAGGCAGCAGCACATACGACGGGAACGGCGGAAAGCTCACATAATATTTATCTTCATAGATGGCAAGCTCCAGCCATGGATAATCCTTGCCCAGATCCAGCCGGCCTTCCAGCCATGACTGTGTTTGAAGCGCATAAGAACGGTATGGATTATCGCCGCTCAGCCGATAGCCTGTAAAAAGCATGCACACCGCCGCCAACGCCAGCACACACAGGATCGTACAGCCATAGGACACGATCTTCTTCCGCATATCAAGCCGCTCCCTTTTTTCGTAACGGTAAGTACCTTCATTATACACATAGACGTCAGAAAGCGAACGGTATTCTCGCTATTTTGCGAATTCCTTGTTTTCTTTTGTCGTCAAGGCAGTATTCGTCTTGATATACGTCGTTTTGCTTAATATTATAAAAGAAAGAGGCTATCAGGCTTAAACCGAACATTTCAAGAAACAACAATCTAAACCACTTCAGGAATATGGGGCTTTTGCCCCATCGCCCCACCAAAGGGCTTTCCGAACGTTTACGGCGCCCATTTGGCGCATCGCTCTTTGGAAACCTTCGGGCGCAAGTTCTTAGATTTTTCTTGAAACATCAGTTTTATTAGCCTGACAGCCGCTTTCCCTATCTCGTTTTGATTTAAGGCGCTTATTCCTTATCTTCCTTCTCCGCTTCCGCCAGACCGATCTCAACGAACGTCTGCATCTGCGCGATATTATAGTAGTATTCCTCTCCGACGCCGCGGTCATGGCTGCCATGCGCCAGCACGGTCAGCAGCACCGGATGGCGCTCGTCAGCGTCATGCTGCAAGCGAATCGCGAACTTCTTGCCGTGATACGGCGGCACATTGTTGTCGTTTTCGCCCGTCTGAACCAGCAGACGCGGGTAAAGCGTGCCGGGCTTGATGTTGTGATACGGCGAATAGGACAGCATATACTTCAGCGTTTCCTCGTTTTCAAGCGGATCACCATACTCGGTGACATACATCATGCCGCGGTCGTCGTTGCGGAAGCGGATCATATCCGTATGCGGAACGGACGCAATGACCGTTCCGAACAGATCCGGACGCAGCGTGGAGATTGCCGCCATCAGCAGACCGCCGTTGCTCGCACCGTTGGCGACGATCTTCGCCGGGCGGGTGTAGCCCTGCGCGACCAGCCATTCGGCAATGTCGATGAAGTCATAGAAGGCATTCTTCTTGTTCAGCTTCATGCCCGCCTCATGCCACTTCGTGCCGTATTCTCCGCCGCCGCGCAGGATGCAGTGGGCGTAAATGCGCCCCTTCCGCGCCCATTCGACGATATCGTAGCCCGACATATTCTCCGGCATCGGGCTGAGAATGTTGAAATATCCGCCGTAGCCATACATGAGCGTCGGCGTGCTGCCATCCTTGACAAGATCTTTTTTGTGTACCAGATACACCAGAATGCGCTCGCCGTCACGCGCCTTGAGGAAACATTGCGACACGGCAATGTCGCTCGTATCGCGATCCTCTTCCTTGTCGATGACGGTCAGCCCAAAGGTATGCACATTCAGCTTGAGCATAACCGGTTTCATGGTGAAGCTCTGGAAGCCGAGGAAGATGTTCCCTTCGTCGGAAACTTCCATCGTGCCGCCGGTGCTGATTGCGCCAAACTCGCTGGGCATGGCGATCTCGCGCAGTTTCTTGCCCTCGAAGGAATACAGTGCCATCTCCGAGCAGGCGTTGCGGCTATGCACGGCAAGGATGCCCTCATCCGTCAAGCCGACGCTCTCCAGCGACGCATCCGTTTCCGCCAGCGCGACGGCAAAGCCATCGACCAGCGCACCTTCCCGCTCGACATCTTTGGCAGCGATGGACAGCACATGACCCATCGGCGCATTCTCGTCCGTGCTGAAATAGCAGCGTCCGTTCTTTTCACCGATATACTCAAAGAAGCCCTTGCCGCTGCTCAGGCGGGTTGCTTTGCCCTCGCTGTTCAGATACAGCATGAGCGTGTCGCCGTAATTGACCTTGACGCCGAGGAAGCATCCGCCGTTCGGCGCGGGGCTTACCCCGATAAAGACCGCGTTATCCGGGTAAACATACAGCGTATGGTTCACTTCGCTTTGCCAATCAAAGCGATGCACGCGGTTGATGTTCCGGTTATTCTGCGTATCGACGACCGCGCTGGAATAGAGAACGCCTTCGCCGTCCTCCGACCAGTTGAAGCCGAACACGTCGTCCAGCTCGGCAACCACACGCTTGGCATTGGCGTCATACACCACGATGCAGCAGCGCGGCGCGCCGTGCTTCACGCCCATGATCGCGTAAATGCCGGCATGCGTCGGGCAGGGCTTCGCGCTGTAAACGTGCATGCGGTCATCCATCATGGCGTCGTTCATCAGCACGCCGGTCACGTTGTAATGTTCATCGAGCGTGACGATATCGTGCATGCCGCCGTCGAGTTTGCGGCTGGCGCAGCGGCATCCGCATGCCTCCTGCACGCCGGAAAGCGCGTGATGCACAGGCTTTTCGCGCAGGCGCTTTTCGACTTCCTGCCAATGGAATTCCGGCTGGTTATCAAAGAACGCCTTGGTATATGCGTTTTCCTGCGCGACGATATCCAGCACCTTGGGGTCTTTCTTATCTTCCAGATAGCGGTACGGGTCCTCGATCGTCACGCCAAAGATCGTATCCTTCGTATCGGTACGCGGGACTTTCGGATAATTACGCATAACTTCCTCCTTTGTTGAGGGGGGACGATTGGGGCTTTGCCCCAAACCCCACAAGGGAACTGAGTTCCCTTGACCTTCCACTTCGCTTCGCGGCGGTTTGAATCATCTTATCTTCAGCTATCGCTTCGCGATAGCGTAGTGGGAAGTCCAGAAACCTCAGGTTTCTGGCAGGGTGTGGGACAGCGTCCCATGCGTCTCCTTACTGCTTCTTGTATACCACGTTGCCGTCAATGATGGTCATCTCGACCTGCGCTTTCGGCACGACGCAGGGCATCGCGTCGAATACGACGATATCCGCATCCATGCCCGGGCGCAGCATGCCGATTCGATCCTCCAAGCCGAGCATCTTCGCCGGATTGACCGTCAGCATCCGCAGCGCACGGATCGGATCCATGCCCGCGCGCACGCACTCGCCCACCTGATTGACCAGCATCTGAGAGCCGGAGAGCAGCGCGTCGGTCATCATCGCTGTATTCACGCCCGCGTCGTCGAGCATCTTCATCGCGTCAAAGTCCACCTTGCAGCCCTCGCCCGGGAACAGACCGATGTAGATCGGTCCATAGATGACGCCTTTCACATGCGGATTGCTCGCCAGCTCCTCCACGAAGTCGGAAGCGCCCAGCGCATGATCCAGCGTCACGTCGATGTCGAACTCGTCCGCGATCTCCAGCACGGTCATCATATCCTGCTGGTAGGAATGCACCTTGAGCGGGATCTTATGTTCCATCACCGGAATGCCGTGTTCCAGTGCCTCGTCATACGGCGGCATTTTTTCCGGATCGCCCGCGGCGTCCGCCTTTTTTTTCATATACCGCCGAACTTTGCTCAGGTAATCGCGCAGCGTCTGCGCAATGCCCATTCGGGACATCGGGCAGCGGTTCTTTCCGTTGTAGACGCCCTTGGGATTGATACCCATCGCCGCCTTGAGCGCGACCGGATTGGCGATGGTCTGCTGAGCCAAACCCTTGCCTGCGGACTTCATCGCGATGCCATAGCCGCCGACGACGTTGCCGCTGCCGGGGATGATGCAGTTGGTCGTGATGCCATATTCACAGGCAATCTTAAAGCCGATATTATTCGGATCAATGGCATAATATGCGTTCAGCTCCGCCGTCACGGGGTTGGTCAGCTCGTTGATATCGCCGCTTCCCTCGCCGTTTTCCGGGAAATTGCTTCGATGCGCATGCGCGTCGATCATGCCGGGCATAACGATCCTGCCCTTCATGTCCAGCACTTCGCAGCCTTTTTCCGCCAGATTGACGCCGATTTTTACGATCTTTCCGCCGTCGATGAGGACGTCGCCGGACTCGATCACGCCTTCGTCCGCCATCGTCAAAACCGTTCCGTTTTTCAGCAGTAGCATTTGATCTCATCCCCTTCCTGATAGACAACCTTGCCCGCGAGCATCGTCTGAAGCACACGCGCGCGGAAATCGCTCAGCGGATTCATGCTCCATACGACCAGATCGGCGCGTTTGCCGACCTCGATGCTGCCGGTCATGTCGTCGATGCCCAACATGCGCGCCGGTTCGCTCGTCATCATCGAAAGCACCTTTTCCTCGTCGTCGATGTGCTTGGTCAGCTCCATGCCTTCCCACAGCACCCACTCGCGGCTGTAACTTCCGGCGGTCTTTCCGCATACGGCGATGCGCATGCCTTTTTCCGCCAGCGCCTTGATGATTTTATAATCCTTGTTCATGCTGCGCGGGTCATAATCGCCGCCGGCAAATCCGTCGATGAAGGAGACGCGCTCAGGGTCGAGCGTCAGGTCAAGCTCGCTCATGCCCGCCATCATCGTGAAAATGACCTTCATCTTCTCATACGGCTTGACGATCTCCATCACCAGCTGACGGCTGTTCGCATCGTCGCAGGAGATCATCATCGGCATCTTGCCGTCGATGGCAAGGCGGATAGCTGCAAGCTTTTCGTTCGGCTCAACGCCTTCCTTTTCCGGATCGTACTCCGCCGCCTTGCGCAGATTGCTTTCCAGCAGCTGATACATGCCCATCAGCGTCGTCGGCATTACGCCGCGCCCGCCGTATACGCGCTTGACTTCCTTGGATACGCTGCACTTCATCGCGACGCCGCGGCGCAGGCACATGCGATAGCCGTTGATGCCGTCGGTCGTAAACGCCGCCGCCTGCCCGCCAAAGACGTTGCTGTCCGACGGCACGACGCCGCATGCGGTAATACCGTAAGCCGGAAGCTGCTGAACGGAGACAGCGCGTCCGTTGAACGCGTAAACGACGTCCATCTCCGGCGTGACCGGATCGGATTTTTCATCGTTATCGTCGCTGGACGGACGGATCTCATACGCCGTTCCGTTGATGCCCCATTTGCTCAGCGTGTCGATGAAGCCCGGCAGGACATGCGCGCCCGCCAGATCGACGCCCTCGCCCTCGATATGCTCGGCAACTTCGGCGATTTTTCCGTCTTCAACGCGCAGGTCGCCGGTAAAGGCGTGGCCCAGTCCGTCATGAATAACGGCATTTTTGTAAATCATCGTGATCCCTCCATAGTTTTATATTCAGGAACATTTTTGGTGCTTCGCCCCAAACCCAACAAAAGAACTGAGTTTCCTTAACCCTCCACTTCGCTTCGCGGCGGTTTAAATAAGCTCGCTATCCATTTACCGCAAAGCGATAAATGAAAGTGGGAAATCCAAGAACCTCAGGTTCTTGGCGGGTTTTGGATCAGCACCCCAATCGTCCCCCATAACCCAACAAAAAACGGGGCTGCAAAAACAGCCCCGTCGGTCAAAAGACCCCCGTTGTCAAAACGCTCAGCGCGACGAGCAGCGCTGCCGTCAGCAGCGGCTCTCCTGCCGAGGGAATGACCTTCGGCTGTTTCAAATAATCCACATAGGACGGCATCGGCTCCATCGGCGGCGCGTTCTTCCTTGTCGCTTCCAGATGGTGAATGAGCTTCCTGTATCCGTAGACCGTGAAGTCAAACAGCCCCATCCAGCGCACAAGGTTCCAGCAGCCGACCACCAGAAAGAGCAGACCGGCGAGAAACAACCCGTCGCCGACCTTCCATACGCCCTCTGTCTTATACAGATATAACGTCAATCCCACAGCCAGCACGGCGGCGGAAACGGCGTTCTTCACCAGCGCCTTTTTTCGGACGCTGACGCATTCCGGTATCCTCATGCGTTCGCCTTCTGATAAGCCGCCCATTCGCTGTCGCTCATCAGCACGAAATGCCCCGGCTTGACTTCGCGCAGCATCGGGTTGTCGCCCGGCTGATAGACGCCGCTCGCTTTGTCATAATGGATACGCTGGCGCTTCTTTTCCACGCGCGGATCCGGAACAGGGATCGCGGAGAGCAGCGATTGGGTATACGCATGCTGTGGATCCTGATAGATCTCATCGGAAGAGGACATCTCCACGATGCGTCCCGCGTTCATGACCGCAACGCGGTTGGAGAAATACTTGACCACGGACAGGTCATGCGCGATGAACAGGATCGTCAGCCCCAGCTCCTTGCGCAGGTCGTTGAGGATGTTCAGAATCTGCGCCTGAATGGATACGTCCAGCGCGGAGATCGGCTCATCGGCAATCAGCAGATCCGGCTGCGTGATGAGCGCGCGGGCGATGCAGATGCGCTGGCGCTGTCCGCCGGAAAACTCGTGCGGATAGCGGGTGGCATGCTCGCGGGTCAGACCGACCATATCGAGCATCTTATACACCTGATTGCGGCGCTCGGTCTTATCGGGATACAGCTTATTGATTTTAACGCCCTCGCAGATGATCTCCTCGACCGTCATGCGCGGATTCAGGCTGGCGACCGGATCCTGGAAGACCATCTGCATCTTGCTGGTCACCTGACGGGTCTCCTCCGCGTTCAGCTTCCCATCGATGCGCTTGCCGTTGAACCAGACCTCGCCGCTCGTCGGCTGATACAGGCGGATGATGGTGCGTCCGGTCGTCGTCTTGCCGCAGCCGGATTCGCCGACCAGACCGACCGTTTCACCCTTATCAATATAGAAGGAGACGTCGTCCACCGCCTTCATCGGCGGCTGATGCCTTCCGGCGTTAAAGTATTTGCAGAGGTGCTTGACCTCCAGAATGTGTTCGCTCATGGATTGACCTCCCTGGCAAGCTGCGCGGCGATACGGCTCTTGAGCGGTTCCGGAATGCCGATCTTCGGCGCGTCGGGATGCTCCAGCCAGGTGGCAGCGTAATGCGTATCGCTGATCTTAAACATCGGCGGCTCTTCCTCAAAGTCGATCTTCATCGCGTAGCGGTTGCGCGCGGCGAACGCGTCTCCCTTGGGCGGATGGATCATGTTCGGCAGCGAACCGGGTATGACGGTCAGCTTATCTTCCGACGACGTCGCCAGCGACGGCATGCTGGTCAGCAGGCTCCATGTATATGGATGGCGCGGATCGTAGAAGATCTCCTCCACCGTGCCGGTCTCGATGATCTTGCCGGCATACATGACGCAGACGCGATCCGCAACATTGGCGACGACGCCGAGGTCATGCGTGATGAAGATGACGGACAGATTCTTTTCCCGCTGGATCTTGCTGATGAGTTCCAAAATCTGGCTCTGAATGGTCACGTCCAGCGCGGTCGTCGGCTCGTCGCAGATCAGCACTTCCGGATCGCACGCCAGCGCGATGGCGATAACGATGCGCTGACGCATGCCGCCGGAGAACTGGAACGGATACTCGTTATAACGCTTTTCCGGCTCCGGAATGCCGACGGCAGCCATCAGCTCCAGCGCGCGCGCCTTCGCCTGCTCCTTGGGCATCTTGAGCTTGATGCGCAGGGTCTCGGTGATCTGCTTGCCGATCTTCATGACCGGATCGAGCGAAGAGAGCGGATCTTGAAAGATCAAGGAAATCTCGTTTCCGCGGATCGCGGAGAACTGCTTGTCGCTCATGTGCAGGATATCCTGCCCCTTATAGGTAATGCTTCCGTTTTTGATGACGCCGTTCGCCGCCAGCAGCTTGGTCACGGCTTTGATGGTGACGGATTTACCGGAACCGGATTCGCCGACAATCGCCAGCGTTTCGCCTTTGTTCAGGTGGAAATCGACACCGCGAAGCGCCTGCACCTGACCGGCGTAGGTATTGAATCCGAGTTCCAGATTCTTCACCTCAAGGATGCGTTCGCCTTTCTGGTATTCTCTCACTATGGTGACGCCCCTTTCATCAATCTTCCATGCGCAGATGCTTTTTCAGGAACGCAGCCACCTGAGGATAGCAGTCCAGCTGGTTCTTGCGCTTGGCGAGTCCATGTCCCTCGTCCTCGTAGCGCAGATAACTCACTTCAATACCGCGGGACTTGACGTTCTCGACGATCATGTCCGCTTCCGTCACCGGAACACGCGGATCGTTCGCGCCATGGATGACCATCAGCGGCGCCTTGATATCGCCCACCTTGGCAATCGGGGAAACGTTGTAGAGCGTTTCGCGGTCATGCGCTAGCGTTCCGTATTCGCTCTCGCGATGCGCGCGGCGGTATTCGCTCGTGTTCTCAAGGAAGGTCACGAGGTTGGTCATGCCGACTACGTCCACGCCCGCCGCCCAAAGCTCCGGATAGCGTGCCACGCAGGAGAGCGTCATGAATCCGCCGTAGCTGCCGCCCATGACAGCGATCCTGTCCTTGTCCGCAATGCCGGTTTCAATCAGATGCTTGACCAGCGCGTCAATATCATGCACGCTGTCCAGACGCTTCTCCACATCATCCAAATGCGTATACGTCTTGCCATAACCCACGCTGCCGCGGACGTTCGGCGCGATGATGTTCATACCCTGGCTGACCAGATACTCGGTCAGCGCGGCGAACATCGGGCGCTCCTGTCCTTCCGGACCGCCGTGGATGTCGATAAGAACCGGACGCGGGCCATCCTGTTTGCCCGGCGCTTTGTAATACCAGTACGGCACAGTCAGCCCGTCAAAAGACGAGTAATGGCAAAGCTCGGCGTCCACCAGCTCGTCGGGATCGATACCGTCCATCGCGGAGGTCGTCACGCGCTGCACGCTCTGCGCTTCCAGATCCAGCAGCCAGAGGTTCGCTGGCATCGTGCCGCTGGTCAGCGTAAAGAGCAGCTTGTATCCTTCCGGCGCCCAGGACAGCGTCCAATAGTCGCTGACGCCCTTCGGCGCAGACGGGATATTCAGGAACAGGTCGCGCTTGCGGTCATAGATTTTGAGCGTGGAATAGCCGTCCTCATTGATGAACATCGCCAGATAGCGGTCATCCGGACTGAGCGCCAGCGCCTCCACATCCCATTCCGGCGCATAGACCTTGGTCATCTTGCCGGATGCGATATCGTAATACGCCAGATACTGGAACTCCGCGTCCTCATCGGTGCAGAGATAGAAGCCTGTGCTGTCATGCAGGAACGCCGGAGCCTTGTAGGCGGCGTATGCGCCGGGCGTGCCGACGTCCTTTGCTTCGCCGGTCTGAAGATCGAACATCCAGAGATGGTTGTCGCTCAGACCTTTGAGCTTATTGTAGAGCAGGTAGCGTCCGTTCGGGGAGAGCGTCGCGGGCCAGTTATAGCTGTCCTCGTTTTCCAGCGCAGTCGTCCACTTGCCGGTCTCCACGTCGATGGTGCAGAGGTCGAAATGCGCGGCACTGCGGGCGTTGGAGGCAAAGACGACCGTCTTTCCGTCCGGCGTCATGCCGCCCAGCTGGTTGCGCGCCTTGGGATTGTTCGTCAGGTTCACGGGTTCGCTCGCGCCCTTGCGAAGCAGGAAGATCTGCTCCTGTTCATCTCCGCCGTGATCCATCGTCAGCAGCGCGTCCTCGCCGTTCGGAGCAGCTTTCAGGCTCCATACGCGGTCGGGCAGGTTCGTCACCTGAACCGGTTCCTCCCCCGCTCTGCCGCGCCAGACCTGATTCATGCCGCTCTTGTTGGAGAGGAACAGGAAACTGCCGTCCTTCATAAACACGCCGTTCGTAGACGTAGATACTTCATAAAAAGCTTTGATATCAGCCATTGTCTTTTCCTCTTTCTTCATCGTGCCGACGGCTTATTGTCCGCGCATACGCGGGTCGAAGGCATCGCGCAGTCCGTTGCCGAACAGGTTGAACGCCAGCATCAGCGCAGAGATGACCAGCGCCGGGAACAGGGTCAAATGCGGATCGGTCGTCAGGTAGCCCTGTCCTTCCGCCAGCAGCACGCCGATGGACGGTTCAGGCGCCTGAATGCCCAGACCCAGATAAGACAGGAAGGATTCCGAGAAGATCGCGGAAGGCACCGCAAAGGTCGCCTGCGTGATGATCGGGCCGATCGCGTTGGGCAGGATGTGACGGAAGATCAAAACCCTGTCCCTGGCGCCCATCGTTCGGGAAGCCAGAACATACTCGTAATCCTTATAGCGGTAGAACTGCGCGCGGATCATGCGGCTCATGCCGATCCAGCCCGTCAGAACCAGAACGAGGATGAACGACGATACGCCCGCGCCCAGGAACAGAACGAACAAAATCGCCATGACCAGGAACGGAACGCCGCCGATGATTTCCGTGATGCGCTGCATGACCATATCCACGCGCCCGCCGTAATAGCCGGAGATGGAGCCGTAAACAACGCCGATCAGACAGTTAATCAGCACCGAGCAGAAGCCGATCAGCAGCGAGATGCGCGTGCCGCGCCACAGGCGAACCCACTGGTCGCGACCGATATTGTCCGTGCCGAACCAGAAATAGTAATCGCCCGCACCCTTATAGATGTACTGATTGATCTTGATGCGCAGCATCGGAATCTCTTTGTTGCGGTAAGTCCAGGTATATTCGTCAAGGATCTTCATCACGCAGCCCAGCTCCTCATACTCGCTGAGCTTGGACGCCTGGATCTCGATGACCGCCGAACCGTCGCAGATGCCGAGCTTTTCAAGCCCCTGAATACGCGGCGGCAGGACGCCGAACGCCGTATGCTGCTCACGGTAGCTGTACTTGGCGAACATCGGCGCAAAAATCGCCATCAGCACGATGAACAGGATGATGAGCGCCGCGACGACGGACGCCTTATTCTGCTTGAAGCGCAGCCACGCGTCCTTGAAGAAGCCGATAGGCTTGCCCTCGAATTTCTGGTCGTAGATCTTGTCATCGACCTGAACGAAGGCGAAGTCCTCAGCTGTCAGTTTACGCTTGATTTCACTCACGAGTCTTCCCTCCCCCAATGCGGATACGCGGGTCTACAATGCCGTAGCTCAGATCCACCAACAGGACGCTCGTCAGGTTGATGAGGGAGTAGACAAAGAGAATGGCGATGGTCAGATAGTAGTCCGACGTGCTGATAGAGCCCGTCATCAGCGAGCCCAGTCCGGGGATGTTGAAGATTCGCTCGACGACGACCGAACCGCCCAGCACGTTCATGAACATCGGAACGATGATGTTGCACAGCGGAATGAACGAGTTGCGCAGCGCATGGCGGACAGTCGCCTGCATCTGCGTCAAGCCCTTCGCGCGGGCAAGCAGCATGTACTCCGAACCGAGCGCTTCAAACAACTCTGCGCGCATGTAGCGGGCAATGGTCGCAATGCCGCCGAAGGACAGCGCCAGCACTGGCAGAACCATGCTCCAAAGCTGTGCCGGAGACATGAATGCCGCCTTCAGGTCGAGCAGGATCGGGAACCAGCCCAGCTTATACGCCAGAAAATATTGGAGCAGAGATGCAAACACGAACGATGGCACGGATACGTTGATGACGACCATCGTGGAGATTGCGTTGTCCACCAGCGTATTCTTCTTGAGCGCGGCGATGATGCCGCAGGCAATGCCGATCGGGATGGTGATGATGAGCGAGAAAATGTTCAGTACCAGCGTCATCGGAATCTTTTCCGCCATGATCTCAAAGACAGGGCGGCGCGGGTACAGCGTGATGGATTCGCCGAAATCGAACGATATGAAATTGCGCAGAAAGATCGCATACTGTTCGAGCAGCGGTTTATCCAGATGATAGCGGGCGCGCATCGCCGCGCGCAGTTCCGGATTGGCGCCTTCGCCAAGCACGTCGCCGGGGATCAGTCGAATGGCAAAGAAGCTGATGGTGATGATGATAAACAGCGTCAGCGCCATCGCAAACAGTCGTTTTACAATGTACTTGCCCAAATGGTGTTGCCCCTCCTTATATGCCGCACAACTTTGTGCGCAAAGGAATTTGTTTTCTGAGAGAAGTTTTTTGAGAAGCTCTCATAATGCAAAGAAAAGTCAGGCAGTGCAGACAAACCTGCGCTGCCCAACT
>CAKTXP010000015.1 GCA_934631055.1 uncultured Clostridia bacterium | reverse complement strand
ATGGGCGTAACCCCCGGTGAAAAGCGCTATATCATCAATGAGCTTGGCGTCGGCTATCGCATGCTGGATGATAGCGAAGTTGTTGCGGACGTTTTTCTTTGACGAACGCAAGGAGTCTATGCCCGCTGTAAGGTGCTGCTCAAGAAGAACAACGTCCGCGTCGTTTCCGCCACAGAGGTAATTTCTTCCGGCGCAGACGGCATCCTGCTGGAATCCGTCTTGGAGGGCTTTGCAGAGTATGATTCCGCCGATCCGGCTGATACGTTTGTCAACGCCATTTTCTTGTATGATGACAAGATGGTGCTGACCTACAATTTCCGCGAAAGCACCGAAACAATTACATTCGGAGAACTGCAAGGAGTTTTCCCTAACGGGTTTCGCAATTTGGATAGGGATTTGGCTTCTGAACCAGAAAAAACGCTTGGCTGAGAGATCAGGCGTTTTTCTTTTGCCTAATTCGTGGTTTTCGGTTTGCTTTGCCGGAAGGGTGAGCAAAATACCCTGAAAGGCGAAAAAGATGACAAACTGTCATGACGTTTGGCGGGCAGGAAGAGATGGTGTATAAATATGCCATCAGATTACGGGCGGTCTTTCGAATAAATCGGGATAGATATGTATAAATTCTCATATTATATGCCTTGACAAACCATCATGTGAAGCATATAATGAACCGTACTTGCTGTTTTAAAGAAAAGATGCGGCACAAAGAAAGGAAAATGACGATGGAGACCCTGATGAAGCTGGCTTGTCTCGTGCTGGCGCTGCTGATGCTCTGCGGCGTGGCTGTGGCGGAAGACAAGGATACGCTGGTTTGGGCGATGAGCGCTGACCCTGCCAGCCTGGACCCGATGAATACCGCAAGCATGAATACGTTTACCATCACCTATGCGCTGTACGACTGCCTGACGATCTCCGACGGCAACGGCGGCTATAAGCCGTATCTGGCGGACGACGTGGTGATGAGCGACGACGGTCTGACGTATACCGTCACCTTTACGAAGGATGTTTCCTTCCACGACGGCAGCAAGATGACCGTTGAAGATATCAAGTATTCGCTGGACCGCACCATCGCGGCGGGCTGGGCTTTCGATATGACCAGCTGCATCGAGGAGGTCGTCGTGGTGGACGACCATACGGTGGAGATCCGCCTGAATACGCCGTTTGGCGGCATGATGGGCTCCCTGGCTTCTCCGTTCTTTGCCATCATGAGCAAGGATTACTGCGAGAGTAAGGGCAATGACGCGATGAAGCGTGAGCCGATGGGCAGCGGCGCGTACAAGCTGGTCGAATGGGTCAGCGGCGACCACATCCTGCTGGAGGCGAACGAGGATTACTTCGCGGGCGCGCCGGCAATCAAGAACATCTACTGCAAGCCGATCACCGATAAGAACACCGGTCTGATCGCGCTGGAGAACGGCGAGATCAACACGTTCATGAACGTCAACACAAGCGACATTCCGGCTGTGGAAGCGGATGACAACCTCAGCTTCTATGCCTGCGATTCCGCGAGCGTACTCTCCCTGAACATGAACGTTGAGGATCCGATCCTGAGCAACGAACTCGTCCGCAAGGCGATCTGCTCTGCGATCAACAAGAATGACATCATCCTCGGCGCGCTGGATGGCATGGGTACTGCGGCAAACAGCCCGATTCCGACTGTCTGCGCCGGCTATTCTGCCGAGACGCCGAGCTACACCTATGATGTCCAGCAGGCGAAAGACCTGCTCGCGCAGGCGGGCTATCCGAACGGTCTGACCCTGAAGCTCTGCATCAAGGAGGACAGCACCTATCAGAAGGTTGCGACCATCATTCAGGCTGAGCTGAAGATGATCGGCATCGACGTGGAGATCGAGCTGATGGAAGGCGGCGCGTACACCAACGCCGTGTATTCCAACGGCGATTATCAGATGACCGTCGGCTCTTGGTCCGCGATGTTCCTGGATGCCTACTCTGTCATGTACAGCCAGTTCCACAAGGACTGCTACGGCGGAACCGGCAACATCACGCACGTCACGACCGACGAGCTTTCCGACCTGCTGGATGCCGCCGCGAAGGTGAACGACGACGAGAAGGTCGCCGCTTATGATGCGGTCTGCGCCAACATCGTGGAGCATGCGTATCAGATGCCGCTGGTGTATCAGCAGACGACCATCACCGCGACCAAGGACGTACAGGGCCTTGACGCCAGCCCGCTGGGCTGCTATATGCTCAAGGATCTGTCCTTCGGCGAGTAAGTCCATTCACAGAGCATGAGGGAAAGGGGGCAGCTCGACGCTGTCCCTTTCTTTTGCAACAACACATTTGAAAGGGAGAAATGCCATGGCAAGATATGTGCTTAAACGGCTGCTGATGATGGTGGTCGTGGTGCTGGGCATCTCGTTCATCGTCTTTGTCATCATGAACCTGACGCCCGGCAACGCTGCTCAGATGATTCTGGGGCAGTCCGCCCGACCGGAACAGGTCGCCGAGCTGGAAGCTGAATTGGGGCTGGATCAGCCGTTCCTTATCCGCTATTTTCGCTATATCATGGATGCTCTGCGCGGCGATTTTGGTCAGTCCTATCAGACGCGCCTGCCCGTTGTCAACGAGATCATGACCCGATTTCCGACTACGCTGCGTCTGGCGACGCTGGCCATGCTCATCGCGACGCTTATCGGCGTGCCGGTCGGCGTGATCTCTGCCATTAAACAATACTCCATCGTCGATAACGTCAGCATGGTCGTGGCGATGCTCTTTGCTTCCATTCCGAGCTTCGTCATGGGTCTTCTGCTTCAGCTTTCTCTGGCTTTAAATATGAAACTTTTTCCGGCAACGGGCGCGGCGACGTGGCGGCATTTCGTCCTTCCCGCTATCACGCTCTCGACCGGCACGATGGCGACCCTTATCCGCATGACCCGTTCCACGATGCTGGAGGTCATCCGTGCGGATTACGTCCGCACGGCGCGCGCCAAGGGCGTAGGCGAGCGCAAGATTGTCATGCACCACTGCCTGCGCAACGCGCTGCTGCCGATCATCACGGTCGTCGGCGTGGACTTTGGCTATGTACTCGGCGGCTCGGTGGTCATCGAGTCCGTCTTTGCGCTGGGCGGTCTGGGTACGCTGCTCATTTCTTCCATCCGCATGAAGGATACGCCGGTAGTCATGGGCGCGGTCATGTTCATTACGGTGGCATACAGCATGGTTAATCTGGCTGTCGATCTGATCTATGCCTTCGTCGATCCGCGCATCAAGTCGCAATATGCCAAGGGGGAGATCAAATGAGCAGAAAGGAACAAGCCGAATACAAAAAGCGCAGCCAGCTTTCCATCATTTGGAACCGCCTTCGCAAAAACAAGCTGGCGATGCTCGGTCTGGCGATTCTGGTTGTGATGGTAGCGCTGGCTGTCTGCGCGGATTGGATCGCGGATTATGATACGAACGTGACGGGCATGAACATGGCGGAGCGCCTGCAAACGCCTTCCGCAAAGCACTGGTTCGGCACGGACAGCTATGGCCGCGATGTGTTTGCCCGCATCATCCACGGCAGCCGTCTGAGCCTGTCGCTCAGCATTTTCGCAATGCTGGCAGCGGTTGCCATTGGCAGCATCATCGGCGCGATTGCGGGTTATTACGGCGGTCGTGTAGACGACGTACTCATGCGCCTGATGGATATCCTGCTGGCGATCCCGCCGATGCTTATGTCCATCAGCATCGTCGCCGCGCTGGGACACAGCATGGTCAACCTGATGATTGCGCTGTCGCTGGCGTATATTCCGGTGTTTGCGCGCGTCATCCGTTCCTCGATCCTGACCGTCAAGGGGCAGGAGTTTATCGAGGCGGCGAAGGCCTGCGGCACGAGCAACGCCCGCATCATCCTGCGCCATATCATTCCCAACGCTATCGGTCCGATCATCGTTCAGGCAACGCTGGCGATGGGCTCGACCATCCTGATTATTTCTTCCCTGAGCTTTATGGGCATGGGCATCCAGCCGCCGCAGCCGGAATGGGGTACGATGCTCTACGAAGGGCGCGACCTGATCCGCACCAGCCCGTATCTCGTTATTTTCCCCGGCATCGCTATTGCGCTGGCGGTGCTTTCGCTCAACCTGCTGGGCGACGGTCTGCGCGACGCGCTCGACCCGCGCATGAAGAACTGAGGTGAAAGAGTTGAATCACGAAATCATTGCGGAGATACGCGACCTTTCCGTGGTCTATCACACGGAGGAGGACGACGTTCACGCGCTCAACGGCGTTTCGCTCAAGCTCTATAAGGGCGAAACGCTGGGGTTGGTAGGCGAGACCGGCGCGGGTAAGACGACCACGGCGCTCTCCATCATGCGGCTGCTGCCCAAGCGCGTCGGAGAGATCACATCCGGCGAAATCTATTTTGAGGGGCGCGACCTGCTCAAATGCACGGAAGCGGATATGCGCGCGATCCGCGGCGCGGAGATCTCCATGATCTTTCAGGACCCGATGACCAGCCTGAATCCGGTTCTCAAGGTGGGCGAGCAGATCGCTGAATCCATCCGTCAGCACGAGCCGGATATGAAGAAGCCGCAGGTCGAAAAACGCGTCGAAGAGATCCTGGAGATGGTCGGCATTCCGGCGTCGCGCAAGAATGAATATCCGCATCAGTTCTCCGGCGGCATGAAGCAGCGCGTGGTGATCGCCATCGCGCTGGCGCTCGAACCGCGCCTGCTTCTGGCAGACGAGCCGACGACTGCGCTGGATGTGACCATTCAGGCGCAGGTACTTCAGATGATGGGCGACTTGCAGCAAAAGCTCGGTACGTCTACGATCCTTATCACGCATGACCTCGGCGTGGTCAGCCAGAACTGCGACCGCGTTGCCGTCATGTACGCGGGCGAGGTGGTCGAGAGCGGCACGGCAAAGGAGATATTCTTAGGCGAAAAGCATCATCCGTATACGCAGGGGCTGTTCGGCAGTCTGCCGGACCTCAACCATGAGACGCGCAGGCTTTCGCCGATCGACGGTCTGATGCCGGATATGACGCAGGTGCCGGAGGGCTGCAAGTTTGCGCCGCGCTGTCCGCATTGCACGGAGCAATGCAGGACGTGCCAGCCGCAGCTGAAAGGAACGGAAGACCACAGCATCCGCTGCCATCTGGTGAGTTTGGAGGGAGAAGCATGAGCCAGCCGCTGCTTGAAACGCGACATCTCAAGAAATATTTCAAAACGCCGAGCGGCATGCTGCACGCAGTGGACGATGTATCCCTTTCCATCGAGAAAGGGCAGACGCTGGGCGTCGTCGGCGAATCCGGATGCGGTAAATCGACGCTGGGGCGCACGGTTCTGCGCCTGCTCGAACCGACTTCCGGTGAGATCCTCTACAAGGGCGAGGATATCACCAAGTTTGATAAGAAACGGATGCTCGACCTGCGCGCGCAGATCCAGATGATCTTTCAGGATCCGTATGCGTCGCTGAATCCGCGTCTGTCCGTTTCGGAGATCATCGCCGAGCCGCTGATCGTCAGCCGCAGCAAGCTTTCCGGCGCTGAACGCGAAAAACGCGTCCTGGAGCTGATGGATACGGTCGGGCTTGCGCGGCGCACGGCGGGCAGCTATCCGCATGAGCTGGACGGCGGACGCCGCCAGCGCATCGGCATCGCCCGCGCGCTGGCGACCGATCCGCAGTTTATCGTCTGCGACGAGCCGGTCTCTGCGCTGGATGTCTCCATTCAGGCGCAGATCCTCAACCTGCTGATGGACTTGCAGGAGGAGAAGGGGCTGTCGTATATGTTCATCACGCACGACCTTTCCGTGGTCAAGCATATCTCCAGCCACATCGCGGTCATGTATCTGGGTCAGTGCGTGGAATATGCGCCGACGAAAGAGCTGTTTGCCCATCCGCTGCATCCGTATACGCAGGCGCTGCTGGCGGCGATTCCCGTCATCGACATCACGCGGCGCGGAAAGCGCATCGAGACGATACAGGGCGAGGTGGTTTCGCCCATCAATCCGGCGCCGGGCTGCCGCTTCGCGCCCCGATGCAAATACGCGAGCGAGGAATGTCATCAGCCGCAGGAGCTGCGCGATATGGGTAACGGGCATTTTGTTGCCTGCATGAAAAAGTAAAGATACAACGGCTATTCCCCGTCCCTTTGGCGGCGGGAGTAGCCTTTTTCCCGTTTCGGGAAGAAAGAGAGGGTCTGCATGGATCAGATTTGCCGTAATTATGCCGAGCTGGTTTTGAAGCGCGGTGTGAATATTCAGCCCGGACAGGTGCTGGTCATTGATTCGCCGATGTGGGCGGCGGATTTTGACCATCTGCTGATGGAAGAAGCCTTCAAGCTGGGTGCGAAGGATACCATCATCCACTACGCGGACGCGGAAGCGGAGCGCCTGCGCGTCAAGTACATGAGCGACGAAGCGCTGTGCGATATCCCGCGCTGGATGAGCGAGAAGAGCACGTTCTACGCCGACGAGGGCGCGGCGTTCCTGCGCGTGATCTCCCCGAAGCCGGGCGCGGCAGGGGATGAAGATCCGGCGCGCGCTGCAAAGCGCAGAAAGGCGCTCAGCGCGCCGCTGGCTGCCATGCAGATGAAGCGGATGGCGAACGACCTTTCATGGAGCGCGGTCTGCATTCCCAATCCGGAATGGGCATGTCAGGTATACCCCGATAAAGCGCCGGAGGAAGCGGTCGCCGCGCTGTGGGACGCGATCTATCGCTGCTGCTATGTGACGCAGGAGAGCGGAACGGCGGGCTGGGATCGCCACATTGAAGAGATGCTCGCCAATGTGCGCAAGCTCAACGCGCTGGATATCCGAACCCTGCATCTCAAGAACGCGAAGGGGACGGATATCACGCTCGATCTCTGCGAAGAAGGCGTGTTCGCGGGCGGCATCTGCCATTGTCCGGAACCCGACGGCATCCTTTTTGCGCCGAATATCCCGACTGAAGAGATCTTGACCACGCCGCATCGCTTCAGCGCGAACGGCACGGTCTATAACACCCTGCCGCTGGTCTATAACGATACGATCATCGACGACTTCCATCTGACATTCAAGGATGGCGTGGTGGTCGATTGGGCATGCGGGAAAAATGCCGAAGTGCTTGCAGGCATTCTGAATACGGATGAAGGCAGCCGCAGACTCGGAGAGATCGCGCTTGTTCCGTATGATTCCCCGATCCGCCGGAGCGGCGTGCTGTTCTACAATACGCTGTTTGACGAGAACGCGAGCTGCCATATGGCGCTTGGCGCGGGATATATCGACGTGCTGCACGGCAAGGATCGCCGCACGGAAGCGCTGGTCGCGCAGGGACTGAACCTTTCCTCTCTGCATGTGGATTTCATGTTCGGCAGTGCGGATATGTGCTGCACGGCGACGACCGCCGACGGGCGCGAAGTGCCGATCTTCCGAGATGGCGTTTTTGTCATCTGATATGGATTGATGCGTCAATCAGGATCGACGTAAATTTTTACAGCGGACGCTATTGCGCGTCCGCTGTTTGTATATCGGGAAAAATCGTTCGTTTTATACGAAAATGATGAATTTGAGAAATCTCGCTCTTTTTCAATCCTGAAAGAGCGTCGGCAGGATGTGTTTCATATAGGTATAGACGGCGGAAAGCGTATGCGTACCGCCGAGCATCATGGAACAGCTCGTATTTTCGCCGGGAATGAACATATCCGAAAACTTAAGCAGAGAGATCATCTGTCTGGTCGCGATATCAAAAGCTTCGTCGTCCGTGCCCGTTGCGACATACAGGCGGAAATCCCGCTTGGAATAACCCTGTTCAAGAACCGCGTCATAGAGGGTCTGCGCGGAAAGGTCGCTGTTCCATATGCCGGAAATGCCGCCCTCGCCGTCGTCCCATGAGGCTTCGCTGATCGGCAGGAACCAGCGAAATGCCTCCATGCGCTGTAAAAAGACATACCACGCGGCTGTGCCGCCCAGAGAAAAGCCGGAGACAGCGCGGTGATTGCGGGAATCGCAGATGCCCTGCGCATCGGTGGAGAGGGCATAGGTGCGGTAGCGGCTTTCAACGGCGGGAACGACATCTTCTACAAGCTCGCGCGGAAAATCGGCGGCGATCTTGACCTGCTCGGCGAGGGGCAGGAATTGAACGAAGCCGTCCGATGGATAGTAGGTCGCCGCGACGACGATGAGCGGGTCAAACTCGCCGTTTTCGATCATGTGGTCGAGCAGGCATTGGAAATCGGTCGCCTTTTCGGGATCGAGATAGTTTTTTGGTTTCCCGCTGGAAGCATGGAGTAAATAGAGAACATTATACCGCGTTTCGCGTTGCTCGTCGTAATCCGCGGGCAGATAGACCATGGCGGATTTGACCTGCGGTTCGTCGTCCGTAGTCGTATAGCGCACGCGCTCGACATGCCCGCAGTGTTCAACGGGCGTCAGATAGTCGGCAGGCAGGTCGTCGGCGGGGAACGTCTCTTCCGTCAGGAATACTGGCGCTTCCGCAAGAGACGAAGCGGGAAAGCAGAGAACCAGCAGGAGATAGAGGAAAAAGATTCGGCGCATGAAAAAAACCTTTCTATTCAGCGTTGGTTAGATAGTATGCTCAGCTTTCTTCCGCGAGCGTTTCAGGCATGGTCAGCGTGACGACCGCGCCGTTATCGTTGCGCAGGGAGACCCGTATCGCGCCTTTGCTGTAATAATACAGGCGCAGACAGGTGTTGATGAGCCCGATATGTCCGCCGGAGGTATTGAGGGCCATCGAGCCTTTTCCGATTTCGTCGAGCTGCTGATTCAGGCTTTTCAGCATCTCGTCGGAAAAACCTGTGCCGTTGTCGCGAATCTCCAAGTACAGGCGGTTTTGCTCGAGCCAGCCCCGTATGGAGAGCCTGCGTAGAACGTTATTGCCGTCAAAGCCGTGGGTGAGCGCGTTTTCGACGATGGGCTGGAGGGACAGCTTGGGCAGGATGATGTTTCCAAGGCTTTCCGGAACGTCGATGCTGAATTCAAGATTATCCTCATAGCGCGCTTTTGCCAGCATGAGGTAATTCCGCATGTTTTCGATCTCCGAAGAGAGCGTGGCGGTCTGCGAGCGGGTATCGGTCGAGTAGCGGAGCATCTGGGCGAACTGGTCGCAGATCTCGATGATATCGAAATTGCCGCTTTCCATCGCCTTGGCGCTGATGATGTTGAGCGTATTATAGATGAAATGCGGATTGATCTGGGTCTGAAGCACGCTGAGCCGCGCCTGCAACGCGCCCTCGCGCAGGGTCAACTCGGTGGTTGCGCTGTCCTGCAAGCGCAGCATCATGGCGTTAAAGACCTGCTCCAGTTCGTGGACCTCCTTGTCGCCGGAAGAAGCGACGGTCGTGGTCAATTCCTGCATGAGCGCCGGATCCTTGCCCAGAACGTTGCCCACCGGAATGAGGCGGACTTTTTTCGTCAGTCTGCGGATGGAGCGGGTCAAGCCGAGGGAGCAGAAGATGATGAATCCGAGCGTCGGCAGCATGATATACAGCATGATCTTGAACATGTTATGCCACATGGCGCGGTTGGCAAGGAGATTGATTGTGTTGTCCTGCGCAATATACAGGCGCAGATGGAGGAGCTTGAGTTCCTGATACAGCACGGAGAACGCGATATCGCCTTTGACGTTTTGAACGGTATCGAGCGTGTTTTCGGGCAGGTCGTCCGCCCATGTCAGGGCGTCTTCCGTCGTCGAATACAGCAGAGAGCCGTCTTCAAAGGCGACCTGCGCGACGACTTGCCGATTATCCAGATAACCGGCAATGCGGTTTAAATCGCCATATTCTCGGCTGACTTCCAGATAGCCGATGGGCTTGCCTCGAAAAAAGACGCGCTGCACGACGCCGTATACGCGGGTAGCGCCGAGGGAAGAGAAGATATCGTCATGCGGCGCGAGGATGAGGAAGGAAGAGGTCTGGTCCGCTTCGTCCAGCCAGGGGAGCGCGCCGATGGCGTCTGCCGCCTCCTGCGTGCCGCTGATGAGGTCGGAATCCTTATCGGCGCGGCTGGTGATGAACAGTCCGTCGCGCGTATAGAACGTGACCCGATAAAAATGATCGACAAGGGGAGACTGATAGAGCTGCTGCACAGCGGATTGTGCGGCGGCTCTTTGCATTTTATGGTCGGCGCTGTCGTCGCGGACGACCTGATTGAGCGCCGCCATAAAGGAAGCGTTGCCCGAAAGCTCGTTGAGCGTCAACTCCATCATGGAGAAATCGCGCTCCAAGTCCCGCTGGATGGTGATGGACATATTGAGGAAACGCGCCTTTGTAAACGCGTTCGCTCCGTCAACGTTGCTTTGCGCCGCGTAAGAACTCAAAATCGCCAGTGCCGTCAGCATCATCACGGAAAACAGCGCCGTCATTTTCATGCTCAGATTCATAGGATCACCGCCTGCTCGTCGTTGGTAAAATTATAGCATACGCCCGCCGCGCAAGAAAGCCGCCAAATGCGAAAAAACGGGCAGGGTGCAGGATATTCCATGCACCTGTGCCTGATATTTTCAGTCGGTACGCGGATGCTGTTTTTTTGCAGTCCGCCGTTTTGAATCTTATCGCTTGCTGCCGCCCCCTGTCCGTTACAATGTTAGTGAAAAGTGCGGGGGAGAACGAACGAAAGCTCCCGCGGAAGCGAAGGAGGAACTCTCTTATGAAAAAAATGATTTCCCTGTTGCTGGCGATGTCCTGCACGCTGGGGCTTTCGACCTCGGCGCTGGCGTATCAGGACGGCAAAAATCTGGAAGCGCCCAAGGCGAAGGATGTGGTCATCGACGGAGATCTGAGCGAATGGGACACCAGCCGATATCTGAAGATCGACTCCGAAAACCAGATCGTCGATCAGATCGAGCATTGGGACGGCGCTCAGGATTGCTCCATGGAGCTTTACGCCATGTGGGACGAAGAGAACCTGTATGTGGCAATGAAGATTCTGGACGACACGCCGCTGGTCTATCGCGAAGGCTTCCCGCTCGATGAGCTGGATGCGGTCATCCTCTTCCTGAGTACGAATCCGGATGCCGATCCGGCGCGCACCGCTTATGAAGCGACGGACTGGCGCATCGTGCAGTCCGCGGACCAGTACAACGGAAGCTACGATTATTTCAACTATGTGGATCGTGACATGATCGAGGACAACAAGGGCTGGGAAACGCAGGGCGAATACGGCGACGAGCTGGTCTTTGACGATTACGAAGCGGCGATCCAGAAGATCGACGGCGGCATCGTCTGGGAGAGCAGGATCCCGCTGCATAACCTCGCCAATGATGAGATCCCGCAGCTTGTCCCCGCGGCGGGCGAAACGATCGGCTTTGATTTTTCCGTGCTGGACGTCGATCTCCCGTGTCCGGGCATTCACAGCCTGCGCATGCAGGATTCCGCCGACCTGACCGGTAAGGACCGCACCCCGACGATGCACGACGCGGACACGAATCCGAGCCTCTGGGGAACGCTGACCTTTGTGGAAGAATAATGGAGGAACGGCTATGAAACTGAAAAACATCGCGGCGATGGCGCTGGCAGGCGTGATGACGCTGGGCATGATGCCCTCCGGCGCGCTGGCAGCCAAGCGCGAGAAGATCAATGCGGACGATCTCGACATTCCTGCCATTCTGGAAGATGTGGATGCGAAGGGAACCGTCAACGTCTATCACTGGTGGACGGCGGGCGGCGAAAAGGACGCCGTCGAGAGCGTTGTCAAGGGCTTCTCCGATACATACGGCAAGATCAAGGCGAAATCCAACGCCATCCCCGGCGGCGCGGGCGGCGCTATGGTCATGAAGGTCAAGGTCTTGCAGCAGGCGGGCAAGAGTCCGGAGACCTTCCAGGCGCACCCCGGTCAGGAGATCGAGCCGTATCTTTCCTCCGGGCTGCTGCTCAACCTCAATCAAGTTTGGGAATACGGCAATCTTTCCGAGCGCGCGCTTCCGGGTCTTGAAGAGCTTTGCACCGCGTCGGACGGCAACAAGTACATCGTTCCGATCGGCATCCACAAATCAAACGTCATCTTCTACAACAAGCACGTCTTTGAAAAATACGGCGTGGAGATTCCGGAAGACGAGAACATCACATGGGAACAGTTCTGGTCCATCTGCGATCAGCTCGCCGCCGCCATGCCGGATGGGGAATACCCGCTCGACCTTGGCGACCGCAAGGGCTGGCCGGCATGTCAGGTATTTGAAGATATCATGATGGGTACAGACCCGCAGATCTATCAGGATTTCATCAACGGAAACTACGACGTGGAGACGGTCACGCAGGTGCTTTCCACATATGCGAAGCTGATGGACTATGTTGCGCCGGATCATTCCAGCCGCGACTGGTACGAAGCCTCCGGTCAGGTCGTCGCGGGAACGTATGCGATGCAGATCATGGGCGCGTGGATGCAGCCGCTGCTGACCAGCATGGGTCAGGTCTACGGCGAGGATTACGGCATCTTCACGTTCCCCGGCACGGAAGGCTGGTTCGGCATGTGCATCGACGGCTTTGTCGTCAGCAACGATTCCGCGGACGTGGAGGGCGGCGTGCGCTGGGCGTACAACGTATCCACGAAGGATGTCCAGACCGCGTTCTCCGCGCTCAAGGAATCCATCTCCCCGTACAGCGATACGCCGGATGACACCTATTGCGCGCTGACCCAGCACTTCAAGGAACAGCTGACGAGCGAGGAGACGAAGGTCTATCCGAGCTTTACCCATGGCACGGCGCTGCCGTGGAGTGCGTCCACCAGCTTACAGACCCAGATTCAGGAATTTGCGACCTCGTCGGATCACGACGCGGCGTATTTCGCAAATAAGATCGTCAACATCCTCAAGGAGTCCGGCGTGAAAGGAGATTGGAAACTTGTTGATTAAGAAGCACATCCTCAGATGCGGCGCAGCGCTGACCGCTGCCGTCGCCATGTGCGGCACGATGGCGGTCCCCGCGGCGTTTGCGGAGGACTATGAACAGCCGACGCTGAATCCGCACGTCAAAAACATCATCGAGCAGGACGGCTATCAGTTCATCGACCTGAACGGAAACGGCGCGCTCGACAAGTACGAGGACTGGCGTCTGGACGCGGAGACCCGCGCAGACGACCTCGTCAGCCAGATGACCGTTCGCGAGAAGATCGCGCAGATGCAGCACCCGACGTTCCTGCCGCGTTCCGATGGCAAGATCCCGTCGTATCTGGAAAAATGGTGCAATACGGAGGGCATCGGCATGCTGCTCATCCGAGAGCTGAACAGCGTGGAAGCGGCGGCGACGACGATGAACACCATTCAGGAATACGCGGAAGGCTCCCGACTGGGCGTTCCGGTTCTCGTGTCGATGGACTCGGTTCACGGTCTGAGCTATGTGACCGGCGCGACGGTCACGCCGCACAATCTGGCGCTCGCCGCGACCCGCGACGAAGAGCTTGTCACCAAGCTGGCGGAGGTTGCCCGCGATGAGCATATTGCCATCGGCGTGCGCATGACGCTTTCGCCGGAAGCGGATATCGCGTCCGAGCCGCGCTGGGGCCGCGTGATGGAGACCTTCGGCGAGGACCCCGATCTGGTGACGCAGATGGTGACGGCGCAGGTCGTTGCCTTCCAAAATGGCACGGAGGGACTGAACACGGATTCCATCGTCGCCTGCATGAAGCATTTCCCCGGTGCAGGCCCGCAGATGGATGGCAAGGACACTTCGCCGATCATTTCCAGCGAAGAGACGCTTCAGACCCATTTGAAGCCCTATTATGCGGCGCTCGACGTGAACGTTGCGTCGATCATGCCGTATTACTCCGTGCCGCTGGCGCTGGATATGGAAAACTCCGCCATCGGCTCCAAGGCGACCCTGCAAGACCTGCTCCGCGATGAGATGGGCTTTACCGGCATCATCCAGACGGACTGGGGCATGATCTGGGCGATTCAGGAAGCGCTCGGCACGATGACCGGCGAGGAGATCTCGGATGAAGAAGCGATCCTCATCGGCGTGACCCAGAGCCGCGTGGATGGAATCGGCGGCGAGAGCATCCGCCTGATCGACTATATGGAGCAGTATACGCAGGAGGGCAAGATCGACGAAGCCATCCTCGACGCGGCAGCCAAGCGCATCGTCAAGGTCAAGTTCGAGATGGGCGTCTTTGAAAACCCGTACTGCGATGTCGAGTACGCCGTTTCCTTCGTCGGCAACGAGGAGAGCCAGAAGCTCAACCTCGAAGCGGCGGAAAAGGCGATGACCCTGCTCAAGAACGACGGCACGCTGCCGCTCGACCCGAACGCCGAGCAGACCATCCTCGTCTGCGGACCGCGCGCGGGCGATATGGATTCCCTCGTCGGCGGCTGGTCCTCTGCGCAGGAGGGCTTGACCATCGCAGGCGCGCTGGAAGCCTATGCGGGCGAGAATACCACCGTCATCTATGAGCCGGAGGATACCGGAAGGATCATCGAACTCGCGAAGGATGCGGATGTCATCGTCGTGTCCGTCGGCGAGCCGAGCTATCAGCATGATCCGCCGTGGGGCTATGACACGCTGGAGATCACGTCCAGCCAGCAGGAGATCTTGGATGCGGCTGTCGCCAGCGGCAAACCGGTCGTGACCGTCGTCACCGGCGGACGCCCGTACATCCTGACCTGGTGCGACGAGAACACAAACGCCATTCTGGAAGCGTATTATCCGGGCTCTCAGGGCGGCATTGCCATCGCGGAAACGCTCTACGGCATGAACAACCCGACCGGCAAGACGCCGATGCAGTTCCCGCGCGATATGGAGTCCGTCAATAATCAGGAAGGCGACGTTTCCTTCGATCTGGAAAACCCGCTTTACGATTACGGCTACGGGCTGAGCTACGAACCTTAATGCAATAGGCAGGAGATGGGAGCGGGGCGCAGCTGCCGCCGCTCCCGTTTTCTCCAATGAGGAAGGAAAGCGGAGGGACTGCCTATGGAACAGGTACTTGATTTTTTTGAACGATTCGGCGAGATGACGTTCTCAAACGAGGGCTTCTGGACGTTCGCGGCGATCGCCGCAGCCGTCATTCTGGCGTATGAGCTGCTCAGGCGCTTTGCCCCCAAAACGGTCGCGCCTGTCAGCCGGTTCTTTGATCGGCATCCGCTGGTGTGGATCTGTATTCCGGCGGCGCTGCTGATCTACTTTGTCTATGTTTCTCTGGGATGGAACCTGTGGGTCTCCGTTTCAGATTGGCAGGCGGGCGAGCTGGAAGCGAGCTACGGCTTCGGCGGCTTCGGCAACTATGCGAGGATGTTCGCCAGCGATAACTTCCTGCCTGCGCTGAAGAATACGCTGCTGCTGTTCTGCCTGATCCCGCTGTGCCTGCTGCTGGGCTTGGGGCTGGCGCTGGTGATGGATCAGGGGCTGCGCGGCACGGCGGTATTCAGAACGCTGATCCTGCTGCCGTTCGCGCTGTCTTTTGTCGTAACAGGAACGGTCTGGGCGTACATGTATCGTCCGACGGGCGGCGTGCTGAACTCGTTTTTGTCCATCCTCGGCGTGGATGTCTCCGCGGCGATGAAAAGCGGGCATCTGATGTGGGCGTCCTCTAACAGCACGATCATGCTCTCCATCATCATCGCAATGGTCTGGCAGTTCTCCGGCTATGTGGCGGTCATTTTCCTGGCGGCCATCAAAAACGTGCCAGTGAACATCGTCAACGCGGCGAAGCTGGATGGCGCGTATATGCCCCGCATTTATGCCAAGCTCATCATCCCGCAGCTCAAGGGCGCGATGGGCTCGTGCATCACGATTCTGGCGATGTACGCGCTGCGCTCCTTTGACTTCATCGTTTCGCTGGTCGGCTATACGACCTCGTCGGCGTGGACGCTGCCGATCTGGATGTACAACGAAGCCTTCCAGAACAACAACTTTGCTTACTCTGCGGCGATCAGCTGCTTCCTGCTGGCGCTGGTACTGGTGCTGATCCTCCCGCTGACGTATTGGACGAACAGGAGGAAATAACAGCATGCAGAGCAATATGAGCATAGAACGCAATAAAGCCGGTCAGCAGGCGCAGACCGTCAGGGTCAAGCCCAGATGGCATATGACCGTGCTGCACATCGTCTATTACGCGATCATGGTGATCTTTCTGGTCTTTTACATGCTGCCCTTCTGGGGAACAGTCATGACCTCGTTCAAGACCAACAGCGAAGTAATGACCACCACGCCCATCACCCCGCCGACGCAATGGACGCTGGAGGGATACGCCAGCGCGATGGAGGAGCTGGGACAGCCGCTGCTGACGTCGCTGTTTGTGACGCTCTTCGGCGCGGCGGGCTCGGTCTTTATGGGCTCTATCTGCGCGTATGCGCTGAGCAAATGGAAGTTCAAGCTGAACAATGTCTTTTTTATCGCGCTGGTCGCGGCGACGTATCTGCCGTTTCAGGCAATCCTGATCCCGCTGCTCCAGACCATCAACGCCCTTGACCTGTACGACAACATCTGGGGTCTGGTGCTGGTGCATACGGTGTTCGGCATGCCGATGTGTACGGTGATGATGCGCGGCTATTACGCGGATATTCCGGATGCGCTCATCCGGCAGGCGATGATCGACGGGAACGGCGTCTGGCAGATCTACCGCAAGATCGTCGTGCCGAACACGAAGATCGCGACCATCACGGTCTTTGTTTTCCAGTGTACATCCATTTGGAACGAGATGCTTTTCGCGCTGGTTCTGGGCGGATACGATTCCAAGCCGGCGACCATCGCCCTGAACGAACTGGCGGGTACGATGGCGGCGGAGTTCAACGTGCAGATGGCGGGCTCGCTGATCCTGGCGCTGCCGGTGCTGGTGCTGTATATCTTCATGGGCAAGTATCTCATCAGCGGACAGATGAGCGGCGCTGTGACGGCGAGCTGACGCAGGAGGAAAGAAAATGAAAGGCAAGAAATGGATATCTCTGGCGATGGCGGCGGCGATGGGCTTATCCGCCATGCCGCTTGCGCTGGCGGAGGACGCGCCTGCGCAGCCCAAGCTGGGCGCGCGCGTCAAGAACATCATCGAGGCGGATGGGTATCAATTCAAGGATCTGAACGACAACGGCGCGCTCGATCCCTATGAGGATTGGCGCTTGACGCCGCAGGAGCGCGCGGAGGACCTGCTCAGCCGGATGGACGCCACGCAGATGGCGTCGCAGATGGTTCACCTGACGCTGGTCAGCAAGAAGGACAGCTGGTTCACAGACAACAACGTCGGCTTTGCGCTGGTCTATGAATATATCTTTGACAGCGCGAAGGACGCGGCGGAGCGCACCAACGAGATTCAGGAGCTTTCGGAAAGCTCGCCGCTGGGCATTCCGGTCGTCTTTTCGATGGACACGGAGATTGGCGCGGCGTTCGTCAGCGACGCAACCTTCCTGCCCGATCAGCTCAATCAGGGCGCGGCGAACGACGCCGAGATGGTTGCTAAATTGAATGAGGTTCTGCGCGAGGAGCTGAAAGCAGTCGGCGTGCGCATGGCGCTTTCGCCGGATGCCGACCTGATAACCGACCCGCGCTGGGGACGCAATCAGGAATGCTATTCCGAGGATACCGAAGTCGTCCAGAAGCTCATCAAGGTCGCGATCCAGACGTTGCAGGATGGCGACGGATTGAACGAAAACTCCGTCATCGCGACGGTCAAGCATTTTCCCGGTTCCGGCGCGCAGGAGAACGGCGTAGATGCGTCGCCCCTGACGATTCAGGAGGATTCGCTGGAGCTGCATCTGGCGGGCTTCAAGGCGGCGATCGAGGCGGGCGTCGCAGCGGTCATGCCGTATGGCTATTCGACCGTCCCATATCTGGGTGGCGACGCGGTTGAGAATTCCGCCGACCAGAGCGCCGTGGTCATGACCGACCTGCTGCGCGGTCAGCTCGGCTATACCGGCATCATCCAGACCGACTGGGGTCTGAACTTTGTCGGCGCGGCGAACGCGGGCGCGGACATCCTCGGCGGCGCGGGCGTGCGCTCGACCAAGCAGCTCGTGGACGGCGTAGACGAAGAGCGGCTCAAGGATGCCTGCCGCAGGATATTGATCGCCAAGTTCGAGCTGGGCATTTTTGAAGATCCCTATGTGGATGTGGAGAAGGCATCCGAAGTCGTCGGCAGCGCGGAGCATAAGGCGGTTGCCAAGGAAGCCGCGCAAAAGTCCCTGACGCTGGTCAAATACGAAAACGCCGCGTCTTTGGAGGGACAGTCCTTCATCGTGGCGGGCGCGCTCGCGCAGGACGTCCGCGCGCTCAACAGCGGCTGGACGGCAAAAGACCCCGTTGAAATCACGGGAACGACGATATTGGAAGCGTTGCAGAACAAGGCGGGCGCTGAGAATGTGACCTACATCGCGGATGCGTCCGAGGTGCCGGCGGACCTGAGCGGCAAGACGGCGGTCGTCGTGGTCGGCGAAAAGAGCGGAACGCATGATCCGGAATGGACGGCGGCAAGCCTTGAATTCCCGGAGGAACAGGTGCAGCTGATGCAGGCGCTTGACAAGGCGGGCGCGAACGTCGTCGCCGTCGTGCTGATGAACCGCGCCTATGTGCTGACTCCGGTCGCGGAAGCGTCGGACAGCGTGCTGCTGGCGTATCGCCCGGGCGTGACCTGCGGCGCGGAAGCCGTGGCGGATGCGCTCTTCGGAGAGTCTGCCATCACGGGCAAGCTCCCCTTCCAGATCCCCGCCAGCATGGAGCAGGTACTTGCTCAGCGCGAGGATTTGCCCAAGGATATCGTTGACCCGCTGTATGATTACGGATTCGGCATCGACGTAGAGCGCTTCGGCGAGTGAGCGCGGGGGAAAGTCCGGTTTCTCTCCTTTTTTCCGGACTTTCCCGACCGCCCTGCCGGATAGATTGAAACGAAAGGTTGATACGATGGCTTCCATTACGATCAAGGACATGAGCGTGTCCTACAATAAAGGCAGATCCTATGTGCTGGATAAGCTGAATCTCGAGGTGAAGGACGGCGAGTTCTGCGTGTTCCTCGGTCCGTCCGGCTGCGGCAAATCCACCGCCATGCACTGTATCGCCGGTCTTCTGCATCCCGTCAGCGGCGAGATCCGCTTCGGCGACGAGGTGATGACCGCCGCGGGCAGGAAGGGCAGGGACAAGGTGTTCGTTCCGCCGCAGGAGCGCAACATCGCCATGGTGTTTCAGGAATACGCGCTGTATCCGAACATGACCGTGCGCGAGAACATGTCCTTCGCGCTCAAGACCAAGAAAGCGCCGAAGGAAGAAATTGAAAAGCGCGTTGCGTATATGGCGAACATGCTTTCCATCGAGCAGCTGCTTGACCGCCGCCCCGCGGAGCTTTCCGGCGGCCAGCGTCAGCGCGTCGCGCTGGGACGCGCGCTGGTGCGCGATCCGCAGGTCTTTCTGCTGGACGAGCCGCTGGGCAATCTGGACGCCAAGCTGCGCGATCAGGTCCGCTACGAGCTGAAAAAGATTCAGGAACAGCTCGGCATCACGACCATTTACGTCACCCACGACCAGACAGAAGCCATGACCATGGCGGATCATATCGTACTGATGCGCGACGGCCACATCATGCAGCAAGGCACGCCGAACGACCTGTACGATCATCCGGCGAATGAATTTGTCGCGGGCTTCCTCGGCACGCCGCAGATTAATCTCTTCCCGTGTCAGGTCAAGCAGGAGAACGGCGCGCTGATTCTGGACGCCGGTTCGTTCCGGCTGACTGCGCCGGAGAGTGTGAAGGCGAGCTTAAAGAATTCCATCGGAAAAATGATCGATCTGGGCATCCGTCCCTCCGATTTCGAGATGGCAAAGGAAGGGCAGAACGCCATCCATGTGCATGTCGATTCCATCGAGCCGCTGGGCGACGCCTATTTGATCTATGTGCGGCTGGGCGAAAAGGTCGTCGTATTCAAGTACGCGGGCGAACATGCGCCGACGGAAAAAGAGCTTTTCCTCACGCCGAATATGGCGAAGCTGCATCTGTTCGATCCGCAGACGCAGGAGAGAATCAACGATTAAATGCAAAACTTCGCCCGTCAGATCACGCTTCGCTGCCTGACTACATTTGATTTCTTTGCCAATAAGGCTACGATGGGCTGCCGACCCGGGAAACTCGCATAGGGGCGCTGTCCTCTGCCTGCGGCAGACGCGCCCGCTTCGCGAACGCGCAAGCGCTCCTTGCGATTTCCGATTTTCGCCACTCTGAATCCCGCACAGCGGGCGTGTGGCTTCAATCCCATACCTGCTTGGGGATTTCATCCCCAAACCCCATCTTCGCTTCGCGGCGGTTTAAATGAACTTGTACTTTTCTCCCGGAGAAGAAGATTCTCCTCCGGGTTGCTTTTTCAGCAGCGCCTTTGCGTAAGACCCTGCTGAAAAAGCAAAACGACAGGGAGGAAGGAACTATGGACGATTACAAGCGTTTGCTGGAGGTACTTTGCGACGTAAAGGATGACGTGGATTTTGAGCAGGAGACCGCGTTGGTGGAGGATGGTCTCCTGGATTCGCTCGACCTGACGCGGATCATCGCGGGGCTGGACAAAGCCTTTGATGTCCGCATCACGACCGGCGACATCGAGCCGGAGAATTTCAACAGCGCGGAGGCGATGCTGGCGCTCGTTCGCCGGTATCGGGAAAGGGCATGACCCGCTGTGTTCTGGACTGGCTGGAGGACGCGGCGGCGCGCGCGCCGGAGAGCGTCGCCTTCGACGCGCCTGCTCAGCGGATGACATGGGGCGGTCTGCGCGAAAGGGCGCGGAGCATTGCCTCGGCGATCGGGGCGAGGGTATCTGCCCGACAGCCCATCCTGATCCTCATGGAAAAAAGCCCGATGTGCGTGGCGGCGATGATGGGATGCGTTTATGCTGGCTGCTTTTATACGCCGCTGGACGCTTCCATGCCGGAAAAACGAATGGAGATCATCGCAAGCGTCCTGCAGCCGGCGCTTATCCTGACGGAGAAAACCTATGCGGACTGCGCGCGCAGGCTGGCGGGAGACACGCCTGTTCTGGCTATCGAAAGCCTGCCGCAGCAGGAGGATGAAGCACTTTTGTCCGCGCGCCGCGCGGGAATGACGGACACGGATCTGCTCTATGTGCTTTTTACCAGCGGCTCGACGGGCGTACCCAAGGGCGTGGCGATCATGCACAGGAGCGTGGTCGATTTTGTGGAATGGGCAGGCGAGGCGCTTCGCCTTCCGGAGGGCGTGCGCTTTGGCTCGCAGGCGCCGTTTTATTTTGATAATTCCGTGCTGGATATCTACTGCGCGATGAAGCGGGCGGGGAGCGTCTATCTGATTCCCAAGATGGATTTCATGTTCCCTAGGCGGCTGATGCGCACGCTGGACGAGCAGCGTATCGACACGATATTCTGGGTGCCGTCGGCGCTGACCGCGGCGGCGGACGCGCTGGATGAGCATGCGCCGAGGGGACTTCTGCGCGTGTTCTTCTGCGGCGAGGTGATGCCGTGCAGGACGCTGAACCACTGGAAGCGCGCGCTTCCGAATGCGGATTATGTGAACATGTATGGTCCGACGGAGATTACGGACGTCTGCGCATGGTATCGCGTGGAGCGGGAATTTGCCGATACGGACAGCCTGCCCATCGGTGCGCCCTGCGCAAATACGCGCATCGAGCTGCTGGATGGGGAGATCTGCGTGATGGGAACCTGCTTGTCGTCCGGCTACTACAACGCGCCGGAAAAGACGGCGCAGGCTTTTATCCCCAATCCGCTCCGCCCCCAGATACGCGAGCTGATGTACTGCACGGGCGATTTAGCGGAATATAATGAGCGCGGCGAGCTGATGTTTCTGGGGAGAAAGGATCAGCAGATCAAGCGCAGCGGCTACCGCATCGAGCTGGGCGAGATTGAGTGTGCGATGGGGACGATCGAGAGCATCGGGCAGGTCTGCTGCTGTTACGACGAGCAAAGCGGGCGCATCATCGGCGCGTATACCGGCGCGGCGGAGGAGAAGCGGATCAAGGCGGCGCTCAAAGCGCTTCTGCCCAAGTACATGATGCCGGACAGACTGGTCCGCCGCCAGAGCCTCCCCCGAACGGGAAGCGGCAAGCTGGACAGGCTCGCCCTGAAACGAGAGGTGGAACGTGAATATCCTGTCGTTTGAGTTTTTTCTGTTCATGGGTGCGGTGCTGATCGTCTACTTTGCGCTGCCGCTGGGGAAACGATGGGCGGCGCTGCTGATTGCGAGCGCAGCGGCGGTCCTCTTTGCCGGTCCATGGAGCATGGTCTATCTGACGGCGGTCGCGCTGACGACGTGGAGCGGCGCGTTGGCGCTGGCGAAGCTGGAACGGGGGAGAAAACCGCTTCTGGCGCTGCTGCTGACGCTCGATATCGGCGGGATGATGCTGCTCAAATATCAGGGCGCGTTGACCGGATGGCTCGGCAGGATCGCGCCGCAGGCGGCGATACCCGCCCTGAACATCGCCCTGCCGCTGGGATTGAGCTATTTCACCTTTCAGACGGCGGGCTATCTCATCGACGTCTATCGGGGCAAGACCGCTCCGCAGAAGGATTTTTTGAAATTCTGGCTCTTCGCGGGGTATTTCCCGCAGCTTGCGCAGGGGCCGATATCCACATGGCGCGAGATCGGCGAGCCGCTGCTGACGGGGCATGCGTTTGATCCCGTCCGGTTCGTTTCCGGATTTCAGCTGCTTTTGTGGGGATGCTTTAAAAAGCTGGTCGTCGCGGACCGGCTTGCGCCGACGACGGCGGCGCTGCTGAATGGAGAAGAGCTGCCCGGCTGGATGATCGGGGGCGGCGCGGCGCTGTATCTCATCCGGCTGTATGCGGATTTTTCCGGCGGCATGGATGTCGTGCGCGGCTTTTCGCGGATGCTGGGCATCGAGCTTCCGCTGAACTTCAAGCGCCCGTTCTTCGCGCAGAGCGTCGCGGATTACTGGCGCAGATGGCATATCACGCTGGGCGCGTGGTTCCGCTCCTATGTACTCTATCCGCTTACGACCTCGGGCGCGGGCATCGCGCTGGGAACGGCGGCGGAAAAGATACTGGGCAGGAAGATGGGACAGCTTGTGCCGACGGCGCTGGCGACGCTCGTCATCTTCGTCCTCATCGGCTTATGGCATATGGCGAGCTGGAACGCGCTGGTTTACGGCGGATATTTCGGCGCGGTGATGGCGCTGAGCATCCTGATGGATCCCGTCTGGAAGGCGATGCGCAAAAAACTCAGCCTGCCTAAAAACGGTTGGATGAAGCCCCTGCGTATCCTGCGCACAGGCATGCTGATTTTGATCGCGCAGTATTTTGCGTTTACAAACAGCCCCGCGCAGGGTCTTGCGCTGTTTTTGGGAAGCTTCAAGGATTGGAAATTTGGAAACCTCGCGCAGGTCGTGACGGGCGTCATGGCGCCGGTGGAATGGGTTATCGCGGGGATCGGCATTAGCGCGATGCTGGCGGTGGATATCCTCTGCGAACGGAAGATCGACGTATGCGGCAGATTGGCAAAGGCGGCGTTTCCGCTCCGCTGGGCGGTGCTGCTGGCGCTGCTGGTCGCGACGCTCGTCTTTGGCGTATATGGAGAGGGATACGACGGCACGGCGTTCCTGTATACGCAGTTCTGAGCAACGGAGGGGGGGCGTGACCATGAAGGAGAATGTCCGATTTGCGCTGCGGGCGGCGGGATTCGTCCTGCTTACGGCGATGGTGCTGACCTATGCGGTCTATGTGCTGACGCCGAAACACGATTACGGGGTTTGCAGCATGGCGAACCTGTATGACCAGCCTGAAAACAGCATAGACGTCCTGGCGGTGGGAACGAGCCTTGTCTATGCGGGGGTGAACACCAATGTGCTTTGGGCGGAACACGGCATCGCCGCCTATGACCTTTGCAGCGCGGAACAACCCTTCTGGATCAGCTACTACGCGATACGCGAGGCGCTCAAGACGCAGAGCCCCAAGGTCATCCTGCTGGACGCGAAGCCCGCGACTTATCCGCTGGATTATTCCACGCGGGGCAGGATCATCCTTTCGACCTACGGCATGCGGGGCATAGAGAACCGCGTCGGCGCGACGCTGGCGAGCGTCAGGAGAGAGTCGGACGCGCTGGGCTATCTGCTGGCGCTTCCGCAGGTACACAGCAATTACGCCAAGCTGACGGCGGAGGATTTCCGCTATCCGCTGGACAACGGAGGACGGGGCAGCGATTGGAAGGGCTTTATCGAGGAGGATCGCGTCGAAAGCCATCAGCGCCCGTCGCTGGTATGGAACGGCGTTAAACGCAACATCAATGAGCGCGAGGAAGCCTACGCGGAAAAGATATTCGAGCTGGCGAAGGACGAGGGGATACCGCTGATCCTGATCGGCATGCCCAATCCGGATTACGCGCATGACCATATGTACTACAATGCGCTGGCGAGCCTTGCGGAAGAATACGGCATGCTCTTCTGGAATTACAACGACCCGTCGCTCCGATATGGTCTGCGCTATTCGACGGATTTCGCCGACTGGCAGCATTTGAATGTCAAGGGAAGCGTCACGTTTTCCAAGAAGCTTGGTCAGGACCTGTCCGAGCTTCTGGAACTGCCGGACCACAGGGGCGACGACGCCTACGATTCCTATGAGCGGTGCGCACGAACATGGTACGAACGGTATCCCCAGTTTGAATCCAGCGGGATAAAAGGAGAAGAGCAGCTATGAATACCTATATGCTTGATAATCTGGAACAGACTGCCGCGCGCGTGCCGGAAAAGACGGCATTTTACGACGACAGAGAGCGCCTGACGTTTGCACAGCTTTGCCGTCAGGCGAAGGGCGTCGGTTCCCGACTGGCGGAGATATGCAGACCGAGAACGCCGGTCGCGCTGCTGTTTGACCCGCGCAGCATTCGGAATATTCCGGCGCTGTATGGCGCGCTGTATGCCGGATGTGCCTATGCGCCGCTGGATGTGACGATGCCGCCGGAAAGGCTGGCGCTGCTGCTGGCTCTGCTTGCGCCGTCAGCGATATTGGCGGATGCGAAGGGAATGAGCGCGTTGGAAGCCTGCGGCTATGAGGGCGCGGCGGCGCTTGACGAACGACGGGCGGCGGAGAGCGCGCCGGATGAGGAAGCGCTTGAGCGCGTCCGCAGGCAGAGGAGCGCTTACGACCCGATGTCCATCCTCTATACCAGCGGCTCGACGGGCATCCCCAAAGGCTCGATTCAGAATCATTTCAGCTATCTGCACTGGACGCAGGCGACGATTCAGACCTACGGCTTGACGGCGGACACGGTATTCGGCAATCAGTCGCCGTTTTTCTACGCCAATTCAATTTTAGATATCTTTCCGCCGGTCGCGCTGGGCGCGACGGTCTACCTGATGCCGTCGGGGGTGCTGACATTCCCGAAAAAGCTGATACGCTGTCTGAACGAGCAGCATATCTCGCTGCTGTGCATGACGCCGTCCAGCTTTATCAGCGTCGTGAACGCGGACGTACTGACGACGAGTTGTCTGCCGGAACTCAAGTGGGGCATCATGTCCGGCGAACCGATGCCGTGGCAGCCGCTTGAAGCGTGGATGCAGGCGACGCCGAACGCGGATTGGTGGCATTTTTACGGCTCGACGGAGATGTTTTCCGTGGCGGTCGGCAGGGTGGATAAAAACCATCCGCAAGATGAGCGTCTGCCGGTCGGCAAGCCGTTTAAGTGGGTCGATATCCTCTTTGTTGATGAAAACATGGAGCAGGTCCAGCCGGGGCAGGCGGGAGAGATGCTCGTATCCAGTCCGTGGATCGCGCGGGGCTATCATCGGGATGATGCACGAACGCAGGCGGCATGGCTGGATGACCCGCTGGGCAGGGGATGGCACCAGCGGTTTTACCGCGCGGGCGATATCGGTTGCCTTCGTCCGGATGGGCAGCTGATGGTGCTGGGGCGGCGCGATGCGCAGATCAAGCACATGGGCTATCGGATGGAGCTGGGCGAGGTCGAAGCGGCGCTCAGGAGCCTATCCGGATGGAAAGACGGCTGCGTGCTGCATCAGAAGGAAAAAGACGAGCTTTGGTGCTTCTACACGGGCGAATTGGAGGAAAAGCAGATCAAACAGGCGCTCAAAGAAAAGCTGGCGCGCTATATGCTTCCGGATGTCTATGTCCGGCTGGATGAGCTTCCGCATACCAGCAACATGAAGCTGGATAGAAAGAAACTGGCGGAGAAAATGGATTGACAGTTTTTTCAGGCTGGAATCAATGAAAATGCAAAAACGCCCCTCTTGGCTCTCCCTGTGGGAGAGCTGTCAGCGAAGCTGACTGAGAGGGCGTTTTTTTATGTTAGCTATAAATGAGCAAATCCCGAAAAGTGCACAAATGCCCCTATTTACGCCGAGAGAGCATTTTGAGCAAAAATCT
>CAKTXP010000014.1 GCA_934631055.1 uncultured Clostridia bacterium | reverse complement strand
TTCATGTCGATATCCACAAAGTCATTCATTTTGAGGTTTTCGTCAACATTGCGGTCGTCTACGCTGAGCATCAGCTGCTTGCGCATGCCAAGGCTCTCGCGCGGCTCGGTGATCTTCGCCGGGCCGTTGATGCAGCCGCCCTCGCAGACCATGCCCTCGATGATGGTCTCGTTCAGCTTGCCCACGCGCAGCATCATCAGCGCCTTCTTGCATTCCGCCGCGCCGGAACACTTCAGACAGCTGACTGGCAGCTCGAATTTCTCTTCCGCCAGCACTTCCTGAACCGCCGCAGATACGCCGCCCGACGTCGCGAAATTCTTGCCGTATTTGCTGCCCTGCTGCACGCCGGTCGCCGCCATCGCTTCCGGATCCACGTTCTTGGCGGCGAACATCGCGTAAAGCTCTTCAAACGTCAGCGCATAATCCGCGCCGACCGAACCCGCTTCCTTATAGCGCTTGACCTCGCTCTTTTTGGCGATGCACGGTCCAATAAAGACGACGACCGCGTCCGGATGCTGTTTCTTGATGAACCGCGCCGTCGCGACCATCGGGGAGACCGTATGGCTCACCTTGTCCAGCAGCATCGGATAATGCTTGGCGACCATGTTGTAGAACGCCGGACAGCAGCTCGTCGTCATATGACCGCCTTCGCGGGCGACTTCCTTCGCTTCCTGCGCTTCGTAATATGCCGTCGCGTCCGCGCCGAGGGAGACCTCCATCGCGTCCGTAAAACCGAGCTGATGCAGCGCTTTGATCATTTCGCCGACGCTGACGCCGCCGAACTGACCTTCGATGGACGGCGCAAAGCAGGCGTAGACCTCCCTGCTCTCGTCGCGGATCGCGTTGATGACATCCGTAATCATGGATACATCGGAGATCGCGGAGAACGGGCATGCCACGGTGCAGTTGCCGCAGGAGATGCACTTGGAATAATCGATGGACGCGCGGCGGTTCTTCTTATCGACCGAGATGGCGTCCACTGGACAGGAGCGCACGCAGGGGCGGCGCGCATCGGCGATAGCGTTATACGGGCATGCCTGCGCGCACATGCCGCACTCGCGGCACTTATCCGGATCGATGATGGCGCCCTGATGGGTCATGGTGATCGCGCCGAAGCGGCATGCCTGCATGCAGCGCTGCGCCATGCAGTGCTGGCAGTTGCTGGTGACGGTATAGCGCTGGAGCGGACAGCCTTCGCACGCGCTGTTCATGACGGCAACCGGCTCATATGTGCGGGTGTACTCCTGTCCGTCATATACGGATGCCCGTCCGCATGCCCAGTCCACGCGGTTGCGCAGCACCTCGCGCTCGCGGTAAACACAGCAGCGCTGCGTCGCCTGACTGCCGTGCGGAACAAGCTCCAGCGGGATATGATCCTTATGTTCATCCAGCGTGCCTTCAAAGCAATACTTGGCGACATAGGTCAACACCTGACGCTTACTGTCAATACGCTCGATCATGATATTCCTCCCTGAATCACTCTATAAACCGCCGCTTCCGAAATTGGACGCGAAGCGGCAGTTTAATTATGTATAATGACCCGACCGGTTCGGATCTTGTTCGCAATTTGATCGCCTATCCGGCTGCTCAAGCGCCGAATTCCTGCTTGCAGCGCGCAAGCATCTGGCGGATCGGCAGCTGATACGGACAGCGCTTTTCGCATGCGCCGCAGCCTACGCAGTCGCCAGCCTTCTTGCCCAGCGCATCATAGCGCTTCTTTGCCCAGTCTCCCAGGCCATAGCGCTGCAAATAGCCTTCCAGAACGAATATGCCGCTGATGGATATGCCCGCCGTGCAGGGCTGGCAGTAGTTGCAGCGGCGGCAGAACTGCGTCCCCAGTTCCTTGCGGATGGTTTCAATTTTCGCAAGTTCATCCGACGTGAGCGCAGAGGTATCCTCCACAGCTGCCAGATTTTCGTCGATCTCTCGAACGTCGTACATGCCGGGGATGACCACCGACACATTCTCGTTCTGCCGGATAAAGCGCAGAGCCAGACGCGCATCCTCCAGCGCGCCGCCCGCCATCGGCTTCATGCAGATAAAGCCGACGTTCTTTTCGCGGCACTTTTCCATCAGCGCTTCGCCCTGCGTTTCCACGATGTTGTAGGGGAACATCACCGTCTCCACCCAGTCCAGCTCCAGCGCCCGCTCAAACACAGCCGCCATGTGCGCCGTCAGACCCAGATGGCGGATCTTGCCCGCCGCCTTCGCTTCCATCAGCGCTTCCAGCGCACCGCCGGGCGCAAGCACCTGTTCCAGCTCCGCCATGGACGGATTGTGGATCTGGTACAGGTCGATATAGTCCGTGCGCAGGTTTTTCAGGCTGATGTCGATATCGCGCGCCATCGCTTCTTTCGTGCGCGACATGGACTTCGTCGCGATGACAAATTTCTCGCGCAGACCGCCTTCCAGCGCCTCGCCCAAAAACTGCTCGCTGACCGTATATCCACGCGCCGTATCGATATAATTGACGCCGCGCTGCGCAAGACGCTCCATCAGCGTATGCGTGACGGACGCGTCCACCTTCTGAATCGGAATGCCGCCGAAACCCATGCGGGACACGCGCAGCCCGGTCTTTCCCAAAGTGATATATTCCATATGTTTACTCCCGTTTCTGCCCCTGATCGTAAGAAATATCCATTTGACGCTGATATTTCTGAAAGCAGGCATCTTTATTATATCGTTTCTGGCAGGGGTTGGCAAGGAAAATTCAGTCTTGAAAAAATGAAACAAACGCGATATGCTTTAACCATCTGCTTCTAAGGAGACTTTTTCATGTCCACTATTTCAACAAAAGAACGTATTCTCACCGCGTCGCTGGCGCTTTTTAACGAACGAGGCTATCGCAGCGTAACCATGCGTATGATCGCGGATTCTCTCTCCATCAGCGTTGGCAATCTGACCTACCATTTTCCTAAAAAGCAGGATATCGTCGATACTCTAATGAACGAGAGCTTCCAGCGCAATGCAGCTTGCGGCAAGATCACGACACTCGCCGGATTATATCATCTACTCAGTCAGATGCTCGATACGCTCACGCGTAACGCTTTCTTCTTTCTGGACGACGATTTTGCTCACGACGAGCGCCATATCTACCATTATCAGCCCTTGCGTGCGCTCCTATCCGATGCGCTGACGACCCTCACCGCCGACGGCATCTTCCTTCCCTCTTTTGATACGCAGACGCGGGAGACCCTTCTGACCCTTCTGCTTATGTCCCATATCACATGGCTAAAGCAGACGCTCCGTCCGGGCGCCGGATCCGTCATGAGCGCCGAAGAATTCCTCCATGCGCATTTTGTCGTGTTCTTTCCATACTTTACGCCAGCCGGACAAGACGCTTACGAACAACTGAAAAAAGACTGCTGTCCCTCGCTCTAATTCCGAGAGACAGCAGTCTTTTTATAAAGTTCGATCGGTTCTTTCGATAGCGGAATCACGCCGATAGCGCTTATTTCGCCTGAGCCTTCTCATACGCCTGCTGGGCGATCAGGAGGTAATTCTTCATGCCTTCCAGCGTCGCGCCGGTGGTCACGTCCGCAACTTCCCACGCACCGTCTTCGCCCTTGACGATCTGATCCTCGGTATAGTTGACGCCGTTTTCGGTCAGATAGTTTTCAATGCGCTCGATGTTGCCCGGGAAGGTGATCTCGCTCGGCCAGAATGCCACGCCATGCTGAATAGAGGCCTTCGTTCCGATCTCGATCTCCGCCGCTTCGTTGCCCTGCGCGTCCAGCAGCTTCGCAACCGCGCTGTCGTAATACCATGCGCCGCCCTCGTCGGTGCAGATATAGTCCATCAGGTCGACCGTCTCGCCGTTGACATCGCCGGTATAAACAAGCCCCTCCTCGCTTGCCGCGCCCGTGAATACCACGCCGCCCAGCTCAAAGGATGCCGGATACTTCTTGCCATTCACTTCCAGCACGGCATCGCCGAGCTTCGTAGCCGTATCCTCATCCAGTTCGCCCCAGCCTTCCGTGCCGCTGGCAGTGTACGGGATCAGCTTTTCATCGATCTGCGCGCCGGTCACAAGCTCTCCATCACAATCCATCGTCACGCGGATCAGGCTGTCCGGATGTTCGCCTGCCTGATGATACACGCCGTAAGCCACGCCCTGCTCCGCCAGCGCCGCGCCGGACGCGGTGATCGCCAATGCCAATGCTGCTGCAAATACCGTCTTTTTCATCGCTTATGCACTCCTTTTTTTGATTCCGTTCATCTGTACTGGACATACTCGTGTCAAAAATTGACTTCTTCACGCCGCCCATTTCTAGTACAAATATACTAGAGCGAATTATAGCACAGATCTTCTTTTTCCGCAAGCGTATATTTTTCTTTTCACGTTGCAAACTACTCTGCGAGCAAACATGCTCAAATTATCAGAAATCGGAGGGACTTTTTATGAAAAATCAGACCATCCATTGTTCCGTTTCTTCCTGCCGTCATCACAACGCGCAGAACGGCTGTGACCTGAACGCGATCAACGTCTGCGCCAACTGCAACTGTCATTCCGGCAAGAGCGACGAGAGCATGTGCGGCTCGTATGAGTGCGGCTGCAAGTAACGCCGCATAAAACCGAGCCGTAAGCGCCAAGCGGAGATGGGCATCTGAGGAACGAAATCCCTCAGCTAGATTATTGGGATTGGCGTCACGCGCCCGCTGTGCGGGATTCAGCGCGATGGAAATCAGAAATCATCAGAAACGCTCGCGTTTCCCGGATCATCTGCCCCATCCTTCGCAAAGCATCGCGGATCTGTCAGGGAGCAGCGCGTTTCTCTGACAGTAGACAAAAAGCTATTCTCCCCCACGAAGGGGGAGAATAGCCCTTTCCGCAAATGAAAGAATAGCTGAATTTCTTAATTTTGCTATTCAAGCCAAGTTTGCTTATGTCAACAAGCTGAGAGCTGCCAACGCAACGGCAGCTCTTTTTTGCGCATCCCGAAAATCAACACGGAAACGCTGTCCCCGCCTTGAGAAATCGCCGAAGCTGTGATATAATCAGTACGCTATGCGTTCAATGATTTTACACACGCAGAAATGCGGCGTGCTCAAGCAAGGAGAAATGCGATATGAAACTGGGCGTAGTCGGACTGCCGAACGTCGGCAAGTCCACTCTGTTTAACGCAATCACGAAGGCGGGCGCGGAAGCCGCCAACTATCCTTTCTGCACCATCGAGCCGAACACCGGCGTCGTTGCCGTGCCGGACGAGCGGCTGAACGAGCTTTCCGAGATGTATCACCCCAAAAAGACCACCCCGGCGGTCATCGAATTCGTCGATATCGCGGGTCTGGTCAAGGGCGCGAGCCACGGCGAGGGTCTGGGCAACAAGTTCCTCTCCCATATCCGCGAGTGCGAAGCTATCGTGCATGTCGTCCGCTGCTTTGAGGATCCGGATATCATCCGCCATGCGGACAGCCTGAACCCGCAGCATGATATCGAGACTATCAACCTTGAACTCATTGCCGCCGACCGCGAGACGGTCGCCAAGCGCGCCGAGCGCGCCGTGAAGATGCTCAAGAGCGGCGAAAAGCGCTATGCCGACGAAGCGGCGCTGGGCGAAAAGCTGCTGGCTCATCTGGATAACCTCCAGCCTGCGCGCACCTGCCCGATGACCGACAAGGAGCGCGATATCGCGCGCGAGTGGTTTCTGCTGACGACCAAGCCGGTCATCTACGCCTGCAACATCAAGGAAGACGACCTCGGCAAAGACGAGGACAGCATTCCGGGCGTGACGGACGTCAAGGCGATTGCGGCAAGCGAGAACGCCAAAGTTCTGGTCATCTCCGCGAAGATCGAAGAGGATATCGCGCAGATGGACGACGAAGAGAAGAACATGTTCCTGGAAGAGCTGGGCATCGGCAAGAGCGGTCTGGACCGCCTGATCGCCGAGTGCTACGATCTGCTGGGACTGATTTCCTTCCTGACCGCTGGCGCAGACGAGTGCCGCGCATGGACCATCCGCAAGGGCACGAAAGCGCCGCAGGCGGCTGGCAAGATTCACAGCGACTTTGAGCGCGGCTTCATTCGCGCCGAGATCGTTTCCTTCAACGATTTGAAGGCGAACGGCAGCATGACCGCCTGCAAGGAAAAGGGACTTGTCCGCAGCGAGGGCAAGGACTATGTGATGCAGGACGGCGACGTGACGCTGTTCCGGTTTAACGTTTAAAAGACGGGGGGACGATTGGGGCGTTGCCCCAAACCCTACCAGGAACCTGAGGTTCCTGGACTTCCCGGTTCGCTTCGCGGCGGTTTAAATTGGTTTTACCGAACGACGCGCATGCGCGTCGTATACCTAAGATGATTAAAACCCGTGCGAAGCAAAGATGAGGTCTGGGGCGGCAGCCCCAACGTAACCCCTTTGTATAATTTCCCAGCATAAGAAAAAGCGAGACTGTCAAGCCAACCGAACTTTTTGAAGAAGTCGATTGAACTTGACAGTCTCGCTTTTTTGATTACTTTCCGTTTCTCGTCTGCGCTTCGATATCCGCGTTGACGATCTCCTCGCCCGTGCGGTGCTTGAGCTGATCCTGTGACGCCTGGCTGAGTCCGTTATTCGCGGCGCAATGCAGGTCGCAGGTCGAGCAGGAATCCAACTGTTCCTTTGTCACCTTGCCGTCGCGGTAATCGCGGCAGATTTTATTCTCGTACATGCTGTACTTGTGGCGCGTCCAGAATTTCAGCTTGTGGCAGACCACCCACCAAGCCGGCTTCCAGATGTACTTGTGCATCGCCGGAGAAACTGAGCCGATCATCCAGCAGTTCCGGTCGCACTGGCGAACCTTCTGGCGGACGGCGTCCGCCTGCGCGCTGTTCCAAAGCTCGTCCCAGCTCTGCGTATTCAGATTGCCCATGACCTCCTTATCCTTCGTGCCGTTGCAGGGCATGACGTCGCCATACGGGTCGATAAAGAAGGTATCGAAGCTCATATCGCAGGGAAGCAGGCGCTTCTGCCCGTAGATATAGTTGATAAGACCATGGTTGAAGTACGCGCGGAACCACTTCTTCGGGGAATTGCTCGCCAAAAGCTCGTTGATAAGATCCTCAAAGTTCTTGGCGACCATCGGCCGGTCATGGATGATGTTCTTCGCTTCCACAAAATAGAAGCTGTTGTGCAGCGACGCGGTCGCAAACTCCATGCCCATCTCCTCAGAGATCTTGTAAAGCGGCACGAGGTCGGGCGCATTCTTATCCTGAACGGTCATACCGAAGCCGACGTCCTTCATGCCCATCTCGCGCAGCTTTTTGAGCGTATTATAGCCGCGGTTATAGCCATCCTGCAAGCCGCGGATCTCGTTGTTCGTCTGCTCCAGTCCCTCGATAGAGATGCGGATGCCGATATCCGGAAACTCGCGACAGAGGTCAAGGATACGGTCGGTAAAGAATCCGTTGGTCGAGATGACGATGCGGTCCGACTTCTTTTTCAGCTCGCGCACGATGTCCTTGAGGTCTGTGCGGATAAAGGGCTCGCCGCCCGTGATGTTGGTAAAGTACATCGGCGGCAGCTTCCTGATCGTTTCCAGGCTGATCTCTTCCTCCGGTTTGGAAGGCGCTTTATATCGGTTGCACATCGTGCATCGCGCGTTGCAGCGATAGGTGACGATGACCGTGCCGTTCAATTTCTTTTCTGCCATATTTATCCTCTCCCCTTGTGGTTGCGGGCGTAACGCTGTCTTATGCCCTTATTTCTCGTAATATGCCATCAGCTTTTTAGCATACTGCTCGACGGTATCAAACGCCGTCTTTCGGCATCCTTCCGTGCAGGCTCTCAGTTTTTCTTTGTTCTCCCAAAGCGCGCGTATCTTTGCGCACAGGTCGTCAACATTTCCGCTTTCAAACAGCAGCCCGTTTTTCCCTTCCGCGATCAATTCCGGAATGCCGCCGATATCCGCGCCGATGACCGGCGTGCCATGCGCAATAGATTCCATCACGGAGAACGGACAATTCTCATACCATTCGGACGGACAGACGCTGACGCCAGCCTGCTCGATCCACCGGCTCAGCTCCGTGCCGCTCTTGAAACCGATGTACTGCGCGTTTGCAATGCCTTTCAAGCCGTCCGTCATCTCTCCGTTTCCGGCAAAGACAAACGGGATATCCTCAAGCCGCCTGGCGGCTTCCATCAGCGTGGCAACGCCCTTTTCCTTAGAGAAGCGTCCAAAGTACAGGACATAGCCTTTCTTCTCAACGTCCCTAGGCGGCTCGATGTGCGCAATGAAATTGTGCATGACGACGGTCTTTCCCGCAAATACGGGATCCGTGTCCAATTTCTTCTTCATGAATTCCGAACAGCAGATGACCGTGTCAATGAGCTTATACGTCTTTTTCGCATGCCAGAACATGGCTTCCATGCAGCCGACGACGGATTTCGCCGTCGAGCCGTGGATGCACTTGCCGGAAACGCAATGCCCAAAATGCCCGCCAAGGCAGGCTTCGCAGGTCTGCCCATTCCGATAGAGCATATGGTTCGGGCAGACGAGCTGATAGTCGTGCGCCGTATACAGCACCCGACAGGCATGCCCGCTCTCTCTGCGCCATTTGTCGATCTCCAGCAGGATGGACGGCGTGAGCTGATAATTGAAATTGTTCAGATGAACGACGTCCGGCTGAAAATCATCCAGCACCAGCCGGATCTTTTGGCGCGCTTCGCCGGAGTAGATCGTCTTGAGCGGATAGGTCAGCTTGGCAAGCTTGCTTCCGCCGTGGAAATCCATGTCGCTCGTATAGGCGTTCACACGGTTGCCCACGCAGCGCCCTTCATGCTCCATGCCGAAATACTGCACCTCATGCCCCATCGCCTGAAACTGTCTGCCCAGCTCGAAGATATACGTCTCCGAGCCGCCGTTGGGATAAAGGAATTTGTTGACCATTAAAATCTTCATCTTATGCAACCGCCCTTTATTTCAAAAGCTTCCGATAGGTTCCCAGAAAACGCTCCGCCAGCGCATCCCATGTATACGTCCGGCTCACCGTCTGATAAGCGCTCTGCTGCATCTGTTCGCGCCTGCGCGGGGCTGCGGCAATATCCAGCATCGCCCTTGCCCATTGCTCCGCGTCCTTTTTGGGAAGCACGACGCCGTTTTCACCGCTGCGAATGAGCATATCCGAACCGCCATTCTCCGTCGTAAGAACGATTTTTTTGAAGAACATCGCTTCCAGCAGCACCATGCCGAAGATTTCATATTCCGTCGGCAGGAGAAAGAAATCCGCCTGTTCGTAAATGCCCTTCATCTGATTCTGCGGCAGTGCATCCAGCCAGATGACCGCGTTTTCCAGCCCATCTCCGGCGATCTGCGCGCGAATCTGCTCCGTATACGCCGCGTCTCCGCTGCCGATCCAGTAAAAACAAGCATTCGGGTCCTGTTTTCGGACCTCTTTTAAAATCTCAAGCAGGAAGAAGGGATCTCTTCTCGGCTCAAACTGCCCGATATAGAGCAGCTTCAATCCCTTTTTCTGCGCGCGCATCCGGTTTTTGATCTCCGACGGCTGACCGTCGTATCCGTTCAGCAGTTCGGCGTCAATGCCGACGCCGACGACCGATATCTGCTCTTCTGCAATGCCTTTTCCCCGAAGAAACCGTCCCGCAAGATTGCTCTTGACCAGAAACGGCGTGCCTTTTTTCCGATAGCGCCCAATAAAAAGCGCGTCAAAGACCCTGCACATCCGGTTATAATTCCGGTTGAATGGCGAATAGTACGGTCCGTGATAGATGACCGCTTTTTTTGGATACCGCCCTGCGAGATGCCATGAAAACATCTGATTGTATTCCGCCGATTGCAGGATATCGTAATCCGCCGCCAGCCGATCAATATGCGAAAACCACGCGTTTTTCAGCGCCGCCGCTCCTCTGCGGTAAAAGACGCGGATCGGCTCGCACCCTTCTACCGGAATGCTGACCGTATGTTCTTCCCCATCCGTCCAGAACAGGATATCCGTGGGGTGTCCCTGACGCGTCAGCGCTTTTGCCAAGCCGACTTCCTGAATGTTGTACGTGTTCTTTTCGACATCCAGCAGGAAGGGCCACGGACGGATCAGCAGTATTTTCAAAACTTAAGCCCTTCTTTCCGTATGCTCATCTCCATGCGCATTTCCTCCAGCTCCTGTTGAGAGCGCAGGTTTGCGTTGGGAATGTGTTCCTTTCGCATCGCTTCGTAACACCAAACCATGACCGTCATGCGATACATCACATTGATAGGAAAATAAAACGTCGTGTTATCCGTCAGATAGGTGAAGAATACATAGGCGATCATCGCCAGCAGCGCACTGGCGCATTCCGCATTGTAGCGCCGCTGGAGCTTGTGCGCCACGCCGCCGATCTCGTGAAAAATCCAGAACCACCAGCACCAGAAACCGACCTCCAAATAGAATTCCAGAAACGCATTATGCACGGCGTTGGTCGCCAGCGGATAATCGGGATTGCCCGTTGAAAACGCATAAATAAAGCGGATGCCCCGCCCCAGATATGTCGGAGACAGCACGAAAAACTTTGAGAAATAGGTATAAAGGACATCGCGATACATCAGGTTGATGCCCAGCTCATCCGCCATCTGAACGAACAAACCGCTCTTGATGATATACAAGTAGGCATAAGCGACGACGCCCACCATGAGTGCTATAAAGCTCGCCATCCGCCAGACCCGTTTGGGCTTGAGCCGTTTCAGGAAGTAGTATAGAAAGACCGCCACCGCAACAGCCGGAACCGCCACGCGCTTAAAACCCGTCGTAAAATACAGCAGGCTGAAAAAAAGCCCCATGAACTGCCAAGACTTGCTTTTCTCTTTGTGGATGATATAGTAGATGACCATGACGCCCCAGCCGTAGACCATGTCATGCAGTTCCAGTTGGCGCATCGCGCCACCCGTATCATCCGCAAACGTGATAAGCAGGCGGAAATACTCCGTCAGCAGGCGCGGGAAACCCGAATTGGCGCCCACCTGCAAAAACACGAGCGTATTCGCCATCGCCATGCTGATGAGCGTATAATTGACCGTATCCTCTTCAAACAGATAGACCGCCGCGCACAGATACAGAATATTCGTGACCATATAGAGGATATTCTGCGAGCCGCGGATGATATACGACAGCGGCTGGAACTCCGAGATCCAGATCGCCAGCGACCAGGTCCAGAAGATGACATAGATAAATACAAACAGGCAGAAGAATCGAACGCAGAACGCCGCCTTGTCAAAGTCAGGCTGGATGAAGAACGACAGCAGCGCCCAGCCTAAAATAACGAGATTCACTCCGTATTTGAGCCCGACCGGCAACTTGTAACAGGCGCAGTAGAAACTCAGAAAACTCAGCAGGATATAAACGAATATCCGCGCCATCTTCCAAATACGGCTTTCAAAAATCGACATTTTCCCGCCCTTACTGCTGTTTTTCAAGGTCGATCACCACGAGTTCAGGCTGATTGAATATCCGCGGATACGGCTCGGAATCGCCCAGTCCCCGGCTGATGACGACCGTAGACTGCCCGATTTTCCGCACGCCGCTGGTGTATTTGGGCATGAATCCCTGACTGGTTGACCAAAGCCCATCCGTATACGGCAGACGGATCAGCCCGCCGTGCGCATGTCCGCTGATGCCCAGGTCGATCTGAACATCCTTGAGCGACGTATAGAAAACCTCCGGACAGTGACAGATGAGGATGGTATACATCTCCGACGTGTCCTGCTTGTTGCCGTCCAGCGCATCGACAACGCGCTGGGACTTGGGCCATTCCAGCTCGTCGCGAGGCCATTCAAACGTTCCGCCGATGCGTAGCTTGTTTCCGTTGATCTCCACATCTTCGTAATCCTGAAGCAGGAAATGCGCGCCCGTCGCCGCGATATCGTCCGGCATCTGGCTGTAATGATAGCCGTATATGCCGCCCCATTCGTGGTTGCCCGGCGCATAATAGACCGGCGCAATATCCACAAGCTGCTCCATCAATTCCAGCGCGACGGAGTAATCCGGATTTTCATCGATATTCATATCGCCCGCAACCGTAATCAAGTCCGGCTTGAGGTTGCGAATCCGCGTGACGAGGTCGATATTCTTCTCCCCATATTCATGCAGATGCAGATCCGAAAGCTCGACGATACGCATATCCGCGTCGAGTTTATCCGACGTTACGGTATAGAAGGTCGTAACGAACGTCTGATTCAGCCACATGTTGTAGGCGAGAATCCCGCCCACGATCGCCAGAACGACCAGCAGAAAAACCAGGATTCCTCTGAGGATATGAAGCAGCTTTTTTTTCATCGTTTTCTATCTCAGCTTTCTTTGGAGATGATGAACCGTCCGGGCTGAATCCGCTCCTGCTTGGCTTCCGCGCAGCGGCGCATGGCGGTACGGATGAGGTCGCGGATCTCGTAGACATCGTCCTTCGTCGTATTCGCGCTGCCCGCATAGATGCAGTATTCCAGTACGCCGATCTCGCTCTTGATGAGCAGCGTATTGAGGTGTTCAATGCAGGTATGCGAGAAATCCGCCGTAGCGTTTTCCAGCATGATCATGAAATGACCCGCGCCATTATAACCGACAAAGCCCAGCGGGCGGAACACGCGCTGCATGTTCTCGCCGATGACCTTGAGCGCTTCGTCGCCTTCGCTTCGCCCAATCTTCGCCAGGTCGATCTGGATGGTGATGAAGGTAAAGCGTTCTTCCAGCTTGCCGCTGCCGTAATGCTCGACCATGTCGTCGCAGCGCTCGCGGTTGGGCAGTCCGGTCTTTTTATCCACATACAGATAGTAGTCGATGAAGTCGCCCAGTCGTCCGAGGAAGATCGCCGCGAAACAGCCCACGATCAGGAACAGTACGACCGCCAGCGCGGCAAACAGCCGCAAATTGAGCGCTTCCGCAACCGAAATGCTGCATTTCATCGCGATATTGTCCGCGCCGCGAATCTGGTTGTATTCGTTGATGGTCTCGATGGCGATATTGTACAGCTCAGTGAACTGCGCCGCCAGTTCCTCGATGCGCGCGCTCGCCCATTTCGCTTCTTCGCTGTCGGGGTCGGTGTCCTTCGTCACGCCGCTGTATGCGTTGAGGATCTCTTCCGTCTGCCCCTTATTGATTCTCGCGTCGATGAGCTGCGTTTGCAGTTCCGCATAGTGATAAATGAGCTTGTCGTACGTCGTCGTGACGTCGCGGTTGCCTTCGATGGAGCTGCTGTCCCAGCCGCGCGCGATATCGGTGATGATCTCCGTCGAGCTGGCGTCGCTTCCGTTGTTTGAGCTGTTGAAATTGACCGCCGCGCCCTCGATGGTCTTGTCGCCGAACTGGTCGATGATGTCCTTGGCTTCCGTGATATTCTTGGTCAGGCTGTCGATCTGAATCTGATACTGAAGCGCGTCATTCTCCTTCTTGTCGATGAGGACATCACAGTCCTTGACCAGCTTGTTGGCGATGATATAGGCGTATAAATCGCTCAGGCTGTTGTTTTTGATGTAGTTGTAGCTGTTCGCCAGATCCGAAAACGAGTATCCGGTCTTGACGCTGTAAAAGCCATATTTTTCTTCTGCGCGCTTGTTCAGATAACCGATGGACTCATTCGCGTTGACGCGCAGCATCTCCACGCAGTCCACATATTCATAGTTGCTGGCGGAAACGTTGACGGCGTTGTTCGGGAAAAGTTCGGCGTCAACATGCCGCTCGCCATAACATTTGAAATAATTGCTCAGCAAAGAGTCCAGCACCCTGCGGGCATAGTCCGACGCATCCTTTTCGTAGACGGTAAACGAAACCTGATAGATCGTTGGAGTGAACTTGTATTCCTCGCCGTTGCCCAGCGCATTCTCCTTGCGCAGTTCTTCGTCGTCGGAAACGACTTCCTCGATGGTTATTCTGGAACGGATGGACTCCGTATTGCTGGAAAGCCCCAGTTCCTCGATTGTCCGGTTGATGACCGCGGCGGAAGTGATCTCCGACGTATCCAGCTTGCTTCCGTCCGCGTTCAGTCCGTCCTCGCTGTCAACATTGGTATACTGAATGACCGCCGTCGCGGTATAGCATTGTTTGGACGAAGCGAACCGGTAAACGAAAACACATCCCACAGCCGCCACAATCATGATGAGGAACCACCATTTTTTCAGGTAGCGCAGCAGATCAAAGTTCTTCATATCTGTTTCAACCTTTATGCTGATTTCATTCTAAATCGCGTTATTCGAGCCATTTTCTGCGCTCCCGCTTATACTGAACGGCAACCGCTCCCATATACCACAGCGCACAGGCGCCGACCGCCAGCAGCATGCTGGACTTCACGCCATATTTCTGCAATTTGGAAATAGCCGGCTCGGTAAAGACCAAATAGCGGCTGATGCGCTGCGCATAGCAGGCATCATCCAGCGCGTCGAGCTGCAGGACGATGCTGCTCATCTCGTTTCCGATTGCCTCAACCATCGCATCCGCGCGCGCGCGCTTGCTTTCCTGCCCGCCGCTTTGCAGCGCGTTGATCTTGGAAAGGTTGGTATTGATAGACTTATTGAGCGACGTCGCCTTGGTCAGGTATGTGTTCGCATCCAGTGCCAGATCGTCGATACCGATCTTCGTTCGGGACATATAGAATGCGCCTTTGGAATCATACGTCGGGATCAGAACCGAGGAAACCATCTTGTTGTTGTACATCTCCAAAATCTGCATCAGGATGGTACTCTTCTGGCTGCTGCTGGAATAATCCCAGCTCAGTTCTCGGTTCAGTTCGCGCAGATCGCGGATACGCCGCTGCGTATCCTTGGCGATGCCGTTTTCCCAGATATAGCTGTTCAGCTCCGCGAGCGTATAGTTTTGCAGGTTTTTGCACGCCTTTTTCACCGCGCTGTACGTCACGCCATCATCGGAAATAAAAGAACCCACCTGATTGTTGCGCACATTGACGTAGTTGATGATGCGGTTGAGCATCATCGAAAAATACGCGCTGATCTGATCGTAATCCATGTCGGAATAATCCTGGTCGATGCACAGCGACTTGGTCGTGACGCGGTTCTCTTCGGTGAATTTCTTTTCCAGCATGTCGCATATCTGGTCAAGCATGTCCTGCGCGGATATCTTTCTGCGCAGGCTCCACGGCAGTTCCACCGTGACCGTATAGGAAGAATTGATATAATAGCCATTTTCATCGGTGATGACGCGTCCGTTGGACGTCGGCTTGATGGTCACGATCTCCGTCAATTCCGCCGCCGTCAACTCCCCCTGAAAGCCGATGCGCTCGATCATGGCGTTCAGATAATCCTGTGTCAAAAAGTTAGACAGGCTGAATCGGCTTCCGTTCGGCGTCTTGCCCTTCGCGCTTTCTTCATAGTTCAAGGACATAGTCTTATAAGCCGTATTCTCGTTGCTGATGGTAAAGATTATCATTCCGATCAGCGCAAAGATGACGCCGACCATCATCAGCGAAAAGATATGTTTTAAAAAGACATGAAACAGGAAACGAATCGACACGATTCTCTCGAACATGCCGACGTTCGGCTTGGGCTCTTTCTGTCCCTTCGCTCCTTTATTGGAAGTCGGCTTCTTCCCGCCCGCAATGAGCTTTACCATGCTGTGAATAACCCTTTCTTTCCTTGCGCCCGTCAAAGCGCCAACACGCAGTCAGCCTTTCTGCTTTCGGACATGCCGATAGACCTCAACCGTCCGCGCTGCAATATCATTCCAATTATACTTGCTGCAAACGAAATCCGCAACCTGTTTCTTCATCTGTTCAACGCGCTGCGGCTGATCGCAGACCTCCTGCAAAACGCGCAGCAGGTCTTCTGCGTCGCCTTTTTTGAACGTCAGCCCGCAGTCCTCCGCCACGGACGTGCATTCCTCGATATCCGATGTAATGACACAATTTCCGTAGCTCATCGCCTCCAGCAGGCTCAGCGGCATGCCTTCCAGATCGCTGGGCAGGACGAACGCATAGGCGTTGCTGTACAGCTCTTCCCTGATTTGCCCATCTACAAAGCCCGTAAACAGGATGCGTACGTCGTCCGCCGCAAGCCGTTTCAGCTCGTCAAAATATTCCTGCGAATCCGACGAACCGCCCGCGATGACCAGTTTTTTATCCGTATGCAGCTTTTTAAACGCCTCGCAGAGGTAATAACCGCCCTTTTCCGGAACGATCCTTCCCAGATAGAGGATATAGCTGTCTTTCGTCAGAGCGAATTCCTTTTCGATCATCTGGGCGGGGCGCGTTTCCGGTCTTGTGACGCCGTTGGGAATGAACAGCGTCTCCCTGCCGTATTTTTCTTTGAAATACGCCTGTGTGCTTTCGTTCAGCACGATGATCTCATCCGCAAACCGAACCGCCATCTTCTCGCCGAAGTGGATGTACTTGGAACCGAAGCTTCCCTTCCATTTGGCTCTCGCCCAATCCAGTCCGTGAACCGTGACGACGACGCGCTTGCCCATCAGTCGGGGAAGCCAGCAGAACGCCGCGGGGCCTTCCGCGTGGATATGCACCACATCGTACTTTCCAAACGCCGTCAGGATGCTTCCCGCAAAGCTGGATGTCAGCGCCGCCAGCCCTTTCTTATCGAGGGTCGGCAGTCCTTTCAGGCGAACGCCGCGGTACTCGCTCAGCTGCTTTTCGTCGAACTGTTTTCCGCTGACATGGTGTCCTTTCCGATTATAGCAGGTCACTTCATGTCCCATCTGAACCATGCGCACGGCAAGCTCTTCCACGACGATCTCAATGCCGCCCTCGTGAGAAGGCATCCGCTTATGCCCAAACATAGCGATTCTCAGATGTTCCTGCATGATTCAACGACTCACTCTCTATTTAGAATTTTCAGATGCAGTATAGCACGGAAATTTGAAAATAATGGGACAGAAATATGAAGCTCCATTCCCGCGGCTTCGCAGGAATGGTAACATACGAACCCTTATTCTATTGTACGGTCATCATTTATCCCTGTCAATGCGAAAGGTCAACAAAAACGACAATTTTCTACATTTTCCGTGCAAGGGACGATTGGGGCTCTGCCCCAAACCCCGGCAGGGAACTGAGTTCCCTGCACCTTCCGCATCGCTTCGCGCTTGTTTCAATCAGCTTAGGCATACGATGCGCATGCGCATCGTTCGATAAGTTGATTTTAACTGCCGCGAAGCGAAGATGGGGTCTGGGGACTGGTCCCCAGACAGGGCTTGGGGATTGGAGTCATGCGCCCGCTGTGCGGGATTCAGCATGACGGAAATCGGAAATCGTAAGAAACGCTTGCGTTTCTATACGAGTTTCCCGGATTGGCAGCCCCAACGTAACCCCAAAACTAAAACGTTCCCTTTCTCTGCCAGAAAGGGAACGTTGATGGAATTCTCAGGCGCTCTTGTCGCTCTCCGCTTCGTGCTTGGAAGCTGTCACCTGTCCCTGCTGAATGCCCTCCGTGCTGTCCTTCATGAACAGGATGCGCACGGTCGCAAAGATGAGTTCCAGATCCTGCATCAGCGACATGTTGTTGATGTACATCAGATCCATTTTCAGCTTGTCGCGCGGCTCGGTGTTGTATTTGCCGTAGACCTGCGCCATGCCGGTCAGACCCGCCTTGACCTGAAGACGCAGGCTGAATGCCGGCATCTCTTCTTCATACTGCGCCGCGATCTCCGGGCGTTCCGGACGCGGGCCGACGATGCTCATGTCGCCGCGCAGGATGTTGAAGATCTGAGGCAGCTCGTCAAAGCGGATCGCGCGGATGACCTTGCCGACCGGCGTAATTCGGTTGTCGTGTTCCGCCGCCAGTCTGGCGACGCCGTCCTTCTCCGCGTCCACACGCATGGAACGGAATTTGAGGATCTCGAACTCGCGTCCGTCTTTCGTCAGGCGCACCTGCTTGTACAGCGCCGGGCCATGGTCATACAGCTTGATGGCAATTGCCGTCACCGCCATAAACGGGCTGGCGACGATGAGCGCCAGCGTTGCCAGAACGATATCCAGCGCACGCTTGGCAAACGCATATTCCGGACGGAGTACCGCGCGTCTGGCGCGCATGATCGGCACGCTGAAAGACTGGATGTGCTTCGCTCCGGCGATGATGACGTCGCCCGTATGCGGGATGAAGTAGCAGTCGATGTCCTTGTCGATGCACGCCTTGACGATGCCGTTGCGCAGCGTCGCCTCAATACCGGAGATAACCACCGTGTGATAGCCCTCCAGCGCCGGAATGATGTCAAAGATATCCTGCGGATCCTTGAGCTTTCCGTCGATCTCAAAGCGATTCTCGAAGTGGATAATCTCGCTGAGTTTATCCAGATCTTCCTCATCCTTATAGATGACGAGGGTCTTCATCGGCTTGTGCATCGAGAAATACAGCTTGTTGGCTGACAGACACCACAGCGCGCTGATGACCGACTGAGCGAGAAAGACGAGCAGCACCGGAACAAAATTGAGCAGTTTCAGCTCGATCAGACAGGCAAAGGCATATGTGATGCCGTTTGCGAACAGGTTCGCCAGCGTCTGGGCATAAAACGCCTCGCCGATCCGGTACATGCCGATCTTATAGGCGTTATACGTTCTGTATAAAAAAATACTCACGATGATGTAGCACGCGCTGACGGCGATATTCACCGTGCGCGCATTCAGCGGGTTGAGCGCAGACGCGTACTGCGTAAACCACGCCGCCATCATCACTGCCGTTACGAGCACAAAATGCAGGACGTACATGCCCCTCATCTTGAGCGACTTCATCATTTTAGCCATATTCTTTTTCCCTTTTGCGTTCACTCTCGCGGCGGCGCCGTTCCGACGCGCTTTCCGCTGTTTCTTCACGATGTAAGATGGATCTGCCGCAGACAGGCTTTACTGCCTCTCTGCGTTTGTCCGCCATTTTTATAACATCTGATTTTACATTCATTATAATAGATATCCCCCTCCCCTGTCAATCCCGCATTATGACAAAATTCTCTCTCCGTTCAAATCAATTTGCACACGGAAACTATGATAACATATACGCTTTTGCTTGTGCCGCGATGCCTTAATCTATGCGTGAGACAGAACGAATATGCCTTAATTTTCCAAGTTATTTTCGGCTTTTCAGTCTTGTTTATTGAAATCTCCCGTTGTTCTTCCGAGTCCAGTTTTGTTACATGATGGGTTTTACATTTCGCATACTGTTTGATTGACCACTGCTTTCATCCGTTTTTGTAACCCTTCCATCCGCTTTATCCAACATTTTGCCGTTTCTTTACAGCTCTTCTTATGCAAATTATGCTCTTTTTTTGACAGTTTGCGCGAAAAATGCGCTCTTTTTCCGACTAAAGCCTATAATAACAAATAAGAAATCACTTTGAGGCAGGGATGATTTATGAAACACGCAGACCTTATCTCGAAAATGACGCTGAGCGAAAAATGCGCCATCCTCTCCGGTGCGGATGTCTGGCATACCCGCGCTGTCAAGCGGCTGAATATTCCCGTAATCGCGCTTTCCGACGGTCCGAGCGGACTGCGCAAGCAGGCGGGCGAAGGCGACCACCTTGGACTCAATGCGTCCACCAAGGCGACGTGCATGCCTTCTTCTTCCGCTGTCGCCAGCAGCTGGAATCCTTCCGTTGCTCAGGATGTGGGCAATGTTATCGGCGCGGAAGCCGCCGCGCAGGATGTTCAGGTTCTCCTCGGTCCGGGACTGAATACCAAGCGCAGTCCGCTCTGCGGCAGAAACTTTGAGTATTATTCGGAAGACCCGTATCTCGCCGGCAAGATGGCGGCGGCGTTCATCCGCGGCGCGCAGCAGAACGGCGTCTCCGCCTGCGCCAAGCACTTCGCTGTCAACAGTCAGGAAGATCACCGCATGGCGAGCGACTCCGTACTCGATGAGCGCGCGCTCCGCGAGCTGTATCTGACCAACTTCGAGATCGCCGTCAAGGAAGGCGCGCCCAAGTGCATCATGACCAGCTACAATCTGGTCAACGGCACCTACGCCAACGAAAACGCCTATCTCGTCAAGGATATCCTCCGCAGGGAATGGAATTACGGCGGCGCGGTCGTCACCGACTGGGGCGGAAGCAACGATTATACCGAAGGCGTTCGCGCGGGCTGCAATCTGGAAATGCCGGGCTGCGGCGACGACAGCGCCATTCAGCTTATCGACGCGGTCAAGTCCGGCAAGATCGACGAAAAGACGGTCGATCAGCGCGTGGACGAACTGCTTGAGCTGGTGCTGACCACTTCTAATGCGCGTCATCCTTCCCAAATCGACTTTGAACAGCATCACAAGCTCGCCGAACGCGCGGCGGAGGAATCCATCGTTCTGCTCAAGAACGACAACAACGTCCTTCCTCTCGCCAAAGACGCGAAGGTCGCGGTCATCGGCGATTTCGCCAGCGTTCCCCGTTTTCAGGGCGCGGGCAGCAGCATGGTCAACGCCGCAAAGGAAGACAAGACGCTCGACCTTCTGCCGAATTTCTTCTCCAATTCCATCGGCTATGCGCCGGGTTTCCAGCGTCTTGACAAAGAGGACGAGAACCTCGCCGCCGAAGCGGAAGCGCTCGCCGCGAAAGCCGATTACGTCCTGCTGTATCTGGGCTTGACGGAAGGCTATGAGACGGAGGGGCTGGACCGCACGCATCTGCGCATTCCGAACAACCAGATTGCCCTGCTCGCCCGTCTGCGTCAGGTCAATTCCCATATCATCATCGTCATGACCGCCGGCAGCGCGATTGAAATGCCGTGGCTCGACCAGTGCGAAGCGCTCGTCTGGGCGGGGCTGGGCGGACAGGCTGTCGCGGGTGCGATCCTGCGCGTGCTGACGGGCGACGTCAATCCGAGCGGCAAACTCGCCGAATCCTTTCCCATCAGCTACGACGAAACGCCGATCAGCCTGTATTATCCGGGCGCGGAAAAGACCAGCGAGTACCGCGAGAGTATCTTCGTCGGCTATCGCTGCTACCAGACGGCGGATATTCCCGTCCGCTTCCCGTTCGGTTTCGGCATGTCCTACACCTCTTTTGAGTACAAGAATCTGACCGTGACCGAGAAGGGCGCCGAGTTCGACCTGACGAACACCGGCAAGCGCGCAGGCGCGGAAGTTTCCCAGCTCTACGTTTCCCTGCCGGGCGCGAAGGTCTTCCGTCCGAAATACGAACTGAAAGGCTTTGCCAAGACCTATCTTGAGCCGGGCGAAACCCGCCATGTGACCATCGCGCTGGACGACAAGGCGTTCCGCTACTTCAATACAAAGACGAACCGCTGGGAAATCGAAGGCGGCGAGTATCAGATCCACATCGCCGCGTGCGTGGAGGACATCCGCCTGACCGCGCCGCTGACCGTCAAAGGCACGAACGCTCCGGATCCGTATGCGGGCAAAAAGGTAGACTGCTATCAGAAGTGCAGCCTGTCCCATGTGACGGACGAGCAGTTCGCCGCGGTGCTGGGGCATCCGGTTCCGCAGCATCTGTGGGACATCAAGCAGCCGCTGACGATGAACGACGGCGTGATGCAGTTGTACTACGCGAAAAATCCTCTGGCGCGCTTTGTCTACAAGATTCTGACCAAGAAGAAGGACGAAGCGATTGCGGCGGGCAAGCCGGATCTGAACCTCCTGTTCATCTACAACATTCCGTTCCGCGGCATGGCGAAGATGATGAACGGCATGGTCTCCGTGAAGATGGCGGAAGCGATCCTCTTCATGGTCAACGGTCACGGTTTCCGCGGTTTCGGCCGTCTGGTGAAGGGCTTCTTCACGCGTCCGAAGCTGAAAGACGAAAGCGAGAAGTAAGGAAGTGGGGACGTTGGGGCTCTGCCCCAAACCCCGGAAGGGAACTGAGTTCCCTTCACCCTCCACTACGCTATCGCGAAGCGATAGCTGGAAATAAACAGACATAAGCATCATGAAATCCAGAAGCCTCAGGTTTCTGGCGGGGTCAAGGGGTGGAACCCCCTGCGTTCCCCCATTCCCCGATATGAAAGGAGAAATACACATGAATTTCTGGCAGAGCTATTCCGCAAAGCACCCGAAGGCGGCTCAGTGGATCCGCGAGGGCGGTCTGTTCGTTATCGTTTCCAACCTCGTCACCGTGTTTAAGTATCTCCTTCTCCAGTTTCTGCCCAAGGCGTTCGCAGGACTGCCCATGGTCGATTTCGGCTGGCCGGGCATCGACATGACGCTCTTCGGCGAGACCTTCAAGTGGAACATCCTCGGTTATGACGTCGCGCACGGCGGTCTGCCATACTTCTGCGCGTACATGGTCGCGATGATCGTCGGCGAGTGCATCAACTTCCCGATTCAGAAGTGCTTCGTCTTCCGCAGCAAGGGCAACCTCGGCAAGCAGATTGCCTGGTACTTCGTCGCGTTCTGCCTCATCACCTGCATCGTCAACTCCATCAACTGCATCTGGGTCGCGGTCGCGGGTCTGCTCGTTCCGGATTTCATCTACAATATCGGCACGACGGTCCTCAACGGCGGCGTTTCGATGGTCGTGTTCTTCTTCGTCAACAAGATCATCTTCCCGAACACGGAAAACAAGTAAGAGGTTTTCCGCTTCACTCTGTCCCCTCTTCTTCCGGCGCACGGTTTTTTCGGAGACCGTGCGCCGGTTTTTTTAACTCATAGAAAACTGCATAGAGCTTTGAAGCTTTACAGACCGCGGCGGGCTCAGCCCGCTTATATTTTTCCTCTTTTTCGGGCATCCTGAATCCGAAAAAAACGAAACGGAGGAACGCTTATATGAAAGCTTTTGCCATGCTCAAGGTCGGCGAAGTCGGCTGGATCGAAAAAACGCGCCCGACCTGCGGCGCAAAGGACGCCATCTGTAAACCGCTTGCCGTCGCCATCTGCACATCCGACGTGCATACCGTCTGGGAAGGCGCGGTCGGCGAGCGTCACGATTTGATTCTGGGGCATGAATGCTGCGCCGAGGTCGTCGAAGTCGGCAGCGAAGTCAGGGATTTCAAGCCCGGCGACCGCGTACTCGTTCCCGCCATCACGCCGGACTGGAGTTCTCTGGAAGCGCAGGGCGGCTATGCGATGCACTCCGGCGGTATGCTCTGCGGCTGGAAATTCTCCAACATCAAGGACGGCGTATTCGCCGAATTCTTCCATGTCAACGACGCGGACGGCAACCTTGCGCGCCTGCCCGACGGCATGGATATCGTAGACGCCTGCATGCTGTCGGACATGGTCCCCACCGGCTTTCACGGCGCAGAACTGGCGGATATCCAATTTGGCGATACCGTGCTGGTCGTCGGCATCGGACCCGTCGGGCTGATGTCCGTCGCAGCGGCAAGTCTGCGCGGCGCATCCCATATCCTTGCCGTCGGCACGCGTCCCAACTGCATCAAGGCTGCCAAAGGCTATGGCGCAGACGAGTTCATCAGCTATAAGAACGGCTCGATCGAAGAGCAGGTGCTTGCGCTGACCGATGGGAAAGGCGTAGACCGCGCCATCATCGCGGGCGGCGGCGTCGATACCTTCTCCCCCGTCATCAAATGCCTGAAGCCCGGCGGTAAGATCGGCTCGGTCAACTATCTGGGCAGCGGCGATTTCGTGACCATACCGCGCGTGGAATGGGGCGTCGGCATGGGACATAAGCAGATCAACGGCGGCTTGATGCCCGGCGGACGGCTGCGCATGGAAAAGCTCGGCGCGCTTGTTTCCTCCGGCAGGCTCGACGTGCATCCGCTTGCCACGCATGTCTTTGACGGCTGGGAACAGATCCCCCACGCGCTGGAACTGATGAAGCAAAAGCCGGCGGATCTCATCAAGCCGGTCGTCAGGCTGATTTGATTTGGCTTTCAAAAAAGGAAAACCCTCCTTCCATGGTGAATTGTACATATTCGACACAATTGCCGAAAAAGGAGGGGCTTCACCATGCGCATCGCCATCGTCGAGGATGATCTCGCCGCTCAGCAGCAGCTCAAAACCTACGTTCTCAAGTATTTTGAGGGACGGGAGCGGGAAGCCGAACTCTCCTTTTTTGGCGACGGCGATGAGATCGTCGAGCATTACCGCGCGGATTACGACCTCATCTTTCTGGATATCCAGATGAAGCGCATGGACGGCATGGAGACCGCCGAGCGCATCCGCCGGATGGATGAAAACGTCTTTCTGGTTTTCATCACGAATATGGCGAACTACGCCATCCGCGGCTACGCCGTCAACGCGCTGGATTTCATCCTCAAGCCCGTCAACTATCTGATGCTCCAGCAGCTGCTCACGCGCGTGGAACGCATGCTCAGCCGCCAGCCGCGGCATTCCATCGCCCTGCCCACCGAAAGCGGCATCACGCGCATGGACGTCTCGCAGATCTACTATGTCGAGACCGAGAGCCACGCCGTGACGATCTCGACCGAAAAAGGCGTGTTCCGTCTGCGCAAGAGCATGCGCAACATGGAAGAGATGCTCAGCGAATACGATTTTTTCCGCTGCAACAGCTGCTATCTGGTCAACCTCGCCCATGTCGAGCAGGTCGAAAACGGCACAGCCATCGTCGCCGGACAGCCGCTCGCCATCTCCCGCCCGCGCTATAAGGCGTTCATGGAAGCGCTGACCCGATACATCGGAGGAATCAAAGCCTGATGCTCACCGTCGATTTTTTCCCGCGCATCCACACCGCGATTGCCGAATGGATGGCGTGCATGACCTTCATCCTGCCGCAGAGCAAGCGCTTCGGCGGCAAAGACCCGCGCCAGTTTGCGCTCTACGGGCTTTTTCTGCTCCTGCAATCGTTTATCTGTCAGTGGATGGACGGCGTGACCTCCAACGGGCTGTGGATGCTGCTGATGCTGGCAGCCATGCTGAGCATGTTCCTGATGATCCAGACGACCTGCCGCCTGCGTCCTGTGGAAGCCTGCTATATCTGGGCGCACGCATTCCTTGCCGCGGAATTCACCGCGTCGATGGCGTGGCAGATGAATTACTATCTGCTTGCGGGCAACAATGTCTCAACCTTCGGCACATGGATCGTCATGGCTGCCGTCTATGCGCTGGATTTTGGCGTTATTTACGCGCTCAATCGCCATATCTCCATTTTCCAGTGGCGGCAGACCATCACGCTCAAGGAACTCATCAGCGTGATGATTACCGCCATCGCCGCCTTTGCGCTGAGCAACCTGAGCTTTGCGCTCAAGGATAACATCTTCACCGAACTGCTCGGCACGGGCGTCCTCTATTCCCGAACGCTCGTCGATTTCGGCGGGCTTGCCATGCTCTATGCGCACGACGAATCTCAGGCGGAGATGAACCTGCGCATGGAGCTGAAAGCGATGGAGAACCTGCTGAACCGGCAATACGAGCAGTACCGCCAGTTTGAAATCAACGACAAGGCGATGCACCGGGTCTATCACGACCTCAAGCATCAGATCGAATTCATCCGCAATGAGCCGAACAAGGTCAAGCGCGATTCTTACCTAGCCGAGCTGGACCGCGTCGTCTCCATCCATGAAGCGCAGGTCAACACCGGCAACTCCGTTTTGGATACGTTTCTGACCAGCAAAAGCATGACCTGTCTGGACAAAGGCATTACGCTGACCTGCTTTGCCGACGCGCACGACCTCGGTTTTATCGACGTTATGGATATTTGCAGCATCTTCGGCAACGCCATCGACAACGCCATCGAATGCGTTCAGCAGATTGAGGACAGGAGCAAGCGGCTTATCAAGGTCAGCGTCTACACGCAGAACCGCTTTCTTCTCATCCGCATCGAAAATTACTGCGAAACACCCGTAGACCTGCGCGGCGGTCTGCCCCGCACGACCAAGGACGACCGCTCGCTCCACGGTTATGGCATCAAGAGCATCAAGCAGACCATCGAAAAATACGGCGGCTGTTTCACGCTGGAACAGCCGGATTCCTGGTTTACCGTCACCGCGCTGATTCCTGTGCCGGAGAGATGAGTACAATTGGTTTTAACTCATAGGAATTGCATAAAGACTGCTCACATACGCAAAGCTTTGAAACTTTGCAGATTGTGGAGGAAACGCAGGTGGGCTCAGCCCGCTTTTTGCCCTCCGAAAAAATACTCAATTCCCAGCGGAATACTTTCAATTTAGCTCTTGACAGACGGCTGGAAATCCGTTATAATGATCTCGTTGTTAGAGATATCTAACACCTCCCTGAACCAAATTTTGCGAATGAGTTTGACGCACTCCTCCGCAAAACCCATACAGGATTGACGCCCCTGTATGACACGCTTTTTCGGGAAGGACGCACCCGAATGAGCGACACACTCCCCCTTTGTTTTCTCCCTGTTTCTTTGAAAGGAAAGACCCCGTCGGGCATGGACGCTGCCCGACGGGGTTTTTTCGTTTTCTTTTCTTCCTTGATTCGTGCTGTTCAGCATCTCATGCCGATCTCATTCTGAAAGCACTTGCTAACATAGAATCCGTATGCATATACCAGCGTTTTTACGACATGCAAAAAAGCGAATTAAGGTCCTCATCTCGCTTTGCAGAAGAATTTTTTCTCTATGCAGGCTTTCATAAGCCTGTAACATTCTCCCTTTCCGCTTGAATTATCCTCTATCCCTCAGCGCCAGCATCCATGTCGGCTAGCATCATACCGCCATACGATATACTACTATATTGTAAAAGAAGCAACCCTGCGTGAGCAGGGAAAAGTTGTGAAAACACTCTTCCATTACGCGAGCCAAGGGCTCACCCCCCCCCCGCACATGCGGGGAAAAGTTCTTTCGCCCTTGACCGCTGCTGCGTTGATGAGGATCACCCCCGCACATGCGGGGAAAAGATTTCTTCACGTCATCGGGTCTATCCCGAATTTTGTGTAAACGTTCTCCGCGAGTGTAAACAGCAGAAACTGGTATGAGGCGGTAGCGGTCTG
>CAKTXP010000013.1 GCA_934631055.1 uncultured Clostridia bacterium | reverse complement strand
GCGACGGCGGTTCTGGACTTTGGCACATCCAAGGTTCTGGTATTGCTTGCGGAGGAGAGCGCGTATCAGAAGGTGACGATTACATCGGCGGGCATGGCGCAGTATGACGGCTTCATGAACGGCGAGTGGAATGCCCCCTCGGAGGTTTCCGATGCGATTGCCAGCGCGATCGAAGCGGCTGAAAACAAAGTCGGAACCCATATCAAAGAGGTTTATGTGGGCGTGCCGGGCGAGTTCGTTCGGGTATATGTAATCGAATCGAGCGTCGCGCTCCAGGGAGCAGACCCCAAGGTCACCAGCGCGGACGTCGAAAAACTGCAGAGACAGGCGACCGAAATGCTCGACCGCCCGACGGGCGTCATTATTCACCGGTCTCCGGCGTGGTTCAAGGTCGATGGCGGGCAGAAAACGCTCGAACCGGTCGATCAGAAGGGCTCGACGCTGGAAGGCATGATCGGTTTCGTTCTGGCGGATCAGTTCTTTATCAACGACGTGACGGAGCGGCTCAAGGAACTGGGTATCGAGGTGCGCGGCTTCTTCTCGACCTCGGTGGGCGAAGCGATGCAGATGATCCCGTTTGAGGAGCGCGACCATACGGCGATCCTCGTAGACGTGGGTTATCTGTCCACAGAAGTGATGGCGGTCGAGGGCGACGCACTCATCTGGCAGAAGGTTCTGCCGGTCGGCGGTGCGCATATTACGCTGGATCTGACCTACGGGCTGGAAAAGCCGTTTGACATGTGTGAAAAGATCAAGCGCGCCTATACATTCAACGCTCCGAAGAACACGCAGATTGAGGTACAGGGCGAGAATGGTCAGATGGAGAGCTTCTCCGGCGAGCAGGTGAGCATGATCATCGACGCGCGCGTGGACGAGATGCTTGAAATGATCGACGACGCCATCAAAAAGAGCGGTATCCGGCTGGGAAACTGGTCGAATGTATATTTTACCGGCGGCGGATTGATGCCGATGGCCGGCGCAAGGGTGTACGCGGCGGGCAAGCTTTCCCGCAACGTCCGCGAAGCGACGGCAAAGACCGTAAAACTCAAGCCCGCGCAGATCTACGCCAGCGGCAGCGGACTGCTCGAACTGGTATACAATACCATCGAACAGGAAGAGCAGGACGAAGGGCTGCTGGATCGCATTAAGCGGGTCTTCCGTAAGAAATAAACCGGTTTTCTATTGAAAGCGAAACAAAAGGGGGATTTCCTGTGTTTGAAATTGAAATGGATGAGCGTCCGGCAGCTTCCATCAAGGTCGTCGGCTGTGGCGGCGGCGGCGGAAACGCGCTGAACCGCATGGTAGACTGCGGCGTGACCGGCGTTGACTTTATTGCTGTCAATACCGATGTTCAGGCGCTGCGCACCAGCCGGGCGGCGACCATGATCCAGATTGGCGAAAAGCTGACCAAAGGCCTGGGCGCAGGCGCTACGCCGGAGATCGGCAAGAAGGCCGCCGAGGAGAGCCGCGAGGAGATTGCCAGCGCGCTCAAGGGCGCGGATCTGGTCTTTGTGACCGCGGGCATGGGCGGCGGCACCGGCACGGGCGCGGCTCCCGTTGTCGCGGAGATCGCGCGCGATATGGGCATCCTGACTATTGCGGTCGTGACCAAGCCGTTCGCGTTTGAAGGCAAGACGCGCATGCGCAAAGCCGAATCCGGCATCGACGAGCTGAAACAGCGCGTGGATACGCTGGTCGTCATCCCGAACGAGCGGCTGCTTCAGGTCTGCCCGAAGGGAACGAGCTTCAAAGGCGCGTTTAACTTTGCGGACGACGTGCTTCGCCAGGGCATTCAGGGCATCTCTGACCTCATCAGCCAGACGGGCATCATCAACTTGGACTTTGCGGACGTGAAGGCGGTCATGGAGTCCGGCGGCATGGCGCATCTGGGCATCGGCATCGGCAAGGGCGAGAAGGCAATGGCGGACGCCGCGCAGAACGCGATTTCTTCCCCGATGCTGGAGACCAGCATCGACGGTGCGCGCGCCGTGCTGATTAACGTGACCTGCAACTCCAATTGCAGCATTGTGGATATCAATGATGCGGTCGAGATGATCACCGCCGCCGCGGACAGCGAGGCGAACATCATCTTCGGCGCGAGCATCGACGACGCGCTGGAGGACGAGGTGCATATCACGGTCATCGCGACCGGCTTTGAGAAGGTGCCGTTCCCGCCGCGCGCGAGCAGCATCGAGCGTCCGGCAACGCTTCCGTCGCAGGCGCCGTATGTGCCGCAGAGCTATACGCCCAGCTATCAGCCGCAGGGCATGCAGGGCGGCATGCCGCGCGGAAATTACCGCTATGACCCGACCTATCAGCCGGTGACGGCGGGCTATGCCGCGCCGCAGCAGGGCGGTATGAACGGCGAGCCGGAAGTACCGGCGTTCGTCAACGAAGGCGTATCCGGTCAGCGCGTGTCCCCCTACGCGACGATGCCTGACATGCCTGCGCCGAACCAGAATGTCCCAAATCAGGAGCAGAAGGAAGACCGCAGCACGCCGCGTTCTTTCATGGATGGCATTCCCGCCTATATGCGTCGTAAGTAAATCTGATTCACGAGCATCTGAGCCCAGCTTGTTGATATAAGCAAACTTGGCTTGAATAGCAAGATTAAGAAATTCAGCTATTCTTTCATTTGCGGAAAGGGCTATTCTCCCCCTTCGGGGGAGAATAGCTTTTTGTCTACAGTCTGAGCCGACCTTCGGGTCGGCTTTTTACCTTATAGGAAATTGCATAAAGCTTGCTCGCGTGCGTAAAGCTTTGAATTTTTACGGACTGTGGCGGAGACGGGCTCAGCCCGCTTTTTTACGTTAGTTCATCGTATGCGCAAGGCGCATGAAAGATGCTTCATCTTGATTTTGGTCTAATTAAAGCCGCGCAACGCAATCCATATAAAAACGCCCTGTCCATTGTCGGCAGGGCGCTTTCGTGTATGAGCTTAATTGAATTTGAACGTCTGGCGAATCTGACGATAAACGAAATTGTAGTAGGAATACCAGTTGCTCGGCGCAGTCAGACGAATCTGGAACAGATCTTTTTCATGAGCGACGATAACGATGCGTCCGCGCATGCTGTATTCCTTCGTGCCGTCGTTATAGGTGGCACGGTAGTAGCAGTAATAGCCGTTTGCACCGCCGATTGATGCGGTGGCGATGTCGTTGGCTTTGAAGGTGGTGAACATGCCTTCCAGCTCGGTCAGCACGGACTCAAGCCGTGTGCGGGCATCGGCGGCGGTCTGGTTCAAACCGGCAGAAAAACGCTCGATCGTCAGGCGGGTTTGATAACCGTCCGGCTCCATCATCTCGCTCTTCGGTTCGACGAACTGAAGCGTGGTTTCCTGATTGGTACTGGGGTTGAGCAGCCAGGAATACGGGATGGCGAAAGAAATACCCATGGAATCGCTGGTATAAGTTTCGTACATATAATTCGGCGTCGGCGAAGGGGTCGGCGTCGGCTTATCAATCGGATCGACGGCGACGGGTGTTGCCAACGGGTTATCAAGCTCAAGGGTTGAAAAATCCAGAGTGGATTCCGCCTGCGCTACGGCGACAGTCGCCAGCGCTGCGGCGAGGAAAAGAAGAATACGCTTCATATCGGATGCCTCCGTTTGCGAATATGGATCATAGTCAAAACATGATGGAATCAGTATAACAGGGAACAGGAAAAAAGTCAATCTTCGCGCAGGGTTGAAAGGCTGGAAGGGCTGTCGTATAATGGAAGAGAGAAAGCGAAAGGATGGACAAAAAATGGCTGAAAAGAGAAAAATCGTCGTACTGGATGCCTATACGCTTTGCGCGGATGAATTGAATTACGATGCGCTGAGAACGCTGGGCGATGTGACGGTCTACGAGCGGACAGCGCCGGAGGAGACTCTCGCGCGTATCGACGATGCGCAGATCGTACTGACCAACAAGGTCGCCATCACGAGGGAAGTGATGGAAGCCTGTCCGTCGCTTCGCTATGTCGGCGTAACGGCGACGGGGTACAACGTTGTCGATATCGCGGAAGCGAAAAAGCGGGGCATTGTCGTGACGAATGCGCCGGCATATTCGACGCAGGCGGTGGCTCAGCATACGGCGGCGCTTTTGCTGGAAAGCCTGAGCCATGTCGCCGCATACGATGCGCAGGTACATGACGGCGCATGGCAGAGAAGCCGAGATTTCTGCTTCTTGAGCGCAAAAACGGAGGAAGCAGCAGGCAAGACGATAGGCTTGATCGGCTTTGGCAACATCGGGAAGAGCGTTGCGGGCATTGCGCAGGCGCTTGGCATGCGGGTGCTTGTCTATGTGCCGCATCCGAAGGACGGCTGGGAAAGCATCCGATTTGTGAGCTTTGACGAGTTGATTTCGGAAAGCGACGTGATTTCGCTGCATTGCCCGCTGACGGATAAAAACCGCGGCATGATCGACACGCAGACGATTGAGAAGATGAAATCGGGCGTTCGGGTTATCAACACGGCGCGCGGACCGCTGGTCGATGAGCAGGCGATGGCAGATGCGCTCAGGGTGGGAAAAGTCGCCTGCTATATGGCGGATGTGCTGAGCGAGGAACCGCCGAAGGAGAGCGATCCGCTGCTGCATGCGCCGAATGTCATTTTGACGCCGCATGTCGCGTGGGCGCCGCTGCAAACAAGGGAGAGACTGCTGAAAATCGTGGTGGACAACGTGCGCGCATATGCGGCGGGCAGTCCTGTGAATGTGGTCAGCAGATAAGCGAAAGGGGAATGCCGATGATTCGCGGCGTTGTTTTTGATCTGGATGGGACGCTGCTCGATACGGAAAAGCTCTACCGACGCTTCTGGGTGGAAGCGGCGCGGCGGATGGGTTATCCGATGGAGGACAGGCATGCGCTGATGATCCGCTCGATGGCGGCGGAAAGCGCCGCGCCGCTGCTCAGGCGTGAGGTCTGCGCTGAGTTTGATTATCATGCGGTGCGTGCGCTTCGGCGTGAATTGATGGAAGCTTATATCGACGAAAACGGCGTGGAGCCGAAACCGGAGATGCTGGCGACGTTGACGACGCTCAAAAAGATGGGCATACGCATCGGGCTGGCGACGGCAACACCAGAGGGCAGAGCGCGCAAATATCTGCGGATAGTGGGCGCGGAAACGATGTTTGACGCCATCGCCTGCGCGGAGATGGTCGCGCATGGGAAGCCTGCGCCGGACGTTTATCTGCTGGCGGCGGAGAAGCTTGGGTTGAAGCCGGAGGATATGCTGGGCGTGGAGGATTCGCCCAGCGGCGTGCGGGCGGCATATGACGCGGGAATGCGCGTGGCGATGATACCGGATCAGGATGAGCCGGATGAGAAAACGGCGGCGCTCTGTACAATCATCGCGCCGACGCTTGACGGGATCATACCGTTTGTCATGCGCGAAAGATAAAACCGGCGTTGGAACGGATGCGTGCCTGTTGAATATACATAAATCATGGCGGATTTCTGTTGATTTTATCCTAAAAACTGATATAATGGAGGTGAGGAAAACCTCGTTGCTTCGTAAAATCAGTCAGGAGGGATCGTATGGAAAATCGCGTCATCACCATTGCGCGCAGCTATGGAAGCGGCGGCAGAAAAATGGGCAAACTGCTTGCAAAAGAACTGGGTTTTGAATACTATGACCGTGAGATTCTGCGGATCGCGTCTGACGAAAGCGGCATCAGCGAGGAACTGTTCAATCAGGCGGATGAGGTCAAGCGGATGCCGCTGTTCCGTATCGCCCGCGACGTCTACACGGGCGAGGTTATCCCGCCGGACAGCGACGATTTCATTTCCAACGAGAATCTATTCCGCTATCAGGCGAAGATCATTCGCGAACTGGCGGCGACGCGCAGCTGCGTAATCGTCGGACGATGCGCGAATTTCATCCTCCGCGGGCGGGAAAACGTGCTGAACGTATTCGTGACCGCGCCGGTTGTGGACTGCGTGCGCCGAGTGATGGAGACGGATGGGCTGAATCTGGAAGAAGCGGAAAAGAAGATCAAAAAAGTCGATAAGCGGCGTGCAGACTATTTCAAGTATTTTACCGGCAGGGAATGGCATGACGCGGCGCTGTACGACCTGTGCCTGAACACTGGACATATGAGCGAGCAGAAATGCGTGGATATCGTGCGCGCCTATATGGACGCCAGATTTGAATAAACGGGGTTGCATCGTCCGCCGCGTCAGAGTATAATAGGGGCAATGTCAAAAACGCAGGGGGACGGAAAACATGGCAAAGCTCTATTTTCGATATGGCGCGATGGGTTCGAGCAAGACGGCGAACGCGGTCATGGTTCAGTATAACTATCAGGAACGCGGACGCAAGGTGCTGATGCTCAAGCCGAAGCTCGAAAACCGCGATGGCGCGACAATCGTGCGCTCTCGATGCGGATTGGAAGCGCAGTGCAGATTTGTCGAAGAGCTGGAAGAGATTGGTCTGGATGGAATCGAGTGCGTCATTGTGGATGAAGCGCATTTCCTGACGGCTGAGCAGGTGAAACGGCTGGTTGATATCGTCGATGAGCGGGATATTCCCGTCATCTGCTATGGCTTGCGGTCGGATTTCCGCGGCGAGCTTTTTGAGGGAAGCCGCGAGCTGCTCCGCTGGGCTGATACCATCGAGGAGATCAAAACGATCTGCTGGTGCGGGCGCAAGGCGACGTTCAACGCGCGCGTGTCAAATGGACATATCGTTCGCGAGGGCGAGCAGATCATGATGGGCGGCAATTCCGCTTATGTCAGCCTGTGCCGCCGCCATTGGCGGGAGGGAAACCTTGGCTCATTCCGAAATCTGAATCTGGACGACTGAGCAGACAGATATAATTGGATTATCTATGAAAACGGCGTGTCTTTCGGCAGGCGGAAAGCCTGCGGAAGGCACGTCATTTTGTATTCCAGGGAAAGACAGCGGCGGTCAAAAGCAAAATGTTGCATTTTGTCATAAAAAGTCGTATAATAAGAAACAACTCTGTGAATGAAGTGACTTTTTATGGAGGATGAACGATGAAAAAAACGGGGAAAGCTGTGCTGATGCTTCTGGGCGTCTGCACGGCGGTCGTCATACTGGGACGATATGTGGTCGTGCCGCTGCTGGTGCTGCTGCCGCATTAAGGAATAGAGAGGATAAAAAGCTTGAAAGCACTTTTGAAATGGCTGGGGCGCGTGATCGGTACGGCACTGTGTCTGGTGCTGGTGATCGTGATGCTGCCGTATGCGTCGCGCTGGGCGGCGCAGATCATTCCGGATCTGACGGGCGCGGCAATGACGACATCCGCAACGCTGAGCCGGAAACTGGCACAAAGCGCGCGTCTGGAATGTATACAGGCGGACAGAGAAGGCGTATTGGAATCTACGGTCGATGCGCTTCTGATCGGCACGGTTCAGTCGGTGCAGATCGCTTATGATTATCACGCCAGCATCGGCATTGACTTATCGAAGGTCGAGGTTCGCGTGGAGGGAAGCCGCATCACGCTGGCGCTTCCGGAAATGGAAGTCATCTCCGACAGCCTGACGCCGACGCAGATCGACCGAAAGGACTTCTGGTATCCGCTGACCGATGAGCGGCGGGAAAAGCTGCTTCAGGATGAGCGTGAAGCCTGCCGCGCGGCGGAACTGGAAGCCGCAAAGACGGACGAAGGCTGGGCGTATGTGACCGCTGCGCTGGAAAACACGATCAGCGGCTGGATCGGCGCGGAAAGCCCGCGGCTGGCCATTCAATACGAGCATCCGTAAAAATAAATAAAGCCGCTCCGGTTCCGCCATGGTTTAACGGAATCGGAGCGGCTTTATGTTGTTATCGGTACAATAAAAAGGCGATTAAAGCTGAACCTGTCCGGCGACGGCGGAAGCTGCGTCTGCCATCAACGGATTCTCAACGGCTTCGATATTGCCCTCGTCGCACAGCTGTGCAGCCTTCGGATCGAACGGAAGCTGAGCCAATACCGGCAGATGCAGCTCGGCGGCTTCCTGCGCGATACGGGACTTGCCGAACAGCTCGATGCGCTTACCGCAATCCGGACAGAGCGCATAGGACATATTCTCGACCAGACCGAGTACGGGGATATTCATCATCTTCGCCATGTTGACGGCTTTGCGGACGATCATGCCGACCAGATCTTGCGGCGTGGACACGACGACAACGCCGTCGAGCGGGATGCTTTGGAAGACGGTGAGCGGAACGTCGCCGGTTCCCGGCGGCATGTCGATGACCATGACGTCAAGCTCGCCCCAGGAGACATCCTCCCAGAACTGCTTGACCGCGCCGGCAATGACCGGACCGCGCCAGATGACGGGGGCGTCGTCGCTTTCGAGCATCAGGTTGATGCTCATGACTTTGATGCCCTTTTCGGTCTCGGCGGGGAAGATATGCTCGCCGTCGCCCATGGCTTTTTCGTGGATGCCGAACATACGCGGAATGGACGGGCCGGTGATATCGGCGTCAAGCACGCCGACGCGGTAGCCCATGCGGCTGAGCATGACCGCCAGTTCGCCGGAGACGAGGGACTTGCCTACGCCGCCCTTGCCGCTGACGACGCCGATGACCTTACGGATCTTCGGCGGCTCTTTCTTTTCTTCCGGCTGCTGATTATGGTTATGGCTGCAACCGGCGCACGCGGGCTTGCTGCCGCATTCGCTGGGCGCACAACCCTGCTGAAGTGGATCAGACACGGAAATTTACTCCTTTCGGACAGACAAGGATTCTGCTATAATAAGACAGCGGACGCCTGTCTGTAAGATACAAATATTATCATACCATGAATTGGAAAAAATGCAAGGCTAAATAAAACAATAGTAAACGGAAGGATGAGGGAATCATGCGGCTTAAGACGATATGCGCGGCGGTAACGGCGGCGTTTTTATTTTTTGCGGGGAGCGCGTGTGCGCAGGAGATGGACGCGGCGGTCATGCGCAACTGGCTGGGGCAGTTTGCCGACGCGCTGAATATGCTGTCGCCGCTCAACGATCCGTCGCAGACGGTCGATCCCGCGCGCCCCGGAGAATACCTGATCGAATATGAATTCGGCACGGTCACGGCGGCGACGGCGCAGACGCCGAGCGCGGAGGATATTCTGGAAATCGACGTGCGCACGCAGCAGGTGACGGACTGCCGCGGGATGCGCGTCGGGGCGACACTGGAAGAGGCGCTGGGCGGCACGCAGATCCCGCGGACGGATGCGAATCTGTCTGTGCTGAGCATACAGGAGAGCGGTATTGGCTGGTGCTGGGCGTATGTGGGAGACGGAAATGTGTACGGCGTGGAATGGATGACGTATGACACACAGGACATGACCGATGTGAAGGAATATACGCTGACCTATATCCTGTCACAGGACGAAACGGTGAGCGCTATCCGCATCAAAAAAGCGTCGTCTACGCAGGCTCAGGCAGAAACCGGCTTAAAGACGGCGATAGAGATGGCGGAAAAACAGCAGAAGGATCTCGTGCTTTGCCCGCAAAACGACGCAGCTGTTTTCACAGAAGAAGATATGACGGTCATGGGGACGAAAGCGCTTGGTGTTCCGGTCTATGAGTGGATTGCGGCGATGGGTGAGCCGGTCGAGATGCAGACGCTTCCGGCGGGCGGCGGACGTCTTCTGATGTATGAAGGCGCGGCGATTACGCTCGGGCTGGATGAGGCGACAGGCGTTGAGGTCGTGCAGGGCGTCAGTGTGACGGGTTCCGGATTGACCGGACCGCGAGGACTGCATGTTGGGCTGAGCCTTTCTGAGACGACGGCGCTCTTCCGCTGCGACGGGGACATAGGCACAGACGGCGGCGTTCTCTATATTGAAGGAGAAGCATACGGTGAGCCGCCGTTTGGCGAGATGACGGCAGTTCAGTCGGGCACGGCGACGCTCCGCTATGTCTGCGCGATGGCGTCGGGAGAGACGGGATGGCTGGAGATCGGCATTGAAAACGGGGTCGTCAGCTATTGGCATATGAACGAGGGAGAAGAGGAGGCGCAAAGCGGTGTGTGATGAAGAGCGGTTCGTACTCAGAAATGCGCGGCATCTGGCGGCAGGGTACATGAGAGCCATTTTGAGAAAAGGCGATATCGCCGTTGACGCGACGATGGGCAATGGTAAAGACACGCAGTTCCTGTGCGAGCTGGTCGGAGAGGAAGGACATGTTTATGCGTTTGACGTGCAGAAGGAAGCGGTCGAGCGCACGGCGGCAAAGCTGAAAGACGCCGGATACGAAAATCGGGCGACTCTGCTGCTTGCCGGTCACGAAACGATGAAGGAACATGTGGACAGGGCTCCGCGCGTGGTGATGTTCAATCTGGGCTGGCTGCCGGGCGCGGAACACATCGTGACGACGAAAACAGAAACGACGCTCGCGGCGGCGCAGGCGGCAATCGAGCTGGTCATGCCGGGCGGATTCGTCAGCATCTGCGTCTATCCGGGACATGAGGAAGGCACAAGGGAGCTGCACGCGCTGCTTGACTGGGCAGGCAGGCTCCCTGTGCGCGAATACAATGTGCTACATCACGCGTTCATCAATGCAAAGGCAGGAACGCCTGAACTCATTTTCATCCAGAAGAACTGAGATTCAGATTTCCTTACGACAAAACTTTAACAAATTTACCTAAAGGCGACAAGAACCGCATATCAAAAGGTGCGGACGTTAAGAATGTATCTTTTTCTCTTTTTTCCCAAATATGGGCAGGAAATAGGAAGATTTTGTGGAACAAAAGAAAAAGGGATAAATTGTAGCTGGATGCGCGGCGCTCAAACCGCGCGAACCAGACCCTATACGATTACGGAGGCGATAGTGGAATGAGCACCCTTCAGGATCTCAGCAAGGTGCTCTCGCGCAAGCAGGCTATTCTTGAAGAGAATACCGCGGGCGTTGAGAAACAGAAGAAGAGCGGCAAGCAGACGGCGCGCGAGCGCGTTGCGATGCTGCTGGACGGCGGCAGCTTTGTCGAGCAGAGCATGCTCGCAAACGATACCGGCGTCGTGGCTGGCTCCGGCACGGTGGACGGCCGCCCGGTGTATGTCTTTGCGCAGGATTTTGCCGTGATGGACGGCGCTATGGGCGCAAAGCAGGCGAAAAAGATCGTTAAGGTACTGGAATTGGCGCGCAAGACCGGAACGCCGGTCGTCGCGATGTGCGACAGCAACGGTGCGCGTGTGGGCGAAGGCGCCGCGGCGCTGGAAGCTTATGCGGATGTGTTTGCGCACATGGCTCGCCTGAGCGGCGTTGTGCCGATGGTGACGATGGTGCTGGGTCCGTGCGTAGGCGCGGCGGCGATGACGGCGCAGCTGGCTGACGTGGTCATCGTGGCGAAGCCGGCGGGCGCGCTGCTGGTCGCCGGCCCGCAGGTGCTTTCTTCCGAGATGAAGAAGGATCTGAAGGCGGAGCAGCTGGGCGGCGCGGACGTTGCCGTAGAATACGGCGCGGCGCACTTTGCCTGCGAGACCGAAGCGGATGCCTTTGCTAAGGCGAAGGCTGTGCTGGCGGTGCTGCCGGGCAACAACCTGGAGGACGCGCCGTTCTCTGTTGAGGAGAACATGAACCGTCGCCTGGAAGGCTTTGAAGCGGGCTGTGACGGTCGCGAGCTGATCGAGGCGATGGCGGACGCCGGTTCTGTGCTGGAATTCGGCAAGGGCTATACGAAGGCTGTCACCGCGATGGGCAAGATGGCGGGTCGCACGACGGCGTTCGTTTACACCGGCAAGGGCGATACCTGCGACAAGCGCATGAAGAAGATCGCGCGCTTCGTCCGTTTCGCGGACTGCTACAACATTCCGGTCGTGTCGCTGGTCGATTCCACCGGACTCAAGCTGTTTGACACCATCGAGCGTCAGATGAGCGTGATGAGCGCGGCTTCCACGCTGGTCTACGCGTACAGCGAAGCGACCACCGTGAAGGTGACGCTGGTCATCGGCAACGCCATTGGTTCTGCCTATGTCGCCATGGGCGGCAGCGCGAACGCCGATATGACCTACGCATGGCCGGGCAGCGTCATCAGCCCGATGACCGGCGAAGCCGCCATCCAGATCATGTGGAAAGACAAGATCATGGCGAGCAAGGGCGACGCCGTTAAGGCGCGTGAAGAGCTGGCTGCTCAGTATGAAGCCGAGGTCGCCGACGGCGTGAACGCGGCGGTCGAAGGGCTTGTGGACGACGTGATCGATCCGGCGGACAGCCGCAAGATGGTCATCGCCGCGCTGGAGATCCTTTCCAGCAAGCGTGATTCCAATCCGCCCAAGAAGCACGGCAACATGCCGCTGTAATCAGGGGAGGAAAAAATAAATGGGTGCAATTCTTCAATATGGTTTGTCCGTCGCGCTGGTCGGCATCGGCACGGTCTTCGTCGGTCTGGTCATCCTGATCGCGTTGATCAAGGTGCTTGAGATCGCCATCAACGCCGCTACGGGCAAGCAGAAGGCTGCCGCGCCCGCTCCTGCCGCCGCTCCTGCTCCCGTTGTGGAAGAGGAACCGGAAGAGGAAACGGACGACGACGAGCTGATCGCTGTCATCGCGGCTGCTGTTGCGGCGGCGATGGAACAGGCTGGCGAAGAGAACACGACGGGCTTTGTCGTGCGCTCCATCCGCCGTATCAACAACGCGCCCGCGTGGAACCGCGCCGGTCGTGAAGAGCAGGTTTACAGCCGCATGTAAGCGCTGCAAAAGACAAAGATTCATTTTGCGAGGAGGATCTCCATTATGCGTAATTTTGTTATCACCGTGAACGGCACGAGCTATGAGGTTGCCGTTGAGGAAGTTGAAGCTGGCGCCGCTCCTGTGGCCGCCGCTCCCGTTGCCGCGCCGAAGGCTGCCCCTAAGGCTGCCGCTCCGAAAGCCGCCGCGCCGAAGGCTGTCGCGGGCGAGAAGGTCACTGCGCCGATGCCGGGCAACCTGGTCGATGTCAAGGTCAAGGCTGGCGACAGCGTGAAGAAGGGCGACGTGCTGGTCGTTCTGGAAGCGATGAAGATGGAGAACGAGATCATGGCGCCGCATGACGCGAAGGTCGCGCAGGTTCTGGCTGCCAAGGGCGCGACGGTCAACACGGGCGACGTGCTGGTCGTGCTTGAATAATCTGCAAAGGGGTTAAGCGCTGTGAAAAAGATTCTGAGTGTGATCCTCGGATTGGCGCTGTGCTGCATGCTTGCGGCGCTGCCCGTTTGCGCCGAGGAAACCGCTGCCCCCGCGCAGTCGGATACCGCCGTGATCGGCGACGGTTATGTGACGCTGGTCAGCGACGTGAACGACCTGATCCCCGTCTATGTAGACGAGGAGGCGGAGGGTGCCGCAGGCACGGTGGAGCAGGCTATGGCTGACTTCAGCGTCGGCGGCACGGTCATGGGCTTGGTTAACGATTCCGGTATCTACGACATCATCAAGGGCAACTGGAAGAGCGCGGTCATGATTCTGATCTCTTTCGTTCTGCTCTATCTGGCAATCGTTAAGCAGTTTGAGCCGCTTCTGCTGATGCCGATTGCATTCGGCATGCTGCTGACCAACCTGCCGCTGGCGGGCATCATGGATGAGCCGATCTACGAGATTCTGTCCAATCCGACGTATCACGGTAAGAACGGCATCCCGATCTACAACGGTGACCTGCTGGTCGGCTATCAGTACATCAAACAGAATGGCGGTCTGCTTTACTATCTGTATCAGGGTGTCAAGCTGGGCATCTTCCCGCCGCTCATCTTCATGGGCGTCGGCGCGATGACCGACTTTGGTCCGCTGATCGCCAACCCGATGAGCCTGCTGCTCGGCGCTGCCGCTCAGCTGGGCATCTTCCTGGCGTTCATCGTGGCGCTGCTGCTGGGCTTCACGCCCGCTGAAGCCGGTTCTATCGGCATCATCGGCGGCGCGGATGGTCCGACCGCTATCTATGTCACCACCAAACTGGCTCCGGGTCTGCTGGGACCGATCGCTATCGCCGCATATTCCTATATGGCGTTGGTTCCGGTCATTCAGCCGCCGATTATGAAGGCGCTGACCAGCAAGAAGGATCGCCAGATCGTCATGGGTCAGCTCCGTACCGTTTCCAAGACCGAGAAGATCGTATTCCCGATCGTGGTCACCGTGCTGGTCTCCCTGATGCTGCCGAGCGCCGCGCCGCTGATCGGCTCGCTGATGCTGGGCAACCTGTTTAAGGAATCCGGCGTAACGGAGCGTCTGTCCAAGACGGCGCAGAACGAACTGATGAACATCGTCACCATCTTCCTGGGCGTGACGGTCGGCGCGACGGCGAAGGCGGATACCTTCCTGCAGCCGCAGACCTTGAAAATCATCGCGATGGGCGTGTTTGCGTTCGGCGGCGGCACTGCCGGCGGCGTGCTGCTGGGCGACCTGATGTGCAAGCTCTCCGGCGGCAAGATCAACCCGCTGATCGGTTCTGCCGGCGTTTCCGCCGTTCCGATGGCGGCGCGCGTTTCCCAGAAGGTTGGTCAGGCTGAGAACCCGAGCAACTTCCTGCTGATGCACGCGATGGGTCCGAACGTCGCTGGCGTTATCGGTTCTGCGGTCGCTGCGGGCGTATTCATCTCGATGTTCGGCTAACAGACCGAAAGTCGGTTTCGCTTCCGTGATGTTTTGCGGAAAGTGATGACGGTTTTGCTCACACAGGCAGACTGTGCAACAGCTAAAAACGTTTGAAAAACGAAACGGCATTCCTTCCGGCGTGAAGGGATGCCGCCTTCCCGAAAGTAACGGGACAGACAATAAGGAGGAATAAGCAATGGGCAAGGTGTTGATCACCGATACCATTCTGCGCGATGCGCATCAGTCCCAGGCTGCTACCCGTATGCGCCTGGACGAGATGCTGCCGGTCGCGGACAAGCTGGATAAGATCGGCTACTATTCTCTGGAATGCTGGGGCGGCGCGACGTTCGACTCCTGCATGCGCTTCCTGAACGAAGATCCGTGGGAGCGCCTGCGTGCGCTGCGCAAGGCGATGCCGAACACGAAGCTGCAGATGCTTTTCCGTGGCCAGAACATCCTCGGTTACAAGCATTATGCGGACGACGTGGTGGATGAGTTCGTTAAGAAGTCCATCGAGAACGGCATTGATATCATCCGTATTTTCGATGCGCTGAACGACCTGCGCAACCTTGAGCAGGCGGTTAAGTCCACCAAGAAGTACGGCGGCAACTGCGAAATCGCCATCAGCTATACCATCAGCCCGGTGCATACTGAGGAATACTTCCTCAAGCTTGCCAAGGAAATCGAGCAGATGGGCGCGGATGCGATCTGCATTAAGGATATGGCGAACCTGCTGCTTCCGTATGAAGCGTACAGCCTCGTCAAGAAGCTGAAGGCGACCACCAAGCTGCCAATCCACCTGCATACCCACAACACCGCCGGCACCGGCGCGATGACGATCCTCAAGGCGATCGAAGCGGGTTGCGATATCGTCGATACCGCGCTCAGCCCGATGGCTGAAGGAACCAGCCAGCCGGCAACCGAGTCCCTGTGTGCGACGCTCAAGGGCACGGAGTATGATCCGGGTCTGGATATGGAGCTGATGAACGAGTGCGCGACGCATTTCCGCGGCGTGGCTGCCCGTCTGGAGAAGGACGGCTGGCTCGTGCCGAGCAAGGTTCTGCGTGTAGACGCCAACACCCTGAAGTATCAGGTTCCGGGCGGCATGCTCTCCAACATGATCGGTCAGCTCAAGCAGTTCAACGCCATGGACAAGTATTATGACGTTCTGGCGGAGATCCCGCAGGTTCGTAAAGACTTTGGCTATCCGCCGCTCGTTACGCCGACCTCTCAGATCGTTGGCACGCAGGCGGTCATGAACGTTCTCTTTGGTCGTTACAAGACCTTCCCGAACGAGTCCAAGGGCTTGCTGCGCGGCGAATACGGCAAGCTGCCGGCACCGGTGAACGAGGAAGTCCGCAAGATGGCAATCGGCAACGACAAGGTCATCACCTGCCGTCCTGCCGACCTGCTCAAGCCGGAAATGGATAAGTATCGCGAGGAGATTCGCGATCAGGCGACCTGCGAAGAGGACGTACTCAGCTACGCTCTGTTCCCGAAGGTCGCGCCGAAGTTCTTCGAGTATCGTTCTGCGCATCAGACGAAGATCGACTCCACGATGCTCGATAAGGACAACAAGACCATGCCGGTGTAAGCCGTTGGTCTATAACTGAAAAGATCATCGAATCTTATAATGAAAGCACAGCTTGGGCAAGGCTCAGGCTGTGTTTTTTTGACGAATAGGAAATTGCGAAAAATCGCCCGCGTGAGCAAGACTTTGACGCGTGGCGGACTTCGGCGGAGGTGAAGGCGGGCTCAGCCTGCTTTTTTGCGGATCAGCAAACAGAATCAAGCGGAATCCATTTGGATTTGATATAATCCAATCATAGGAAGGAGGAGAGAGCATGGAATGGTACAGAAGCATCCAGGAACTTGTTGACGAGATAGATGACTGCATCAGGGCGGGAAACGATGAAGCGCTGACATTGACACATCTTTCCGAAAAGCTGGGGTATTCCAGATACCATGTATCCAGAAAATTCAGTGAAATCGCGGGGATGCAGATGCGGGATTATCTGCGATATCGGAAACTGGCGTTTGCACTCAAGGATATCCGCGATACGCAGGCGTCGATTCTGGAAGTTGCGATGAATCATGGCTTTTCGTCGCATGAGGCATTTACACGAGCGTTCAAAGAAGCCTATGGCATAACGCCGAGCGAATACCGACGAAAGCCTGTGCCGGTTGTGCTTAGAACGGTAATCAAACCGTTTGACTGTTATCTTATGGAAATGGGAGGGCAGGATATGGAAAAGGAAAGCGGAGTAATCAGGACGTATTTTGTGACGATCCCGGCGCACAAGTTTCTGCATATCCGGAATTATGAGAGCGTTGGGTATTACGATTTCTGGCAGAAACAGAGCAGGATTCCGGGACAGGACTGCGCGACGATATGCGGTCTGCTTGAGAGCATTCGGGGAAAGCTGGATGATCTGGGGGATGACGGAATGGACAGCGGATCGGGGCAGCTGATGGCGTTCATCAATGAGCCGAATGGTAGAATATGCAGCTGGGGCATTCCGCTGGCGGAAGCATACGGTGTGCGCTTACCGATCAATTATGACGGGGAAATTCCGCCGCAGATGCAGATGATGGATGTGGATGAGGGAGAGTATATCGTCTTTGAACACGGTCCGTTCGATTTTGAAACGGAGAACGCCGCTGTTGAAGCGCAGATCGAGCGGGCGATGAGGGAATTTGATTTTGCCCAAAGCGGATATCAGCTCGATACCGCGCAGGGGCGTGTATTCTATTTTTATCACGACTGCAAACGGTATTGGAAATACGTCAGACCGGTAAAAAAAGCATAAGAAAAAAGCACTCGCGCGGAAAACGCGGGTGCTTTTGAATTATTCAGCCCACGGGTAGAATAGCGTGCCGTCCTCCAGCATTTCGGCAGTGCCGTCGGTGACGCGCGTGATCTCTGAAAGCAGATGCGCTTCGTCTTTTACGCGAACCATCAGGGTACAGACGACGCTTGCGCCGAATTCCGTATGCTCGATGATGACGGGCGCGGAACGGAGAAAATATTCCAGCCGCTGCCATGTGGAATAATCCACCTCGACCATATAGCGGGCGCTTTTTTCCATGACGACGACGCCCGCCGCGTCGAGCGCGGTTTTGCTGCCCTGCGCATAAGCGCGGACAAGTCCCCCCGCGCCGAGCAGAATGCCGCCGAAATAGCGTGTAACAACAACAGCACAGTTGACCACACCGCGTGCCTTCATCACTTCGATAATCGGCATGCCCGCCGTTCCTCCGGGTTCGCCGTCGTCGCTGTAACGCATGATGCCGGAGTTCAAACCGATGATATACGCATAGCAGTTGTGCGTGGCGTCCTTGTGCTTCTGGCGAATGCGGGAGAGGAAAGCGAGCGCTTCCTCTTCCGTTTCGCAGGGACAGCCATAGCCGATAAACCGGGATTTGTTGATGATGAATTCGGCACTGTTCTCTTCGCGCAGCGTTTTATAGGAAAGCTGAGCAGACATGGCTTATTTGAGGGTTACGCGGTGGAACTTCTTCTTGCCGCTGCGCAGCATCAGACCGTCCGTACCGATCATATCGGCGGTAACGACGGCGTTCACATCCGTCACTTTGTCTTCGCCAAGGCTGACGCCGCCGCCCTGAATCAGACGGCGCGCCGCGGAATTGGACTGCGCCAGACCGCAGGTCACGAGCAGGGTCGTCACGCGGGCGTCCTTCTCCAAGTCGGCAGAGGTGATCTCGGTCGTCGGAATGGAGCCGCCCATCGCCGCGCCGCCGAACAGAGAAGCGGCGGCTTCCTGCGCCTTCTGCGCTTCCTCTTCGCCATGGACGAGCTTGGTGACCTCGTAAGCGAGAACCTTCTTGGCTTCGTTGATCTGGCTGTCCTTGAGCGCGCCCAGACGGCGAACCTCATCCATCGGCAGGAAGGTCAGCAGGCCGAGGCACTTTTCGACGTCCTGATCGTCCACGTTGCGCCAGTACTGGTAGAAGTCGTACGGGCTGGTCTTTGCCGGATCGAGCCAAAGCGCGCCCTTTTCGGTCTTGCCCATTTTACGACCGTCGTGGGTCAGCAAAAGCTGGAAGGTGCAGGCAAACGCATTCTCGCGCTCCTTGCGGCGGATGAGGTCTGCGCCGCCGAGCATGTTGCTCCACTGGTCGTTGCCGCCCATCTCCAGACGGCAGCCGTACTTCTTGAACAGCTCAAGGAAGTCGTAGGACTGCATGAGCATGTAGGTGAATTCCAGGAAAGAAAGTCCGTTGTCCGTCGCCATGCGCGCCTTGTAGCATTCGGCGGTCAGCATCTTGTTGACGGAGAACATGGAGCCGATATCGCGCATGAACTCGATGAAGTTCAGGTTGCGCAGCCAGTCGCCGTTGTTGGCAATAATCGCCTTGCCCTCGGAGAAATCGAGGAAGCGGCTCATCTGCGCCTTGATGTGCGCGACGTTGTTGTCGATGGTCTCGACGGTCATCATCTTGCGCATATCGGTCTTGCCGGACGGGTCGCCGATCATCGCGGTGCCGCCGCCCATCAGCGCGATGGGGCGGTGACCGGCGCGCTGCATATGCGCCATCGCCATAATCGGGATATAATGACCGATGTGCAGGGAATCGGCGGTCGGGTCAAAGCCGACGTAGAAGGTGGTCGGATTCTTGAGCTGTTCGTAAAGCTCGTCCTCAAAGGTCATCTGGGCGATAAAGCCGCGCTCCTTGAGCAGATCGAGAATATGCTGTGCCATGGGTTTCTCCTCCTTATTCGCTGGACAGCGGGATGAAGCGGAAAGACGGCGCTGTCCACATAAAAAACGCCTTCCCGACAAGACATCGGGAAGGCGTGAAACACGCGGTACCACTTCCGTTCAAGGCTCCATTGCTGAAAGCCTCCTCCGTCGCCCGCAGACACGGGCTGCACGCTGTATCCGGCGTACCGGCGACCGCCTACTGGCAAGGATGCGTTCGGAGTCGCGCTCCGGGATGTATTCCACGCGCTTTGCGATATCGCCTTGCACCGACCGGCGACTCTCTGTATCGCGGAATGACGCGTGTACTTGTTCCCTTCAATGCGTATGGTCGTATTATAAAGCGCGTCCGCGAGGTTGTCAAGCCCAAACTTTGGCGGCTTGCGCAAAGCGGGAAACTGAGATACAATAGAGCGGAAACAGGAAAGGAATGGAAAAAGCATGCTTCATATCGTCTTGGTCGAGCCGGAGATCCCGCAGAACACCGGCAATATCGCCCGAACCTGCGCGGCAACGGGCAGCGAGCTGCATCTGGTTAAGCCGCTGGGTTATAGCTTGGAGGACAAGTATCTCAAGCGTGCGGGGCTGGATTACTGGCACATGGTCAACATCCACGTTCACGAGAATTTCGGCGAAGTGCTTGCCGCATATCCGGATGCGGAATTCTATTACGCCAGCACGAAGGCGCCGCACAGCTATGCGCAGGTGCATTATCCGAAGGACGTTTTTCTGGTGTTTGGCAGGGAATCCCGCGGTCTGCCGGAGAACCTGCTGGAACGGGTCTATGACCACTGCATCCGCATCCCGATGGTAGAGGGCGCGCGGAGCTTGAATCTCTCCAATTCCGTAGCGATTGTGGCGTATGAAGCGCTCAGACAGCATGATTTTGAGCATCTGCTGGATCATGGTGCGCTGACCGGACGGGAGGAAGAAGCCGGCGCATGGATGGATTATCTGTAAGGATATAACAGTTCTTGACAGGGTGTTTTTGTTTTTGCTACAATAGAAACACATTGAGAACGGGAAAGAGGAGAGCCGCGTGAAGAAAAAAAAGAAGAGTCAGATCGGCTTCCATGTTGCGGCGGGCGTGATGGATGTATTCGGGGTCGCGGCGGCGGCGCTGGCGATTGTCGTTCTGCTGCTCATGCTGGGAAGCTTGTTTTCGTGGCTTCGGCAGGATCTGGCGATGACGTTTGCTGACATATCGGATAATATCACGGATGCTGTGATTATCGGAAAATAAGGAATAGGGGCTGGTGCGCGTACAACAGCTCCTTTTGCATATCGCGAGTTGCTTGTTGTGGGCGGTTGTCTTTTGTGGTATACTGTACGAAAGAACAAAGGAGGGCAATCGGCGTGAATACATCTTGGGCGGCGCTGACGCAGGAAGTGGCGGGCTGCGAAAAATGCAGACTGTGCCAGACGAGGACGAACGTCGTGCTTGGCGAGGGCGACCCGCACGCCGCATTGATGTTCATCGGCGAAGGGCCGGGGCAGCAGGAAGACCTTTCCGGCAGACCGTTCGTCGGCGCGGCGGGTCAGCTGCTGGATAAGATGCTCGCGGCGATCGGCTTGAAGCGCGAACAGGTTTATATCTGCAATATCGTTAAATGCCGTCCACCGCAGAACCGCGTGCCGGAAGCAGATGAACGCGCGGCATGCCTGAATTATCTCCGTCAGCAGGTCGCGCTCGTGCGTCCTAAGGTCATCGTCTGCCTGGGTTCTACGCCGACGCGGACGCTGCTGGGCGATAACATGCGCATCACGCGCGACAGGGGCGTATGGCAGCTCAAAAAAGGCGTGTGGTTCATGCCGACCTATCATCCGGCGGCGCTGCTCCGCGATGTGGACAAAAAGCGTCCAGCGTGGACGGATTTTCAGGCGATTCGAGATAAACTCAAAGAACTTGGCGTATATGCGCAGGAGTGAGGGCGGCGGATGGAAGAGAAGGAAAGACAGGCGCTCCGGGAACTGATTGCGGGCGTAATGCCTGGCAGGGAGAATACGCTCGTATTTGGCGAGGGACCGAAGCATCCGAAGCTGATGCTCATCGGCGAAGCGCCGGGCGAGCAGGAAAGCCTGCAAGGCAGACCGTTCGTCGGAAAAGCAGGGAAGAACCTCGATCATTTCCTTGAGCTGGCAGGGCTTGAGCGCGGAGAAATTTATATTACGAACGTCGTTAAATATCGCCCGACCAAGACGGGCAAGACCGGTCGGCTGAGCAACCGTCCGCCGACAAAGGAAGAGGTCGCACTATTCCGCCCGTGGCTGATGGCGGAGATCGAGCAGATTGAGCCGCAGGTCATTGCGACGCTGGGCAATGTCCCTTTGCAGGCGGTGACGAATACGAAGGTCACCATCGGCGAGGCGCACGGCAGGATGCTGGTCGCTGGAGAAACGGGTAAGCCGCTCTTTGCGCTGTATCATCCGGCGAGCCTGATCTATAACCGCGCGCTGACGCCGGTCTACGAACAGGACGTCTGCGAACTGGCGCGCTGTCTGCATGGCGCAGCGCCTGATTTTTCAGACGCGAAAATGAATAATTGATGCAAAAGGACTTTCTTTGCGGCGCGGCATATGCTATGCTGGGCTTACGGAGAAAGGATGAATGAGATGCTTAAAATTGTGATTGAGAATCTGCCAATGGGTTTCTGCCTGTTGATGGGCATGGGGCTGATCGTGCTGGAAGTGTTCCTGCCGGGGTTCGGTCTGCCGGGCATAACGGGCGCGATGCTGGTCTGCATGGGAACGATCTTAGCGGCGCATCATTTCGGCATGCTGACGGCGGTTGGTATTCTGCTGGTCATCATCGCGATCCTTGCGTTTCTGATTTCGTGGGTGCTGCGTTCCACCGCGAAGGGGAGTATGCGTTCCAGCCTGTTCCTGCATCAGAAAGACGATTTCAACGACCGTCAGCAGGATATGCAGGTGCTTGTCGGAAAGACGGGCAGAACGACCAGTGTTCTGCGTCCCTCCGGCATCGGCGACTTTGACGGCGTTCGGCTGAACGTCGTTACGGAAGGCGAGTTTCTGGAAAGCGGCGCGTCGATCAAGATCATTCGGGTAGACGGCGGGCGTATCGTCGTCAAACAGATGCCACAGGAATCGATAGATTAAGAGATAAATGTATGGAGGGGAAAACATGGCTGTTGAAAGTTTGATTATGGTTGTAGCGATCCTGCTTGCGCTCTTCGTTTTTTTGCGGTTTGTTCCGCTGAATCTGTGGATATCGGCGCTGGCATCCGGCGTGCATGTCTCTATTTTAACGCTGATGGGCATGCGCATCCGCCGTGTTTCTCCGGCGAAGATTGTCGGCCCGCTCATCAAGGCGGAAAAAGCGGGTCTGAATATGCAGATCAGCAAAATGGAAGCGCATTATCTGGCGGGCGGCAATTTGGATCGCGTTATTACCGCGCTCATTACGGCGCGCGGTGCGAACATCAAGCTCGATTTTCCGGAAGCCTGCGCCATCGACCTTGCGGGGCGCGACGTGCTTCAGGCGGTGCAGATGAGCGTCAATCCGAAGGTCATTGAGACGCCGGTCGTTGCCGCTATCGCGAAGGACGGCATCGAACTGCGCGCTAAGGCTCGCGTGACCGTTCGTGCGAATATCGAGCGTTTGGTCGGCGGCGCGGGCGAGGAGACCATCGTCGCGCGTGTCGGCGAGGGCATCGTTACGACGGTCGGCTCGGCGGAGACGCATAAAGCCGTTTTGGAAAATCCGGATCTGATCAGCCGCACCGTACTCAGCAAGGGACTTGACGCGGGAACGGCGTTTGAGATCCTCTCTATCGACATTGCGGACGTCGATGTCGGGCGCAATATCGGCGCGCAGCTGCAAATGGATCAGGCGGAAGCCGACCGCCGCATTGCGCAGGCGAAAGCGGAAGAGCGCCGCGCGATGGCTGTTGCCCGCGAGCAGGAAATGAAGGCCGCGGCGCAGGAGCAGCGCGCAAAGGTCATCGAAGCGGAAGCCGAAGTTCCGCGCGCGATGGCGGCGGCTCTGCGCGAAGGCAAGCTGGGCGTCATGGATTATTATGAGATGAAGAACACGATCGCGGATACCGCCATGCGGGATTCGATTGCGTCCATGGGCGATGCGAACAGCGTGCCGCACGGCAAAAAAGAATAAAGATGAGAAATAAACGCTGAAAGGGGGAGAGCGGATATGGATTGGGAGATTTTCGGTTTTCTGGTCTTTGTCGTCATCTATCTGGTCGCGACGATATCGGAAAAAACGAAAAAGCGAAGGGAAAAAGCGGAAAAGAGAATGAAGAAACAGACCGTTCTCCCTGCTCAGGCGTTTGAAAGCGAGGACAGCCAAAAGGACGACCTGCCGGAAGAACAGCCGGCAGCGCAAGCGGCTTTTGACGACCCCTGTGATGAAGAGGAAAAGCCCCGCATCCATCTGCATCGGGTGACGGAGCGGGAACTTGAAGCGGCGCAGGAGGGCGAAGACCCCTGCCATGCGGGCGGAGAGGGAACAGCGCCGCACGAACGCTATCGCGTGGATGATGCGCCGGAAATGGAGCCGGAAGAGTTGAGACAAGGTTCGGACGTTCTGCGCGGAATCATCATGAGCGAGATACTGATGCGCCCAGCGGAAAGAGCGGCGCTTCGACGGATAAGGCGGGGAAAGAGAACGTGAGCAACGAGGAGATTCGCGTCGTCATTGCGGATGACGAACCGGGCATGCGCATGATCCTGCGCAAGATGATCGAAAGAGCAGAGGGCTTTACGCTCTGCGCCGAGGCGGATAACGGATCGGATCTGCTCAAACTGGTCGAGGAATATAAGCCGCAAGTCTGCTTTTTAGATGTGGAAATGCCGGGCATGACGGGGCTGGAATGCGCAAAAGCGATTCAGGATACTGATCCGAGGATGATCCTCGTCTTTGCGACCGCGCATGACGATTATATGGCGCAGGCGTTTGAAGTTTATGCGTTTGATTACATGGTGAAGCCGTTCAAGCTTGAACGCGTGATGAAGACGCTTGAACGCATCCGTCAGGTCATCGACGGGCGCGTACAGCCGCAGTCGCCGCAGGCGGAGAAGATCGAGGAACACATCAAGGCCATGCCGTCTAAGAACATGAACAACGGACGCATCATGCTGCATCACAAAGACGGCGTGAATTTCATCAATCAGGCGGATATCCTGCTGGTTCAGCGGGAAAACCGCTCGACAGTGCTTTATGCCACGGGCGGGCGTCGATTTGAAACGAGCGAAGCGCTGGGCGATGTGGAAGCAAGGCTCGATCCGCAGATTTTCTTCCGCTGCCATAAATCGTATATCATCAATCTCAACGTCATTGACAATATCACGCCTTATGGACGATGGACGTACGTCGTCCATCTTTCGGGAACCGATCAGGATGCGCTCATTACCCATGAAAAATATGAAGAGCTGGAACGCATGTTCTCCTGAATAGAGACGAAAAAAGGTTATCAGGCTTAAACTGAACATTTCAAGAAACAATAAACTAAGCAATTTCAGGATATGAGGATTTGACCCATTGTCCCACCGAAGGGCTTTCCGAGCGTTTACGGCGTCCGTTTGGCGCATCGCTCTTTGGAAACCTTCGGACGGAAATTCTTAGTTTTTTCTTGAAATATTAGGTTTATTAGCCTGACAACCTCTTTTTATAATGTTCTGATACAAGAATAGACAAAATAAAAAACCCTCTCCAAAGCGGAGAGGGAAGAAAGACAGAGAAACTTACTCAGCCTTGGCCAGCTCACGGGCCATGCGCGCCTTTTCACGGTTCGCAGCATTCTTAGAGATAACGCCCTTAGCAGCAGCCTTATCGACAGCAGAAGAGGCGGAGCTCAGCATTTCGGCGGTCGCGGTCTTGGTAGCCGTAGCGGTATCAAACTTCTTGATCGCGGTCTTGGTAGCGGACTTGACCATCTTATTGCGGAGGGTCTTGTGTTCAATCACGCTCACGCGCTTGATAGCAGATTTAATGTTCGGCAAAGGAATTCACCTCCTCGGGTGTAGTCAATAATCAGCATTTGTTATTATAGCACGTTATGTTGCCAATTGCAAGCAGGTTTTTCAAGTTTTTTTCAAGCTTTTCTTTTGCCGCGTCAGTTGACGCGGAGAATAAGGCGCGCATATGCCGGAAACAATAGGCGCAAAAGAGAAAGGAAGGCGTATGAATATGAAAAACAGGCATACCCTGATCCCCTATACGCTTGAAACCGTTGCCAGACCCGGCTCGCGCGAAAGCCGGGTGCGCCGACCGCCGAATGGCTTGCAGATACGCCATGAAAGAGGGGAAACGGATGAAGAAGGATAAGCAGGCGTATGCCCAGATGGTCGAAAAGCTCTCCCCGAAGAGCGATATGGCAAAGGGCGTCTGGCGGGCGTTTGTCGTAGGCGGGCTGATCTGCGTCCTCGGACAGGCGATAAACGACTTCTTTTCATACGGGCTGAAATGGGGCACGCAGAGCGCGGCGACGGCGACGAGCATCTGTCTGGTCTTTTTGTCCGCATTGCTGACGGGGCTGGGCGTCTATGACAAGATTGGCAAGTATGCCGGCGCGGGAAGCATCGTTCCGATCACGGGTTTCGCTAATGCGACTGTTGCTCCGGCGATGGAATTTCGCCGTGAAGGATTGGTGATGGGCATTGGCGCGAAGATCTTTGCGCTTTCCGGGCCGGTGCTTGTCTACGGCATCGGAAGTTCGATCCTCGTCGGGCTGATAGCGGCGCTCATGGGGGTGATCGGATGAGCAAGCGTTTGGGCGCGCAGACGGTCGTTCTGCCGTCCCGGCCAGGCATTGCAGCATGGGCGAGCGTTGCAGGGCAAAAGGAAAAAGAAGGACCTTATGGAGAAGAATTCGACAGCATCATCCCCGACGAATTGAATGGACAACAGTCCTTTGAAGGCGCTGAGCGGGCGATGCTCGAAGAGACGATTGGCAGATGCGCGCAGAAAGCGAACAAAGCGCTTAGCGATATTCAAATGCTGCTCTGCGGCGACTTGCTTAATCAAATCATCTCCGCGGGCTTTGCGGCGCGCAATCTGGGTATCCCGTTTTACGGATTGTATGGCGCGTGTTCGACGATGGCGGAATCGCTGTCCATCGGCGGGATGATTGCCGACGGCGGATTTGCAGATACGATGGTCTGCGCGACATGCAGTCATTTCTGTACGGCGGAAAGACAGTACCGCGCGCCGCTGGAACTCGGCAATCAGCGGACGCCGACAGCTCAATGGACTGTTACGGGCGCGGGAGCGGTCATGCTGGCGGGCGGAGAAAGCGCAAAGCGGGCGCGCGCCGTATTGACGCATACGACCTGCGGACGCGTTATTGATTTGGGCATCAGCGACGCCAACAATATGGGCGCGGCAATGTGTCCGGCAGCTTTCGAAACGCTGACGGCCCATTTCCGCGATACGGGCAGGGGTTTTGACGATTATGATCTGGTCGTGACAGGCGATCTGGGGCGTCTGGGGCGTGACCTGCTGATCGAGCTGCTCAAGGAGAAGAAGATTAAGGTCTGCGAAGAGAAGCTTTTTGACTGCGGCTGTCATATCTTTGACGCGCGGCAGGATACGCATGCCGGCGGAAGCGGATGCGGCTGTGCGGCGAGCATGCTCTGCGCGCATCTCCTTCCGGAAGTTGCGGCGGGCAGGTTGAACCGCATTCTGTTCATGGCGACGGGCGCGCTCCTCAGCCCGACGACCGCCATGCAGGGCGAAAGCATCCCCGGCATAGCGCATGCGGTCGTCATCGAACACGAAGGGGGAAAGAAAACATGCTGATGATGTATATCAAGGCGTTTATCGTCGGCGGAGTTTTATGCGCCATCGGACAGGTGCTGATTTTAAAGACCCAGCTGACGAGCTCGCGGATACTGGTCGGTTATGTGACGACCGGCGTCATTCTGGGCGCACTGGGCATCTATAAGCCGCTGGTCGATTTCGCAGGGGCGGGCGCGACGGTGCCGCTGCTGGGCTTTGGCTATTCGCTGGCACGCGGCGCATTGGAGGCGGTCAAAGAAACGGGCGTATTAGGCGCGTTTACGGGCGGCATCACGGCGACCGCAGGCGGTATTTCCGCGGCGCTGTTCTTTGGCTATCTGGCGGCAATCCTGTTTAAGCCCAAAATGAAGACGTGATAGAGAACAGGCTGGAATAAACCATGACCGGACGCGCTGTGCGCGTTCGGCGTTTTCGTATAAGCGGAAACGCCGCGCAATTTCCTTGCGTTCGCAAACCGTTTTGCGCTATAATATCCTCATTCGTGGTCAGGCGAAGGGAAAGGTGGGAAATCGGATGCGGGAAGATTATTCGGAAGAGCTGTGCGCGCGGCTGTGCCTGCTGACGCACACGGCGTGGGATGATTCCCTGCCCAGA
>CAKTXP010000012.1 GCA_934631055.1 uncultured Clostridia bacterium | reverse complement strand
TCAGCTTGTTGACATAAGCAAACTTGGCTTGAATAGCAATATTAAGAAATTCAGCTATTCTTTCATTTGCGGAAAGGGCTATTCTCCCCCCTTCGGGGGAGAATAGCTTTTTGTCTACAGTTTAAGGCAGCCGTGAAAACGGCTGCCTCAGCTTGTTGACATAAGCAAACTTGGCTTGAATAGCAATATTAAGAAATTCAGCTATTCTTTCATTTGCGGAAAGGGCTATTCCCCCCTTCGGGGGGGAGAATAGCTTTTTGTCTATAGTTTAAGGCAGCCGTGAAAATGGCTGCCTTTTTGAATTGAAACCTCTGTTAAAAGCACTGCGAAGCGAATCGGGAAATCCAAGAACCCCAGGTTCTTGGCGGGACTCAGCGTGATGGAAATCGGAAATCACACGAAACGCTTGCGTTTCTATTCGAGTTTCCCGGATGTTCGGGGCAGAACCCCAACGCGTCCCCATCTTTCGCGATTTGCTAAAAGTAAGCTCAATACTCGACGCTCAGCTTTCCGTCCTCGCTGAGCTTTACAGGCGAAATGAAACCAACGCGATCCTGTCCAGTCTTTTCCGTCCTGCCGTGATAGCAGATCATCCATTCGCCGTCGTGGTTTTTGAACATGCAGCTATGCCCTGTTCCGGTAATCTCTCCCCTGCGCTCGAGGATGGGATTTTCCGCCGCTTTGATATACGATCCAAGCGGGCTTTCCGCCACGGCATAGCCGACCGCATAATCCGGTCCGCCAAAGAAATTGCCGGAATAGGTCATGATGTACTTTCCGTTGTGCTTGAGCAGGTACGAGCCTTCGTTCCAGCGTCTGCCGGTCTGCGCGGCGGAACGCCCTTCCCACTCCTGCTCAGGTCTGAGCAGAAGCACGGGTTCGCCAATGACGCCGGAAAAATCCGGTTTCAGCTCAACGCCATATATCCAGCTCTCCTCCAGCCCGTCAATTTCATGCTCATAACAGCAGCGCGAATAATAGAGGTAAAAGCGCCCGTCCTCCTGATAAACATCCGCATCGATAATCGGGTAGCCCGGATCGAAAATCGGTTTATCGTCGATATCCTGAAAGCCGCCGTCGGGTCTGTCGGACACGGCGACGCCGATGCGGAAGTTCTCAAGCGCGCCGGTCGGGTTCTCCTTCCAGTCCGCGCTGTAAAAGAGATAGTATCTCCCGTTCAGCTCATAGCATTCGGGCGCCCAGAAATTCTTCACGCCCCATTTGGCGTCCTTCGCCGCGAAAGCCAGCCCCTGTTCCGCCCAGTCGATGAGGTTTTCAGAAGAGCGGACGGGGAAGCCCGTTCCGTCCTCGCTCGTGCAATACAGGTAATACCGTCCGTCGCAGGCACGCATGACGAACGGGTCCGCCGCCTTAAAGGGCAGACGCACGGGGGATTTTCCATTCATAACAACGCCGTCCTTTCCTTACCAGTTGACCTGCCAGCGCGCGCTGTATGCGCCGTCAGGCTGGCTTTCGGATCTCTTTGCGGTATAAACAGACGCTGCGGCTCTCTGCGCCAGCAGCTCGTCAAACCGCTCGGTATCCATCGGCAGGCGCACCGGCACATTGCCCGTCCACTGCGACAGATACGCCGCATTCGAGATCTCCAGCTCACAGAGTCCATCCTCGCCGGGGCTGAGCAGCGGCTCGTTTCGCAGGATCGCGCCGACAAAATTCCGCAGGATGCCGGCGTGCGCCGTTTCCTCGCCGGTCGGCTTGATCTCCGTATATTCGCACTGGGGCGTGATGGAATTCTGCTGAGAGGCAAACCGGATATCCCGTTCGGATTCCGGCAGCTTCCACCATTTGAGCAGCCCATTTTCAAGCACGAGCTTGCCCAATTCGCCGGATATCTCCAGCCGGTTCGTGCCGGGCGTTTCGCCGGTCGATGTGATAAAGACACCCGTCGCGCCGTTTTCGTATCGGGCAAAGATCGTCGCGTCGTCCTCAACTTCGATATGGTGATAGCGCGCTACATCGCAGTACGCCGCGATAGAAGTCGGCATGCCGCAGATCCACTGCCACAAATCCAGATTGTGCGGCGCCTGATTGAGCAGCACGCCGCCGCCTTCGCCCGCCCATGTCGCGCGCCACGCGCCGGAATCGTAGTAATGCTGCGTCCGATACCAGTTGGTCACGATCCAGACCGACCGCTTGAGCGCGCCGAGCTGACCGCCGCGAACAATCGCCCGCGCTTTCTGGAACAGCGGATTCGTCCGCTGATTGAGCATCAGTGCAAACACCCTTCCGCTTTCCTTCGCCGCCCTGCAAAGCGCCTTCGCGCGCGAAAGGCGGATATCGACCGGCTTTTCGACTAACACATGCCAGCCCGCGCTCAGCGCTTTCATCGCCATCTCGCTATGCAGCGGATGCGGAACGGCGATTACCGCCGCCTGCGCCGCGCCGGAAGTGAGCATTTCATCCTCACTCTGATAGCAGGCAACCTGCGGATAGCGCGCATGAAAATCCGCCAGCCTTTCCGGGCGGATATCGCAGACGGCAGTCAGCGCCGCGCCCTCGATTCTGCCCTCCGCCAGACAGACGGCATGCGCCGTACCCATATTGCCGATGCCAATGACCGCCACTTTGACTTGTTCCATAGGGAGCTTATCCTTTCGCCCTGCTGCCATAGCTTCCAGAGGTATCCATCACCACGTCGCTGTCCTCCTTATGACGGGAGGACGCGCGGCGGACATCGAGCAGATCAAGGAAGCGCTGTTCGTCAATCGGCAGCTGAACCGTCTCGCCCGTCCATCCGGAAAGGTGGATCGCGTTGGAGAGCATCAGACCGTTGATTCCCTCGCGCCCGTCGGCAACCAGCGGCGCGCCGCTTGCAATATGCGCGGCAAAAGCATTCAATACGCCCGCATGCTGCGGATTCTGCCCGTCCGTTTCGACCTCGACGCGCCTGCTTTCCGGCTTCTTGAAGCCCTCTTTGCAGGTCGCGCACCAGACGCGCTCGTCCTCTTCCAGCTTATCATAGATGAGCTGATCGTTTTCGCAGATGAGCCTGCCCTTCGTGCCGGTAATCTCCAGGCGGTTCGTTCCCGGCGCGTCTCCGGTCGTCGTGATGAACACGCCCGTCGCGCCGTTGGCAAACTCCATATACGCGGTTACGTCGTCCTCGACCTCGATGTCATGCCATTTGCCCTCGTGGCAGAACGCATGCACGCGGACCGGCAGACCGCAGAGCCATTGCAGCAGATCCATCTGATGCGGGCATTGGTTGAGCAGCACGCCGCCGCCCTCGCCTGACCACGTTGCGCGCCACGCGCCGGAATCGTAGTAGAACTGCGTGCGATACCAGTCGGTCACGATCCAGTTGACGCGCTTGATCCCGCCCAATTCGCCCGCGTCCAGCATCTCCTTCATCTTGCGGTAAACGCAGTTGGTGCGCTGATTAAACATCATGCCGAACGTCAATTCCGGATGTTTGTCCGCTTCCGCGTTCATCTCGCGTACCTGAAGCGTGTAGACGCCCGCCGGTTTTTCGCACATCACATGCAGCCCCGCGCGGAACGCTTCGATTGCCAGCGTTGGGTGTTGATAATGCGGCACGGCGATCAGCACCGCTTCGCAGGCTCCGGAATGGATGAGGTCGATGCCCTCATGGAAGATTGCGGCAGTCGGAACCTTTTCCTTCGCCCATTCGCGGCGGCTTTCCTTCCTGTCCGCCAGCGCCGTGATCTCGATATCCGGGCATTTTCCTTCCAATATGTTGTTGATATGCGCGGTCGCAATATTGCCCACGCCGATGATACCCAGTTTCAGCTTCATGTGGTTTTTTCCTCCCTTATGGTCGCTGCGGGGATGAATAGATTGATTTCATTATACCATGGCGAAAAAGATAAAAACAATTCAAAAAACCTATATATGAAAAGCGCCCATCCAAACAGGGAATCGTGCGCTCGGCGGCGAATTCCTCCTATAATTCTGTCGGTTGGAGGAAAACATGTATGGATGAACTGTTTGGAAAACACGCCGACCTGACCATCAGCAAGCCGGACGCGCTTTATCGCATGGCTCATGCGCTGGCTTCCCCCGTGCGCATCCGCATCATGCAGGAATTGGGCATTCACACACTGAGCGTAGGCGAACTGGCTCAGGCGCTGGATATTCCCATGTCCACCGCAGCGCTGAGCGTCAAGATTCTGGAAGAAGCCGGCATCATTAAAACGGAGACTCAGCCCGGCGTGCGCGGCGTCGTCAAACTGTGCAGCCGCCGACTGGATACACTCGCCATCGCCCTTGCCCCGGAGGACGAACAGCGCCCTTCCTCGCTCACCCTGCAAATGCCCATCGGCGGATACAGCACCGCGACCGATATTCAGCCGACCTGCGGACTCGCCAACGATAACGCGACGCTCGGCGATATGGATAGACCTACCGCCTTTTATATGCCCGATCGATTCGGCGCACAGCTCATCTGGTTCCGTCAGGGTTCGCTCGAATATCGCTTCGGACTTCTGGAAATGAACGCAGTCGACTTGGACTGGCTGGAATTCTCCTTTGAAGCCTGTTCGGAAGCCCCGATGTACCGCGACCCGTGGAAGAGCGATATTTCCGTTTCCATCAACGGCAGGCGGCTGGGCGTATGGACATGCCCCTGCGACTGCGGCGGACGCCGCGGAAGGCTCACGCCGGAATGGTGGTCGATTCTCTCCACGCAGTTCGGCTTCCTGAAAACATGGCGCGTCACGCACGAAGGCAGTTTTCTGGACAACAAACGCATCAGCGACGTGACCATTGACGATCTGGCGATCGGGCAAAACGACTATATCTCCGTCGCCATAAGCGTGGACGCCGATGCGGAAAACGCGGGCGGCATCAACCTTTTCGGCGAACATTTCGGCGATCATCCGCAAGCGCTGATCCTCCGCCTCGGCTATCATATGAAGAACGCCACGTGACCGCCTCGTCTGCGCACTGCAGAGAAAAGCACATTTCCTGCATAAAAACGCATAAACAGACGGTTACGATGCAAAATCCATGCGGCAAAGTCATTTTTCAGCCCTTTCAGGTTCATTCCTGAAGGGGTTTTTTCATCCGCTTTCATTCCAATTTATATGCAGCAGCTCTTGCAGATTCTCCGGGTTTTATAAAGTATTTCAAAACTATTGACGCCTATTTTATTTACTGATATACTGTTTACATTAAGAAACGCCGTTGATTTTGTATGTTTTATCTTTTAGTCTATTCAAAGTGTCGGATTTATGCACAAAATCAATTGAGTATTTTGTCATTCGTTTTAAAATAATTAGAACGCCATTCTAATTCTCTACAAAAATCTTAAACAATCATGCAGGAGGATCGTCCATGAACACCGTTATTCCACGTCCCGAGCATCCGCGTCCCGATTTCATGCGCGATACGTTTTTGAACCTCAACGGCGTCTGGCAGTTCGCCTTTGACGACGCAGATGAAGGCGTTGCCAAGGAATGGATGAAGCCCGGTTTTTCCCTGCCGATGGAGATTACCGTTCCGTTTGCCTATCAGACCAAGATGAGCGGCATCGGTCCGATGGACGAGATCCACCCGGTCATCTGGTATCGCCGCTCGTTCTCCGTTCCGCAGGAGATGCAGGGCAGACGCATCCTGCTCCGCTTCGGCGCTGTGGATTATGCCTGTGACGTCTATGTGAACGGCAAAAAGGCGGGTTCCCACGTCGGCGGCTATACGCCTTTCGCGCTGGATGCGACGGCGCTGCTGGTCGAGGGCGAAAACGACCTCTGCCTGCGCGTCGTGGATCGTCCGGACTGCACTCAGCCGCGCGGCAAGCAGTATTGGGATCGTGGACTGATGGGCTGCTGGTATACGCCGGTTTCCGGCATCTGGCAGACGGTCTACCTGGAAGCCGTCGGCGAGATCGGCATGCGCTATATCCATGTCACGCCGGATATCGACCAGCATATGGCGACCGCCGAGATCGCGCTGGACGCCATTCCGCAGGAAATGCTGACCGTCGAACTGACCGTTTCCTTCGAGGGCAAGGTCAAGCGCGTGGTCACCGCGACGACTGCGGATCGATTCGTCCGCGTGCCGATTGAAATGATTATGAAGGGCGACCTCGACCCGTTCCGTGTGTGGGCGCCCGGCTCGCCGAACCTCTATGACCTGCGCGTGCGCCTGCTCAAAGGCAGCGATACGCTCGATCAGGTCGATACCTACTTCGGCATGCGCAAGATTGAACGCCGCGACGGACGCATCTACCTGAACAACAGCCCGCTCTATCAGAAGCTGATTCTCGATCAGGGCTATTGGCCGGACAGCAACATCACCCCGCCGAGCGACGAAGCCATCCGGCTGGATCTCCAGTATATCCTGGATTTCGGCTACAACGGCGCGCGCAAGCATCAGAAGCTTGAAGACCCGCGCTTCTATTACTGGGCGGACAAGATGGGCGTGCTCATCTGGGGCGAAGTGCCCAGCCCGTATGACTTCACCGATGAGACCGTCCGCAATCTGGCGGACACGATGTTCGGCTTCATCGAGCGCGATTTCAACCATCCGTCCATCATCTGCTGGGTGCCGCTCAACGAAAGCTGGGGCGTCCGCCAGATCTATACCGATAAGCGCCAGCAGGCGGCGGGGCGCATGCTCTACCACCTGACCAAGGCGGCGGACGGAACGCGTCTCTGCTCCTCCAACGACGGCTGGGAACAGGTCACAACCGATATCTGCGCGCTGCACGATTACGCGGATACCAAAGAGACCATCGCCTATCATTTTGCCGATAGAAACGAAGTCGAGACGCACGCCTGCGACTGGCGTCCCTGCTACGCGAACACCGAGAAGCCGACCGGGCAGGAAGCCTTCATGGTCACGGAATACGGCGGTATCGCGTTTGAGAATATCGGCGTTCAGGGTGAAATGGGCGGCATGCAGACTTGGGGCTACCACGGCAAGGTCACCGACGAAGAGGCGTTCTTCAAGCGCTTCAAAGCCGTGACCGACGGCGTCCGCGAGATTCCGTACTGCCAAGGCTACTGCTACACGCAGCTGACCGACGTCATGCAGGAGATCAACGGACTGCTCACCCCCGACCGCAAGCCGAAGATGAGCGTCGAGCGCGTCCGCGAGATCAACCAGACCGCGCCCGGCAGAACCAACCAGCTCACTTGATCCGTCATTATACCGCCTGCGAAACAAAAGCGGTATAAAAATAAAAAGGAGGTCACCTCAATGAAGAAAACTCTGGCTCTCGTGCTGTCCCTTGCGATGCTGCTGGCAGCGTCCACCGCGATGGCGGTCGTGGAAATCGACTACTGGTCCGTCTTTACCGGCGGCGACGGCGCTACCATGCAGGGCATGGTCGATGCGTTCAACGCTTCTCAGGACGAAGTCCACGTCAACCACACCCCGATGACCGCGGACGACCTGTACCAGAAGATCCCGATGACCGTTCAGACCGGTTCCGGCGTTCCGGATGTCGCCGTCGTTCACATCGAGCGCATCCCGAATTTCGTGACCAACGAAATGCTCTATGCCTATGACATGGATCTCATCAAGGACGCGGCGGGCATCGTTGCCGAGAACTACAACCAGGCTGCGTGGACTGCTTCCGATATCGACGGCGAGCATTACGGCATCCCGCTGGATGTCCACTCCTACGTCACCTACATCAATAAGGATCTGTTCGACAAGTATGACCTAAACGAGTTCGTCGCCGACGGCTACATCACCTTCGACGAGATCCGTCAGATCGGCGATAAGGCTCGCGCCGCCGGTTATGAAGGCGAAATCTTCAACCTGGGCTGGATGCGCGCGCAGATGCTGGGCTACTACGCTCAGGAAGGCGACGGTCTCCTCTCTCAGGATGGCACGCATCCGTCCATCAACAATGACGCGATGAAGAAGGCCATGGAGACCATGAAGAGCCTGTCCGAAGACGGTTACACCACCGTGAAGAACACCGACTACTCTTCCAAGTTCTACGGCGGCGAGCTGCTGGTCTGGACCGAAGGCATCTGGATGAAGGCCGCGGTCGTGGACGCGGGCATCAACTTTGAAATGTACCCCGGCGTCTGCTACTCTCCGGAAACCTGCAAGAACTGGACTTCTTCTCACAACTTCGTGCAGTTTGCCGACGAAGAGCGCACCGAGGAAGAAGACCGCGCGGTCGCCAAGTTCGTCAACTGGATGGGCGAGAACTCCCTGACCTGGGCGAAGGACGCCGGTCAGTGCCCGAGCCACCTGTCCATCAACAACGTCGCAGAATTCAAGGATATGCCGCAGGCGTTCCTGGCTGATCCGGCGCGCGTAGACGAGCTGAAGATCTACTCCTACGAATACTGGGGTCTGTTTGACACGGCGTTCTCCCGCGTTGGCTGGGACTTCGTGGATGTCATGGATATCGGCGACGCGCTGGTTCAGATCGAACAGGAAATCAACGACGCGATCTCCGCTCAGTAAAACGCAATTGCTGCGCCTGAATTACGCATAGCTGCAAGGCAGGGGGAGCAGTCCCCCTGCCTTCTTTCGCAGCCGCAGTTCTCTTCCCCCTATCATCACTAGAAAAGAGGTGTCGCTATGACACGTTCCCGGATTGCGGCGTTTCTGGCGCTCGCGTTTATCGTCCTGTTCTGCTTTTCCGGCGTAACGGCGACGACAACGGTCAAGGATGCGACCGTTTCCATCCAGATGGGCATGCCGAAGCTGCTCTTCTCGCTTTCCAGCGCCCCGCTGCTGCTGATTCCGCTGGCGCTCATCGCCGCAGGCGCCGCTTTCATCGCGCTGATTCAAGGCGAGCGGAATGTCGGCATGCTGTTCGGTTTTATCTCCGCGGTCTCCTTCGCCCTGTTTATGGTCTTATTTTCCATGGAACAGCGCAATTCCGCGCTCTATACGCCCCTGAGCGACGCGCTCAAGGACGCCGGCGTGAAATTCAAAAAGCGTGACGTGGATCGCATTTTCGTTTCGTATAACTTTCAGACTTACGCGGCGATGATCTGCGCCGCCGCGACGGGGTTCGTCGCGAAAACCTCCTTCAAAAAGGAGAACCTCCCCGTCCTCAAGCGCGACCTTCTCCCCTACGCGTATATCACGCCCCACCTGTTCTTCTTCATCATCTTCTTTGTAACGCCCGCCATCTACGGCGTCTATGCCGCGTTCACAAAGTGGGATCTGTTCAACGAGCCGGTCTTTACCGGACTGGAAAACTTCAAAACGCTGCTGTTCGATTCCTCCAATACCTATTACAGACAGCTGCGCAACGGTCTATGGAATACCGTTAAATTCGTCATTTACTCGGTGCCGCTGTGCATTATCGTGCCGCTGAGCCTTGCGCTGGCGCTGAACGTCCGTCCCAAGGGCAACAAGTTCTTCCAGGCGATGTATTACCTGCCGAGCCTGATGTCCATTTCGACGGTCACGCTGTCCTGGCGCTATTTCTTCTACAAGGATTATGGCATGATGAACCAGTTCTTCGGCTCGAAGGCAAGCTGGTTCCTGCCGCCCTATTCCTGGGCGATGCTCGTCATCATCACTGTATGGTGGTGTACCGGTTCAACGATGGTCATCTATCAAAGCGCGCTGGCGTCCATTCCGCAGGATCAATACGAAGCGGCGGCTGTGGACGGTGCGAATGCCCTCCAGAAATTCTTTAACGTCACGCTGCCCAACATGAGCTACCCGCTGATGTATACGCTGGTCACGGCGGTCGTCGCCCAGTTCAACATCTTCGGTCAACCCGACATCCTGCTTGGCTTCAACAATCAGGAAGCCAACGCGGTGCTGCTGCAATATATTTACGAAAACTCCGTCAAAAAGCAGGTGGCTGGCATGTCCTCTGCGATGGCGGTCATCCTCGGTCTTTGCATCATGTGCGTAACGTTCATCCAAATTCGCATCATGGTCAAGAACAACCATGACTGAGAGGAGGAAAACGAATTATGAAACAGAGCAAACGAGGCAGACTCATCGCGTTCTTCTTCCTTTTCCTGCTGGGTATTTTCTGGGTCATCCCAATCATCTGGCTGATCCTCAACTCCTTTAAGTATGACGCGGATTTCATCACGTCCTTCGCCAACCTCAAGGGGCGCTGGGATTACCTTTCCCGCCTGATCCCGAAGCGGTGGACGATCAGCAACTACACGGAGCTGTTCGTCGGCGGCGAAAACGTCAATACGACGGCGAACATCCTGCTGATGTTCAAGAACTCCTTCATCGTCTCCGGCGCGGTCACGGTCTGCACGGTGTTCATCACCTCGCTGGCGGCGTTCGCCTACGAGCGCCTGAACTTCAAGGGCGGCAACAAGATCTTCTGGACGCTGATGTACATCAGCATGTTCCCGAACGTCGTCGCCATCCTGCCGCAGTTCCGCATCGCCAACGCGCTGGGCTGGGTCAACAACCTGAACGCGCTCATCTGGCCGTCGCTTTCCGGCGTATTCAATATCTTCATGATCCGCAACTTCATGAAGGGCATCCCGAAAGCGCTGGACGAAGCCGCGACCATCGACGGCGCGAGCAGCTTTCAGATCTATACCAAGATCATTCTCCCGTCCATCGCGCCGGTCATGATCGTCGTCGGTCTGTTCGCCTTCAACGGCTCCTGGAACGATTACCTCTGGCCCCGCATCGTCATGACGGACGTCAACAACCAGACGCTGACCGCCGGTCTGCGCCTGCTGATGGGGCAGTACGAGCAGCGCTGGGCGCATATGATCGCCTCGTGTCTGGTCTCGATGGTTCCGCCGTTCCTGCTGTACCTGTTTGCGCAGAAATACTTCCTTCAGGGCATTTCCGTTCAGGCAGGCGTCAAAGGCTGATGGCTTTAACCCCTTTCCTCCCTTGACCTGGGGAGGAATTTTCTGTATACTCTAGGTAATTGAGAAGAACGACAAGAGCCATATCTGCAAGGAGGAGAAAAGTCATGTCCATCTCAACCAAACCCTTCGGCAAGCTTCCCGATGGGCAAGCTGTCACACAGTATACCATGACCAACGCGCGCGGCGCTTCCGTCAGCGTCATCGACTACGGCGGGATCGTGACGTCCATCATCGTTCCGGACAAGGACGGTCATCTGGACGACGTGGCGCTCGGCTTTGACCGTCTGGACGGCTATCTGGCGGATCACGGCTGCATGGGCGACACGGTCGGGCGCTATGGCAACCGCATCGCCGCCGGACGCTTCACGCTGGACGGCGTGACCTATCAGCTCGCCTGCAACAACGGCGCAAACCATCTGCATGGCGGAAATATCGGTTTCAGCCAGAAGATGTGGGCGATTACGCCCGTTGAAGGCGCAAACGGCGACCAGCTGCGCATGCACTATGTCAGCGCGGACGGCGAAGAGCATTTCCCCGGCACGCTGGATGTCACCGTGACCTACGGCTGGGATGAGGATTGCAGCCTGTCCATCCGCTATGAAGCGACAACGGACAAGCCGACCCTCTGCAACCTGACGAACCACACCTATTTCAACCTCGCGGGCTGCACGACCGGTTCTATCTGCGATCAGGTGCTGACCATCGAAGCGGACGCCATCACTCCGGTCATCGACAGCGGTCTGATTCCGACGGGGGGCTACATGCCGGTCGCAGGCACGCCGTTTGACATGCGCAAGGGGCTGCGCCTTGGCGACGGTCTGGACGCGATGGCTTCCAGCCGCCAGATGGTCTACGCCAACGGATACGACCACAACTTTGTTCTGCGCAAGGGCGAAGCGCTGGGGCTTGCCGCCATCCTGCGCGATCCGGCGAGCGGGCGCGTGATGGAAGTCATCACGGATCAGCCGGGCGTACAGGTCTATTCCGCCTGCTGGACGGACGTTCCGGGCGGCAAGGGCGGCACGCACTACGGCAGGTACTCCGCCGTCTGTCTGGAAACGCAGCACTTCCCGGATTCGCCGAACAACCCGCAGTTTACCGGCACGACGGTTCTCCGTCCGGGCGAAAAATACGACACGACGACGATTTACGCGTTCCGGGCATAAGGGCTGACGTCGGGGAACGCTGGGGAACGTTGGGGCTTTGCCCCAAACATCCGGGAAACTCACATAGAAACGCAAGCGTTTCTTGTGATTTCCGATTTCCATCATGCTGAATCCCGCACAGCGGGCGCATGATTCCAATCCCACCAAGAACCTGAGGTTCTTGGATTTCCCACTTCTGATTGCTTCGCAATCAGGGAAAATAAAATAAGAATGGCTTGTTGAGTTTCGACGCTCAGCAAGCCATTTTTGTATACAATATTGATTTTTTCAGCTATCGCGAAAGCGATAGCGTAGTGAAGGGTGCAGGGAACTCAGTTCCCTGCCGGGGCTTGGGGCAGAGCCCCAACGTATCCCCTCCCCCGTCACTGCGCGCTGGGATCCTCGTAGATTTTGCTCTTCAGCTCGTCCTGAATCTCCACTAAGCATTCGAGCAGCAGCGGATTGAATACGCCGCACTCGCCGCCGAGAATCATCTTCATCGCCGTCTCGTGGTCGTACGCTTTCTTATAACAGCGTTTGCTCGTCAGCGCGTCGTATACGTCCGCAATAGAAACGACCTGCGCCGAAATCGGTATCTCGTCCCCGCGCAAACCGTCCGGATATCCCCTGCCGTCCCAGCGCTCGTGATGCCAGCGCGCGATCTCGATAGACGTCTTGAGCAGCGGCTCGTCGTAATACGGTTTCAGCCCCTCCAGCATCTTCGCGCCGTAGACCGTGTGCATCTTCATGATCTCAACTTCTTCCGGCGTCAATCTGCCCGGCTTATTGAGAATCTTGTCGTCGATGGCGATCTTGCCGATATCGTGAATCGCGGAAGCCAGCGGGATGATCTCCTGCTCCTTATCGCTGAGCTTATACCGCATGTCCTTCTCCATCAGCTTGTCAAGGATATCCTCCGTCAACAGCCGGATGTGCTGTACGTGCAGACCGCTTTCGCCGTTTCGGAATTCGACGATCTGGCTCAGGATAGCGACCATCATCGACACGTTCTTCTCGCGCTCGCGGATCTGCTCGGTCACCATGCTGATAAGCCGACGCTGCTTGGAATAGAGTTTGATGGTGTTGTATACGCGCCGATTGACCACCTTGGCGTCAAACGGGCGGCTGACATAATCCGATACGCCCATCTCATACGCGCGTCGGATGGAGGCTTCGGAATCCTCGCTGGAGATCATGATGACCGGAATATCCTCGATGGTGTGATCCCGATTCATGTAGGACAGCACTTCAAAACCGTCCATGACCGGCATCACCAGATCCAGCAGCACCAGCGCGATGCTCGTTCCATACTGATGCAGCATGCTCAGGCATTCTTCGCCGTTCTCCGCCTCCAGAATACGGAAATCCTCGTTCAAAATCTCGCGCAGGATCTCGCGGTTCATCTGCGAGTCATCGACGATGAGGATCCGCGTCCTCTGCTCCTGCTCGATAGGCGAACTGAGGATGCTGTCGTTCTCCCCGGCGATGCTAACCATATTTTTATGGCTCTTCGCCTGATACATCATCTTGTCTGCGCGGCGGACGGCTTCGTCCATCGGCTCGTGGAGCTTCTGCATCACGCCGCCGATGCTGATGGTCACGCGCAGATGCGGACAGCCGGGAATGACCGCAGACCTGACCTGTTCGCGGATGTTCTCCAAACGGGTCTTCATCTGCTCTTCATTGATATCCTCCATGATGAGCAGGAATTCGTCGCCGCCGAAGCGGATGAGCGCGTCGCTCTTGCGGATATTCCGCCGGACGACCTCGGCGACCATCTCCAGCGCGACGTCGCCGCCATGATGCCCGTATGTATCGTTGTGAATTTTGAAATCGTCAAGGTCCATGACGACCACGCCGGACGGGCCTTCCATATTCCGAACGACGTCCTCATAGTACCGGCGATTGTACATGCCTGTCAGCGCGTCATGATACAGCTTGGCGTTGTAGCCCGCCAGCTGCACCAGGAGCGGATCGCCGTCCTCCGGCTCGACGACCGAGCTTTCTGGAACCGCCTGTACCGTCTCCAGCACGCAGGGCTTTCCCTCAACGGTCATGTACTTAGCGTTCATCAGCACGATATCCGTCTTGAAAAACTCGACTTTCGTCTTGTCCTTCTCTTCTTCCAACGCCTGCTTGACGATGCACTGACGGCAGAACCGGCTCCCGCGTCTGGCTGCGGAGCAGACGCGCATCGCGCACTTCTGCCCCTCGTAAATCTTCTTTGTATCTTCAACTTGAAAAAGCTGTACGTCGTCATACAGCTCCTTCAGCTCTTCTATTATTTTTTTAACGTCATCAAGCGTTTTCATCGTCGTTTTATCACACCTTTGACATCGGCATCCTTCTACATTTAACTATAGCACCCATTGAAACACACGTCAAGAAAAAACAGGTTTTTTTCGTTTATAGGAAAAGAAAAGCCGACGAAACCGTATTCGCCGGCTTTGGAACTTATAACCGATGCTGTTTGAGGAAATACGCCATATCGCCCATCGCCTTGGTAAGCGTCTCCGGCTCAGGGAGCATGACGATCCTGAACCGCAGATCCTCATGCCAGTCGAATCCGCCGCCCGGAATGACCAGCACATGCTGTTCGTGGAGGAACTTCATCGCAAAATCATGCGCATCCTCGAAATCAAACCTGCTCTTGTCCAGCGCGGGGAACAGGTAGAACGCCGCATGATTGGGTACATAGCTGACGCCGTCGATCTTATCCAGCGCTTCCAGCGTCGCCTTTCGCTGCTCAAAGAGCCTGCCGCCGGGAACGATCATCTCGCGCGTGCTTTCGCTGTCTACCAGCGCCGCGGGGATGACGAGCTGGGTCAGCGCGTTGCCGCAAAGGCGCATGGACGCAAGCTGCATCACGCCGTCCTTGACCTCCGAAAGCTCGCCCTTCGGCCCGGAAAAGACCATCCAGCCGCAGCGGAAACCACAGACGATGTGGCTCTTGGAAAGTCCGTTGAACGTCACGCAGGGAACGTCCGGCGCAAGCGCGCCGATGCACTCGTGGTGCATGCCGTCCATGACGAGCCTGTCGTAGATCTCGTCGGCGAGCAGCACGAGGTGGTGCTGACGCGCGATCTCCGCGATATCCAGCAGCACTTCGCGGCTGTATACCGCGCCAGTCGGGTTATTCGGGTTGATGACCAGAATCGCCTTCGTGCGGTCGGTGACCTTGTTTTTGATGTCCTCGATATCCGGATTCCACGCGTTCGCCGGATCGCAGCGATAAAAGACCGGCTTGCCGCCGCAGAGATACGCGTTGTTGCTCCACAGCGAATAGCACGGAGACGGAAGCAGGATTTCGTCTCCCGTACCGATGAGCGCGTTCATCAGCATGGACGCCGCCTCGCTCACGCCGTTGCAGATAAAGACGTCGTTGGGCATGATGCCCTGCAAGCCGCGCCCGATATGGTAGGTGCAGATGACGTTGCGCGCCGCCGCCATGCCGCGCACGTCGCAGTACGGCACGGCTTCGTCGATATGCAGCGCCAGCGCCTGACGGACGCTGTTGGGCAGTTTGAAGCCGAATCGTCCGGGATTGCCGGTATTCAGCTTGAGGACATTGATGCCCTCGGATTCCATCCGCAGCGCTTCCTGATACAGCGGCCCGCGGATATCGGAATGAACATGGTCAAGTCGATCTGAACGGGTAATCATGTTTTCTCTTCCTTCTCAGTTTATTCAGAACGCTGCCGCTCCTCGACAGCTGACGATACGCCTATTTAAGCCGCCGCGAAGCGAAGAAGGGACAGCCCTCTCAGTCACTTCGTGACATCTCTCCCAGAGGGAGAGCCAAGTTTTTTTCCAAAGGTCGGAGAGGGCTTTTACCTCAGCTTCTTCCTCACCCAGCCGGTCAGAACGTCCAGCAGGAACACCGTCGCAATGACCGTCAGCAGGATGATGCTCACGCGCGACCAGCGGCACGCCTGAATCGCAAAGATCAGCGTCGCGCCGATGCCGCCCGCGCCGACCAGACCCAGCGTGGACGCGCTGCGCACCGCGATCTCAAAATGATTGAGCACCAGCGACGCGCAGATGGGCATGATCTGCGGCAGACGCGCGTAGAACATCGTCTGTACGCCGTTCGCGCCGACTGCGTGGCAGGCTTCCACAGCGGATTCGTCCATCCGCTCCATCTCTTCCGTAAACAGTTTGCCCAGCATGCCGACCTGATGCACGCCGATTGCCAGCACGCCCGCGAACGCGCCCGGTCCGACGACCTTGATGAAGATGATGGCGTAGACCAGCTCCGGAAACGCGCGCAGGACATCCAAAATGAACTTTCCAACGCGCGGAATGACCGGATTCTTCCAGAGGTTGCTCGACGCGATCAGCGTGAACGGGACAGCGAAAATCGTTCCGATGGTCGTGCCGAAAAAGCCGATACCGACCGTCATCAGCATCAGGTGGAAGATATCCTCCGTGCTGCCGGTATAGAACGCGGAAAAATCAGGCTGGCACAGGCTGGCGATGGTCGTCCTGAACGCGCCCCAGGAGAAGTATTGCAGTGTACTCCAGTCGATATCCGCGGCGCACCAGACGAGCAGCGCGATAACCGCCGCGGCGATAAGCCCATTTTTCATGCGGGCTGAAATCTTCATTTTCATTTCAGCCTCCTGCGAATCGCTTCAGAAAGCGCGTCCACGATGACCACCACAACAAAGATGAACAGGATGATGATGGATACGCGCTCATACTTGAACAGACCGAGCGCTTCATTCAGCTTCACGCCGATGCCGCCCGCGCCGACATAACCCAGCACGGTCGAAGCGCGCACGTTCAGCTCAAACGCATAGAACGTATAGCTGACGATGCTCGAGGTGATCTGTGGAAATATCGCCCAGACAGCTACCTTGAGCTTGTTTGCGCCGACCGCCGTCGCCGCTTCAATAGGGCTCATGTCGATCGTTTCGATGGCTTCAAAGATGAGCTGCGACGCCATGCCGAATGTAAAGATGGCGATTGTCAGCACGCCGGTCGCTTCGCCGATACCGACGATGGCGACCAGCAATGCCGCCAGCAGCATATTCGGAATGGTTCGGATGACGTTGAGGAAAAAGCGGATGATACCCGTCAAAATCCGGTTATCCGTAACGACCGTCGTCGCAAGGAACGCAAACGGAATCGCCAGCAGTATGCCCAGCGCCGTACCCAGCGCGGACATCTTCAGCGTCTTGACCATCGGGTCGATGAGCTTGGGCAGATAGGAAAACTGCGGATTGGCGAGCTTCTTGAGGAACGCGCCGACCTGCCCGATGTTTCCGGCGAGCTGCTCAAAGTCTGCGCCCGTGCCGACTACACTGGCATACAGGCAGATTCCCAACAGCAGCACGACGAACAGATGCTTATACCATTGAAAATGAACGGTATCCTTCAGTTTCATGACGCCGCCGTCCCTTCTTTCAGGAACGAATCGCCCTTGTAGATCATCCGCAGGACATCATTCGTCAACTCATCCGGCTTGCCGTCAAAGACGAGCTTTCCATCCTGCAAGGCAATGATGCGGTCGGAGAACTGCTTTGCCAGCTCGATGGAATGGATATTGACGATGACCGTCTTGCCCATGCTCTGATTGATGCTGCGCAGTTCAGACAAAATCTCCTGCGAAGTCACCGGATCGAGCGAGGCAACCGGCTCGTCGGCGAGAATGATGCCCGCTTCCTGGAAGAGCGTGCGCGCGATGGAGACGCGCTGCTGCTGTCCGCCGGAGAGATTATCGCAGCGCTCGTGCATCTTATCCGCCAGATTGACCTTTTCCAGCACACGGCTGCAAAGCTCATAATCCGCCTTGGAAAACAACCCCAGCACGCTCTTGACCGTGGAATAGTAGCCAAGTTTGCCCGAAAGGACATTCTTCTGCACGGTCATCCGCTTGACCAGATTGAACTGCTGAGAGATCATGCCAATGGTTCGGCGGATGAATTTCAGCTCGCGCTTATTGGCGCGGGTCAGCGACTTGCCGTCAATGCTGATCTCGCCCTCGGTGATATCGTTCAGGCGGTTGATGGAACGCAGGAGCGTGCTCTTGCCCGCGCCGCTCAATCCGATGATGGAAACGTACTCCCCGTCCGGAATGGTCAGGTCGATATCCACCAGACCCTTTACGCCGTTGGGATAGGTCTTAGACACATGGTCAAACGTAATCATGCTTTTTCCCTTTTGGTACGGTTGGGACTTTGCCCGGGAAACTCGCATAGGGGCGCTGTCCTCTGCCTGCGGCAGACGCGCCCGCTTCGCGAACGCGCAAGCGCTCCTTGCGATTTCCGATTTCCGCCATGCTGAATCCCGCACAGCGGGCGCGTGACTCCAATCCCCAAACCCTGCCAGAAGCCTGATGCTTCTGGACTTCCCACATTATTTATCCAAAGAAAGCGTAAAACCAATTGATTGCGCAGCAATCAATTAGCCGGGAAATCCAAGAACCTCAGGTTCTTGGTGGGATTTGGGGCAAAGCCCCAACGTCCTTTCCCTTCTATTCTCACTGCGAAAACCGTAAACAACACAAAGCGGTATTCCTCCCCCGTAGAGGGGAAGAATACCTTTTTGTGTGGATTTGAGGAAATCTTAGTCGGCAGCCAGCTCGATGTACTGCGCGATGGTATCGTAATCCGCTTCGTTCGCCTCAACGTAGCCGTTGTGGTTCCAGGTCTTCATGATGGCAAGACCCGCTTCGTCGGAAGCCATCGTCAGGAACGCCTGCTTGACGATCTCCGCGTCGTTGTCGGACAGACGGGTGTTGACCGCGATCGCGTCATTGGGGATGTCGCCGTCGGACAGCTTCGCCACGGACAGCACGCTGTACAGATCATACGGATTGCCGTTGTCGTCGAGGACAGCCTTGGCGAACACATAGCGGGAGCCTTCAAACGTGAAGCACGCATCCACCTGACCGTTGATGACCGCCAGAATGGCGCTCGGAATGGAGGTGATATTCACCCAGGTGCAGGAATCGGTGTCGATGCCCGCCATCTTCATTTCGGCAACCGGATAGATGTAGCCGGAAGCGCTGGACGCACCCAGATACGCGATCTTCTTGCCCGCCAGACCTTCATAGCCGGTGATGCCGGAATCCGCGCGGACAAGCACCTCAGCCTTGAAGTTGCCGACCGGCACGCCTTCCATCAGCTGCTCGTTCTCATCGTAATCGTTGAGCGTAGAGGACAAAATCGCCTTCGCCACGCCCATATCACGCGCCTGCGCATAGGTCGCCGGCGGCATGATGCCCACGTCAACCGTGCCGGACTCCATCGCTTCGACGATGGCGTTGTAGCTGGTCGCGACGGTCATTTTGACCGGAACGCCCAGCAGATTGCTCATATACTCGGAGAACTCGGCGGTCGTCGCGTCGGCAGTCTCCGTATTGGTCGGAACGAACTGAACATTGAGTTCCTTCACGTCAAGCCCATCGGCAAGCGCGCAGGCGCTCAGCAGCACAAGGACCAGCGTCAGCAGCAGGCAGATCTTTTTCATAGATACATTACTCCTTTTCCTCTTTCGGTTTTCACAAAAGGTTCAGATCCTTGCCTATTATACCGAACGGCAGACCTAAAATCAACATGGTTTCCGCATTTTTACGACAATTTCAGACACTTTGTTCGTGTTTGACATTTTCTTTATACAAGGGTATGATGATGGGAGACGGGATAACGATTGGGGCTTCGCCCCAAACCCCACAAGGGAACTGAGTTCCCTTGACCTTCCTCTTCGCTTCGCGGCGGTTTGAATCGTCTTAAATATACGACGCGCATGCGCGCGTCGTTCTGTAAAACTGATTAAAGCCTGCGCGAAGCGAAGAAGGGAGTCTGAGGGATACTATCCCTCAGGCGGGGTTGGGATTGGAGTCACGCGCCCGCTGTGCGGGATTCAGCGTGACGGAAATCGGAAATCGTAAGAAACGCTTGCGTTTCTATACGAGTTTCCCGGATCGGCAGCCCCAACGTACCTTTGCGCACAAGTCAAAAGGAGAGATCCATATGCAGCTTCATTTTCTCGGACGCGGCGCGGCGTTCTATCCCCAGCAGGGCAGCACCAGCGCTTATATATTGGAAGAAAACCGCCTGTTCCTGCTCGACTGCGGCGAGAGTGTGTTCGCTGAGCTGCTCCGCCGCGGCGTTCTGAGCGGCGTGACAGCGGTCTATGTCGCCCTGTCCCATTTGCACAGCGACCACTGCGGCTCGCTTGGTTCACTGAGCCACTACTGCCGCTATGCGATGAATGCGCCGCTGTTTGTCGTCGTTCCGGATGAACCGGCGTATTGCAGCGATGTGAAAACGCTTCTGCGTCTTTTCGGCGCGCCGGAAGGCGGCGTTTCGCTCCTGTATGACCGAGATGTAACAGGATTTTCTTCTTTCTCGTCCTTCCGCTATGTGCCGACACGCCATGTCAGCGAGATTCCGAGCCATTCCTTCGTCTTTGAAACGCCGGAGGGCGGCGTGTTCTACTCCGCCGATACCTGCACGGAAGAGCCCTGCCGCGCTTTCATGCAGACCCACCCGCATTTTGAACATATTTATATGGACGTGACCGACGCGGAATACCCCGGCAACGTCCATCTTCCGCTTTCCGTCTTTGCGCGGCTCATCCGCGACGACCAGAAAGCCCGCGTTTCGCTGATGCACGTCAACAGCGAAAGCTGCATTGCCAAGGGAGAAGCGCTCGGTTTCAGCGTCGTTTCCGCTCTTCCGCCCTGCGCCCCATCCGATTGCCCAGAAAACGCGCAGCGCAATTCGCCGTAAAGCTGAAGCACTCGCCGATATGTCCCTCTTTGACCAGCTCCGCCATCACGTTTTGAACCAGCTTCATGCCGGTTCCGGTCTCGCTGACATGCTCAAAGCGGTCCTCATATCGTTTCATCGTCTGCCCGATGATATAGTTGCGGCGGTATTCCTGCTCGAGCGTAAAGTTGTGGGAATGATAGACGGCCGCCTCGCCGCTGTACGCGATCTTATAGCCTGCGTGCAGCAGCTTTTCCGCCATCAGCATATCCTCGTTGGTCAGAATGGGATGGTCAAACCCGCCGACCTCCAGATAGGCGCTCTTTCGATACGCGGCGCAGACGTCGGAGATGAGGAACGCGCGCACGCCCAGCTTTTCGATAGCTTCCGCGCCCCACACGCGGCTATCCGCTGGGTAATTGTTGGCGCGGATGAGCCTCTCAAAGGGGCGCGCGTCAGGATAAGCAGTCTGTCTGCCGCCAACCGCCGCGACCTGCGGGTCGTCAAGCGGCGCAAGCAGGTTTTTCATGCAGTCTGCGTCGGTCGGCATGGCGTCCTGCGTCATAAAGACGACAGCCTCCCCGCCGCATCGGCGAAGCGCCCAGTCGCGCGTTCCGCCGTGATCAAAGTCCTGTCGGCGTATCGTTTCGATCTCAACGCCCGACACGCTCTGCGCGAGCCGGACGGTATCGTCGTCCGACTGAGAATCGACGACGAGGATCTGCATCGGCGGCAGGCTCTGTTTCTGAAGCGTTTCAAGCAGGGAAACGATCTGCTTTTCCCCGTTGAGCGTCGGAATGACGACCGAATAGCGCATGGCACTTTTCTCCCTCTGGCTGTATCCATACTATCTAAGTAAATTTCAAAAATCACAAAAAAGAGCTACGTTGGGCTGCCGACCCGGGAAACTCGCATAGAAACGCAAGCGTTTCTTGCGATTTCCGATTTCCGTCACGCTGAATCCCGCACAGCGGGCGCGTGATTCCAATCCCCTCAGACTCCCTTCTTCGCTTCGCGTCAGTTTCAATCATCCTAGGCATACGACGCGCATGCGCGTCGTCCGTTAAAAATGATTTAAGCCGCCGCGAAGCGAAGTGGGAAATCCAAGAACCTCAGGTTCTTGGCGGGGTTTGGGGCAGAGCCCCAAGCGTTCCCCTTAGAACATATTCTCTTACTTTATTATAGTATACAGCAAAAAGCCGCTCTGTCAACCGGAACGGACGTGTAAGCCTTTCGGTATGGATTTCCGATGCTTCCTGTGGTATCATATTCATAATAAGGACACCACATAGGAGGTCACGCGCATGAAAATCTGGATCGCCGAAGATGAAGCCCCTCAGCGGGCTCTGCTCTGCGACCTTGTCAGTCAGGCATGCGCCCGACGCGGGATCGAAGCGGAAATCGTCTCTTTCGCCAGCGGAGAAGCGCTGACTCAGGCTTATCAGACCGGCGCAGACCTGCTCCTTCTGGATATCGACATGCCCGGCATCAGCGGCATGGACGCGGCGCGCATCATCCGCAGACGGGACGAGCGCGTCCTCATCGCGTTCTGTACGAATCTGGTCTCCCGCGCGCTGGATGGCTACTCCGTCGCCGCGATGGATTTTCTGGTCAAGCCCATCACCGCCGCGCGCATCGACGAGCTGCTCGGCAAGGTCTTTCACCGGCTGAGCGTTGCCGCGTCCGCCACCCTCACCCTGCATACGCAGGACGCGACCACCGTCGTCCGCGCCGAGGATATCTTCTACGCTGAAACGTATGGTCGCAAACTCCGGCTGCATACGGAAAAGACCACGCTCGACCTGCGCATGACGATGGCGTCGCTGGAAAGCCAGCTTCCCGCAGGCGGATTCTTCCGCATCCATAACGCCTATCTCGTTTCGCTTGCGCATGTCAGCCGGATATCCGGATTCGAGGTCAACGTCGGCGACGACGTTCTCCCCGTCAGCCGACATAAGAAACGCGAATTTTTGCAGGCATTGACCGATTATATGGGGGAACAGCTATGACGGCTTCTCTGATTGCGCTGCTCTACGGGCTGCTTGAGCTGGCGACGCTGCTTCTCTTTCTGCATCCGTATGCCCAACAGGGCTTGTCCCGCCCCGTCCATAGCAAAAAACAGCATGCGCTTCTTTTCGCCATGCTGCTGGCGATGATTCCCGTATTCGGCGCGCTCCGTCTCTGGCAGAACAGCATGAACATGATCCTCAACATCCTGCTGCATTTCGCGGTGGTGACACTCGTCGCCCGCGCGCTGTACGCTCTGCCGCTGATGCAGGCGCTGAATAGTTCGCTGGTGTTCCATCTGTCGCTGGATATGTGCAAATCGCTGATCTGGGACATGATTCCCTTTTTCAGCGCGTTTCGCGGCGAGAACAGCCCGCGCGACCTGCTGATGCTGACCCTTCCATTGATGGCTGTCCACGCGCTGCTGTGCCTCGTTCTGCGCCGATTCATCTGCCGCCAGCATGACCGCCGAATGAACAAAACCATGGCGGCGCTCATCTTCGTTCCCGCCATCCCTTATCTGTATGTCAAATCCCTGCAATACCGTTCGTTCATCCTGGGCGATGTGACCTATTCCGGAACGATGAGTTCGCTGTGCTTTCTGGTCTGCCTGCTGGCGATTTTCGTATCCGTGCTGTCCAACCGGCTGGTGGAAGGCATCGACCGTGAGCGGCAGGCAGAGCATGCGCAATTGACCATCGAGCATCTTGAAGCGGAAATGGCGCAGCATCAGCGTCAGATCGACGACATCAACAAGCTCAGCCATGATATGCGCAATCACCTTGCCACGCTCGCCGCGATGAGCGGTTCTAAGGAAGCGGAAGCCTATATCGCGACGCTGAATCAGCGGTTCGCGCCCATCGCCGTGCAGAGGATATCCGGCTGCGCGGTGCTGGATGTGCTGCTCGCCCGAAAGATGGACGAATGCAGCCGCGTCGGCGCGTCGCTCATCCCCTGCATCTCGCAGGACGCCATCGACGCGTTGAACGCCATCGCCAGTCCGGATTTATGTACGCTTTACGGGAATCTGCTCGACAACGCCATCGAGGCGGTTTCCTCCCTTCCCTCTGCCGATCAAAAAACCATCACTCTGCGCACCAACCTGCGCGGCTGTTTTCTGCTCATCCGCACGGAAAACCACTTTCTCGGCGAACGCAGACCCCATGGAAACGTCTTTTTTACCACAAAGGCAGACGCCAACGCCCACGGCTATGGTCTGCGGAGCATCCGCGACTGCGTGAATAACCTCGGCGGCGAAATGACGCTGTCGGCGGAAAACCGTCTGTTTATCGTCAATATCCTCCTGCCCATTGTGCAGGGATAAAGCTGCTTTTCCTGCCAAGCAGACACGAAAAACGACCAACCGCGCAAACCCTCTTTTCTTTCCCAAATCTTCGTGATAATCTATTCACAAACGCACGGGGTACTCCCCGCGCGAAAAAGGAAAAGGGGTATTCTCTCATGAAAAGCATGAAGACTGTACTCAGCGGTGTGCTTGCTTCCGCCATGATTTTTGGCGCGGCAATGGCTTCCGCCGAGACCTACACGGCTTCCGCCAAGGGATTTGGCGGCGACGTGACCGTCAACGTGACCGTTGAAGACGGCAAGATCACCGCCGTCGATGCTGCCGGCATCAGCGAAACGCCCGCTCTGGGCGGCGCCGCCATGCCCGAGCTGGCTCAGGCGATTGTTGACGCCCAGACGCCGTATGTGGATACCGTGTCCGGCGCGACCCTGACCTCCAACGCTGTCATCGAAGCCGCCGCTGCCGCGCTCACGGAAGCGGGCATGACCTTCGAGAAGGCTGAAGTCGTCAAGGGCGAAGATGAAACCGTCGATTGCGACGTGCTGGTCATCGGCATGGGCGCTTCCGGCACGACCGCTGCCCTTTCCGCCGCTGAGAACGGCGCGAAGGTCATCGGCGTGGAATCCAGCACGACCCTCGGCGGCATGGGCAATGCCGCGCAGGGCATGTTCGCCATCGGCACCTCGCTCCAGCATGAGCGCTATGGCGACGACCTCGGCTCTGATGAGGAGTATTGGTTCAACAAGTACATGGAGCAGAGCAATGAGCTGGGCAACGCCGCGCTCATCCGCACGTTCGTCGGCGAAGCGAAGAACACCGTTGAATACCTGCTCGCTCACGACATCAACGTCTACCTGAGCAAGACCGCTCAGCAGGTCGCTCACTTTGACGAGACCATCATCTATCATCGCTGGAACAACACCCAGCCGTTCGTCCACTTCCAGGAGTATCTGGATAAGAACGGCGTGGATATCCGCTGGAACACCACCGCGACCAAGCTGCTCACCAATGACGAGGGCGCGGTTGTCGGCGCGGTCTGCACCCGTGAGGATGGCAGCCAGCTGACCGTCAATGCCAAGGCGACCATCGTTTCCACCGGCTCTTTCGCGGGCAACGAGAGCATGATGCGCGAAGCGCTCGGCACGGCGTATGACAACGTTTCCGTCATGGGCGGCTGCGACGGCAGCGGCTTGCAGATGATGTACGAAGTCGGCGCCGCGAAGGGCGAGCTGCTGACCATGAACCACGGCGTCAGCCCGAAGAGCCGCGATCTTGAGGTCGCGACTGAGCTGACCATGAACACCCCGTGCCTGTGGGTCAACAATCAGGGCAAGCGCTTCATGAACGAGGATCTGCTGAAGGATACCGTCGAGTATTCCTCCGCTGTTCTGGCTCAGGGCGGCTACGCTTACACCATCGTTGACGAAAAGACCGTTGACCGCTGGGCTGATGCTTCCTATGAGAACACCGGCTCCTGGATCCACTACTGGGATCAGAACGGCATCATCGGTGAGGACGGCGAACGCACCATCTATCATGCGCCGATCGACAAGGACGCGTTCCTGCGCGACTTTGAGACCCTGACCGCGACCGGCGACGGCATCGTTGCCAACACCATCGAAGAGGCTGCCGCGTTCATCGGCTGCTCCGTCGAGGATCTCCAGAACACCATCGACACCTATAACGGCTATGTCAAGGCCGGCAAGGACGAGCAGTTCTTCAAGTCCGCTGAGGATCTCCTCTGGACGGTCGAAGAAGGTCCGTTCTACGTCACCAAGGGCTACAATGCTGTTCTGGGCGCGCTGGGCGGCGTCAACACCAATGAGCTGCTCCAGGTCGTGGACAGCACCAACACCCCGATCTCCGGTCTGTACGCTACCGGCAACAACGTTTCCGGTATGAGCGTTGCGGCTTATGTGAATATCGAAGGCACCGGTCTGGGCTTCGCTCTGACCAGCGGCCGTCTGGCTGGCGCGAACGCCGCCGCGGCTTCCAAGTAATCGCATAGGTTCAAAGGACGTCGCCGCATCTGCGGCGGCGTTTTTTTCTGTGCCTGTTAAAACCGCCGCGAAGCGAAGAAGGGAGTCTGAGGGATACTATCCCTCAGTGGGGGTTTGGGGCAAAGCCCCAAGCAGGTCTGGGCGGCAGCCCAGCGTAACCCCTTATCTGTCAAAAAAGTAGTCAGGGAGCGAAGCGTCACCTGACGGTGCTTCGCACGCAATTATATTTCTTCGCTATCATGAAGCAACATCAAAAGCTGCGTTGGGCTGCCGACCCGGGAAGCTCGCATAGAAACGCAAGCGTTTCTTGTGATTTCCGATTTTCGTCACGCTGAATCCCGCACAGCGGGCGCGTGATTCCAATCCCCTCAGACTCCCTTCTCCGCTTCGCGGCGATTATCCTCAACTTCCAATAAATCCATACAAAAACCGCCCGCTCTCCTCCATTCCGGAAGAAAGCGGGCGGTTCTTTATGCGTTTATCAATCAGTTCTTTGCCTTAGCCAGCAGCGCTTCATGGACGCCGGAAACCGTGCCCTGCGCCTGCTCCCTGCTGTAAGACGTTCTGCCGGATGCCTGCATCGCGGCAAGACCGTGCGTGAAGAGCCACAGCTCCTCGCACACTTCTTTCGCCTTGTCCTTGGCAAGACCCGCCTGTGCGGCTTCCGCCTCAACGATCGGCTCGCGGACAAGACCGTTGCCGAACGTCGTCATTCCGGCATCGACGTTCATGAACATGTGCGCAAACAGGCGCGGCTGTTCGCTGGCAAAACGAATATAAGCCGTGCAGCAGCTTTCAAGCACATGGTCTTTGTCGGAATTCTGCGCAACCATCTGCTCAAACTCGTCGTGAGCCTTCTGGTCGAGCGCGTTTTTCAGGTCATCCATGCCCGAGAAGTAGCTGAAGATCGGCTGCGTCGAGCAATTGAGCGCTTTCGCAACGGAACGCGCGTTGACCGCTCCCATGCCTTCCTGGCAAAACATGGCGAACGATCTTTCCAAAATCATCTCTCGGGTAATCCTCTGTTTGGGCGGCATAATTACACTTCCTGTCGTTTTTTAAAGAATCTTGCATTATGGTAACATATTCTTTTTATTTCGTCAACAGGGCTTAACCCCCCCCCAGCCAAAAATAGCCGTTATTATTTATCGCATTTTGTACACAGATTTTTGTGTGCAAACGCTTGTTTTTATTGGTTTTTTCGACATCATTCATGCTGATTTCAAGCGCCAAAACAAGGAAAAAACGGGCTCTGAAAAAATTTTTCATTTAAATAAAAATATTTATTTTACAAAGTACACCCGTCATCTTTCGTCTTTTTTACAACGAACACGCGCCCTTTTCCGCAAAAAAGCCTATTCATCATATAGAGTATTGTCCGCGCCGTCTGCTTTCCGCCTTGCGGCAGTTGCGCATATCGCCCCTTCGTGTTACAATAAACCCCATCACCTGAAATATTGCGAGGTATAACGACTATGAAACGTCTTTTCGCTCTATGCGTTTTTCTCCTCTTCCTCCCCTGCGCGGCGCTGAGCGAATCGCTCTCTCTGGACGAGCTGAATAACGCGCCGGACGCCCAGAGCATCGAGTTCGACGCCGACGCGCCAGACGCCTCTGTGACGGGCGGCAGCGCCGCGCGCGAGGATTTTATCGACCGCATCATCGCGCTCGCCCAGGAGCTTTATACGCAGGCAAACGGACGCGCCCAGCGCGCGCAGTACAGCGGCGATATCTATGTCTGCAAGAATTTCACCGTCCATCTCTTCCGCGAGACCTGCGGCGATTTCCGCATGGCGGAATATCCCGACGTGCCGCTCGTCATCCCCAACAACCAGGCGAAAGCGGACTGCGCGCCCTATGTCTACGGCGTGGAATGGCAGGACGTTCCCGCCAGCGAAGGCAACCCGTTCTACGCGGCGGCGGCCTTCCGCTACGACGACAGTCTGAGCAAAGAGGAGAACCGCGAAAAGGCGCGCGAATTCCTCCGCCAGGTCAAGCGCGGCGACTATTTCCAGATGGCGGCGAATTACTACTATGGCGTCGGCGCGCACAGCATGATCTTCATCGCCGATTACGACCCGCAGACCGACACGGTTCACTGGGCTGATTCCAACATGAAGGGAAAAAGTGTGAACGGCGTCCGCTACGCCTACGTCCAGTTCGACGCGGAAAAGAACATCGACTGGTTTGTCGATGCGTTCTGCCGCAAAAAATATGGCGCGACGATCTACCGCTTACGCGACGACATCGTCTACGCCAATTGAGCGAC
>CAKTXP010000011.1 GCA_934631055.1 uncultured Clostridia bacterium | reverse complement strand
TATTAATCTGTATCGGTTACCTATGCTGTTGTCTGGCTTAGATGCCATCCCTCTCCCGTCAATTTATCTCTCGTCCTTAGTAAAACGCTTTGCTGTCGTGAAGTGCTTTACTGTGTTTGTTGGATTCTTCAATTCGGTTCTAAAAAACTCTGGATATATCTTAACGTCCTCATCGAGTGAAGTCCACACCAAATGTTCTTTGCTGTTATCTTCCGTGAAGCTTTCGCTGATTGGTGCAAAAGCATCCGGCACTTTCATATAGAAGAAAAACGAAATCTCATAAACCAGCCTATTCAGATTGTAAGGTGCATCGCCATAGAAGTAATTTTCATGCACAAAACCAAGGCGGTCAATTTTCATCTTAACGCCTGTTTCTTCAAACACTTCACGAACAACAGCCTCTTCTGCTGTTTCACCGAATTTCACCCTGCCGCCAACGGAGTAGAGATAATTTCTGTCATTACTAACCATCAAAAGCTTTCCATCTTTCATGATGATTGCACCGGCACGAATATTCAAAATCCCATCATCACAGACTACGCACATATCTCTATTCATTTTTTCCCTCCATTTCGTTCAGTAGTTTCTCAGTCAATATCACTCATACTGCCCTCACTGGGTTTCAGCTTCATGCAACCGCTATCCATATCGAACACAGAAGCAAATAATTTTCTATCTGTCTTATTGTGTACACGCATATTATAATACGGAAATCAATCGGCTTTGTCAAATTACTGTCTTATCGGCACACGGCAAACCCGCCTGCATTTCCGCCACAGTCCGTAAAGATTCAAAGCTTTACGCACGCGAGCAAGCTTTATGCAATTTCCCATGGTTCAAAAAAGTCTCGGTAGAAACCGAGACAAGATTTATTTTTGCTTTTGTCATTGTTATATTACCACATTTTCGTTAAAAAGTCAAGTCTGGCAATTTGCGTCCGGCGGGTGTATAGAGAATAAGGAGGTGTTTGAATGGATATGTTATCGCTCCTTTTCCATCCTGTTTCCGAAGCCGCACTCTGCAAGACAGCGCAGGAATCCGGCTTGACGCTCTCACCTGCACAGGCGCATACGCTCCTTGCTTCTCAAAGAGAAACGCTTGAGCGTCTAGGACGCGTCGATTTCTCCGGCGGCATCCTGCCCAAGCTTCTGCGCGTATTCGCTTCATCCCCTTACGTTTTCGCTGACAATCAGACACAGACGCTTGCCGAGCTGACGGAATCCTTCTACTTTTTCAAAAGCGAGACCTGCGACAAGCTTCCAGACGACGATCTGCTTTTCGCGATGGCTCGCCTGTTCAACAGCAGATGCGGCGGTTCAGTCGAACTGCTGAACGACTGCACGGCAGACGATTTGTTAAGTGCCTGTGCTGGTGAAGAAAGGGGCATTTATGACGACTGACCTGTCCATCCATAACGCAGATTTGACCGACGCTGAGAGTCATGCACTGCAAACCACTATCCTTGCGCTGTTTACCATGCAAGCCGAACGCTATACACAGGGTTTGAGCGGCAGTCTGCCGAAAGAAACCGCCGACGAGCTGATGACATCTATCTTCTATACGCTCGACATTCAGCCGACGGAACCGGCGAGTTACAGACCGTTGGTCGTTCAAGATATCTTCGCCGTTTTCAGTCGCGCACAGGCACGGCTTGAGCAGAAGAAACGACAGGCGCTTTCTCTCATCCAGTTTCTATGCCTGCATACGGATGACTTAGGCTGCCTTGCCCTTCGCTCGACGTTATCCAGCCTGCTGACCGGCATCCAACAATACGACAGTCGGTTTTTCGCACATCACATTCCGGGCAGCATCGACTATCAGCTCTGCATCCCAATTTCGGAATCGCTGATGGGCATCGACTATGCGCTGGCATACCTGCAACGGCTTTCTCTGGAAATGCAGCTTCTCGCCCGCTTTCCCGTTCACCGTGTGCTGGCGCTGCTGGACGGAATGAGCAGCCGTTGGCGGGAGCTGGTCTGCAATCTGCTGACGCCCGTCTTGGAAAACGCCATGGCGCTTGCGCTGCTGGATATACCGACCTGCCGTCTACACGTTTCAAGCGAACAACAGTCGCTTTTACTCAAGCGTTTTCACGCCATGACGGTTGGGCAGATTCATCATGACCTTGACTCCGCCGCTTACATCCTCGCGGGCGAGCTTGGAACGCCAGATGCTCTTCCTCTTTTAACGCGTCTTGCGCAGGAACTCGCGCCGCGCGTTTTTGAAGCCGCACAACGTGAGGATCTGAGCCATGTCTTTTTTTCGTTCGGCTTTCCTACATCATGCTCGAAGGGTTGACCTGACAGATGCAGGTGCAGCCGACCGGCGGAACGGCGGCGATCTCGCTCATCTTGCCGACAGCTTCCGCGCAGATCGGCTGATCGACCACCTTGAGCGTCACCTGCCAGCGGCTCTTGCCCTTGATTCGTTTGATTGGGCAAGCCATCACGTGCAGAGCAATGACGTACTTGCGCAGATAGACCCGCCGCTCGAAGAAGGCTTCCATCAGCCGCATCGCCGCTTCCGCCGCGCGCTGGGCATTCGCTTCATCGTCCGCTTCATAAAGCAGTCGGGCAATGAGCGTATACGGCGGATAGAGCGCCTGACGGCGGCGGCGCATCTCCGCTTCAAAAAAGGCGCGGTAATCCTGCCTGCTTGCCGCTTCAATGGCGTAGTTCTCCGGATCATAGGTTTGCAGGTAGACCTCGCCCGGCGCGTCCGCGCGTCCGGCTCTGCCGGCAACCTGTGTGAGCAGCTGGAACGTGCGCTCAGCCGACCGATAGTCTGGAAGTTTGAGCATCGCATCTGCCGCAACGATACCGACCATTGTTACATTCGGGAAATCCAGCCCCTTGGCGATCATCTGCGTGCCGACGAGTATCCGCGCGTCGCCCCGGCGGAACCGCTCCAGCAGCGTCGCATGCGCATCCTTGGTGCGGGTCGTATCGTTGTCCATGCGCAGCGTCGAAACATTCGGGAAGAGCTTCTGCACCTCTTCTTCGACGCGCTGTGTACCGACGCCGAAATACTTGATATACGGACTGCCGCATTCCGGACAGACCGTCGGTATGTTTCTTTCCTGTCCGCAGTAATGACAGCGCAGAACGTTCTCCACGCTGTGATACGTCATGGATACGTCGCATTGATCGCAGGTCACGACATAGCCGCAGTTTCGGCAGGAGACGAACGTCGAGAATCCCCGACGATTGACGAACAAAATCGCCTGCTTTCCCGCTTTCAGGCAGCGGTCAAGACCGTTGACCATCTCGCCAGAGAATACGCTTCGATTGCCCTTTTTCAGTTCCTCGCGCATATCGACGACATGCACGGTCGGCATCGGTCGATTGTTGACGCGGCGCGGCATTTCCAGCAGCGTCAGGTCGCCGCGCCCCGCCATGGCGAACGAACGCATGCTCGGCGTCGCGCTCGCCAGCAGCAGCACAGCGCCTTCCCTGCGGCATCGCTCCTGCGCCAATTCGCGCGCATCATAGCGCGGCATGCTGTCGGCGATATAGCTCTGCTCATGCTCTTCGTCGATGATGATAAGTCCAACGTTTTCCAGCGGCGCAAAGATTGCGGACCGCGCGCCGATAACCACGCGGACATCGCCGCGCCGGATGCGCCGCCATTCGTCGAACCGCTCGCCTGGCGACAGCCGCGAATGAAGCACCGCCGCGTCCTCGCCGAACCGCGACCGGAACCACATGACCATCTGCGGCGTCAGCGCGATCTCCGGCACGAGGACGATCGCCGTCTTGCCTATCTGCGCCGCCTTGCGAACCGCGCGGATAAAGACCTCTGTCTTGCCGCTCCCCGTCACGCCATAGAGCAGGAAGCTGCCCCTGCCCTGCTCGACAGCGGGGATCAGTTCGGAAAGCACGTTTTCCTGCTGTCGGGTCAGCTGTGGATCCTGCTGGGAAAGGCGCTCCATCGCGCCATAGGGACTGCGCAGTTTCTCCCGTTTTTCCAGCTTGACAAAACCCATTTTGACAAGCGCGTTCACCGCATCGCGGCAATCCCCGATCGTCTCCCTGAGCGCTGCGGCAGAAAGCTCATGCGCAGGCGCTTCCCTCAGGGCAGAAAGCACCTTTGCCCGCTTGGGCGCGCGCGTCTGCGCCGCAATGATCTGACCCAATACGTCAGGATCGACCGTCAGTGTCACGATCTCCTGTGTCTTTTCATGGACGCGCTGTCCGCGCATCTGCGCGGGAACCATCAGCCGAAGCGCCATCGCCAGCGTACAAAACGACGTCTTTTGGATATGGACAGCCAATTCGAGCAGCGACGGCAGCACCGCCGGATAATCCTCCAGCGTATCGACAACATCCTTCACGCGTTCGGGCGGCAGATCGCATTCCTGCGTCATCTCCACTACGACGCCCTCCATCCGCCGCGGTCCGAACGGCACATGCACGCGCATGCCGGAGCAAAGCGTCATGCCCTTTGGCACGCGATAGGTAAACACGCGATCCACGTCCTCATGGTTGATATCCACGATCACCTGACAGAAAGCCATGCTCCGCCCCCTCTTTTATTCACGCAAGCCGCACATTCACGGTATCGAATCGGTATCGAATCGGCATCAAATGATGAAACGCCCCTCATTATACGCGAACTCCGCCATTCTGGCAAGTCTTGCAAACCCGCCGCCGCTGTGATACGATGAACGGCAAAGGAGGGATGCTCATGCAGACCAGCCGTCTGTTTCGGCTTCTCTATATCCTGCTCGAACGCGAACGCGTTCCGGCGTCCGAGCTTGCTCAGGAGCTGGAAGTCTCCGTCCGCACCGTCTACCGCGATGTACAGACCCTCTGCGAAGCGGGCATCCCGCTCTATGCGGAGCGCGGGCGCAACGGCGGCGTCGCTATCCTGCCGTCCTTCAAGCTCAGCCGCTCCATGGTCAGCAGCGAGGAAAAGCGCGATATCCTCACTTCTCTGCAAGCGATGACGACTGCCGGCGCATCCGAAAAGGCAACGCTCAGAAAGCTGCGCGCGCTGTTCGGCAATGAATCCGCCGACTGGGTGCGCATCGACTTTTCCGATTGGAGCGGCGAGCGCGGCTCGATGATCTCCACATTCAAGGACGCCATCGTCTGCCGAAGGCTTCTCGGCTTTGACTACTATAATACCGCCGGAATATGCAAGCCGCGCAGGGTCTGCCCTATCCGCTTGTGGTTCAAATCCAGCGCGTGGTATCTGCTCGCCTACTGCATGGACAGGCGCGCCGTGCGCACATTCAAACTGACGCGCATCAATAGACTTGCTCTCCTGAGCGGTGAATTTCCGCCGGATGCGCTCGCCATGCTCCATACCGAGCCGAAGGACATTCAACCCAATATACAACCGCTTTCCTTTGCGATGAAGATCGACGGCTGCATGGCGTTCCGCGTCTACGACGATTTTGCGGAATCGCAGATCATGCGGACGCAGGACGGCGGCTTTCTCGTCCGCGCCGCATTCATTCCCGGCGGATGGCTGATTTCCTTTATCTTGAGCTATGGCGAACACGCCCAGGTTCTCGACCCGCCGTCGCTCCAGCTCGAAGTGAAAAACGCGATTCAAAAAATCGCCGCGCGCTATCAATCCTGACATGCAGTTGTCAGCTTTTCCATGGTATCCTTGGCTCAACCCAAATACAAGGAGGAGCTTTACATGGAAAACTTTGCAAACACGCCCATCTGCCAGAGCTGCGGCATGCCGATGACTCAACCCGACCAATTCGGCAAACACGCTGACGGCACGACGAACCCGGATTACTGCATCTACTGCTGCCCCAGTGGCGAAGAAGCCATGACCGGCACGCTCGAAGAAATGATTGACTTCTGCGTTCCGATTGAGGTTAGGCTCGGACTTTTTCCGAACGAACCCGCCGCACGCAAGGCGCTGGGCGAATATCTGCCGACGCTCAAACGCTGGAAGAAGTGAGCTTCTTCTCCGCCCAGCATCTCGCCGCTTTGACGGCGGTCGGCATGGGCAGGGCAGCAAGCTCTCTGGCGTCCACCCAGCGTCCGTCCGCAACGCTCACGCGGGTCTGCGCGGCAAAGGCGTGTATCTCCATCTCCCAAATAAGGTGAGTGAACACATGGCGGGCATGCCCCATCCGCTCATCATACGCGGCGGATATGCCCATTTCCGCCAGCGCCGCGCACATCTGAGCGGGCGTCTGCTCGCCCACAACATCCGGAAAGACGGACAGACCGCCAAGCAGCTTTTCCCTCCGGACGACGGTCAGCACTTTGTTTTCACAGAATACCAGCATGACGCAGTGCGTTTCGACGCGCTGCGCCTTTTTCTTGGGCTTGACCGGCAGTTCCGCCGCAATGCCCTGCGCATAGCCTTTGCAGCCCGTCCGCACCGGACAGAGCAGACAGGCAGGGCTTTTCGGCGTACACATCGTCGCGCCCATCTCCATCATCGCGTTGGCAAACGCGCCGGGACGATCCGGCGGAACGAGCGCCTGTGTCTGCTGCTGTATGCGCTTGCGGGCGGCAGGCGTCCCCATTTCATCCCGAATGGCAAAATACCGGCAGATCACGCGCTCGACATTGCCATCCACCGCGGGAACAGGAATGCCGAAGGCGATTGCCGCAATCGCTCCGCTCGTATAATCCCCGATACCGGGAAGCGCGCGCAGTTTTTCCACATCGGCAGGCAGCTCTCCGCCATATTCGTCAACGATGACCTGCGCCGCCTTTTGCAGCGACCGCGCGCGGCTGTAATACCCCAGCCCCTCCCAGAGCTTGAGCAATTCTTCCTGCGGCGCGTCCGCCAGCGCGCGTACATGGGGATAATGCGCAAGGAAACGTTCATAATAAGGAATGACCGTTTCCGCGCGCGTCTGCTGGAGCATAATTTCCGATATCCAGATCGAATAAGCGTCCTTCGTCCTGCGCCAAGGCAGGTCGCGATGCCCCGAATCATACCAATTTAAGACTGACCGCGTAAAGTTTAACTCGTCCATTTTGCCCTCCATAGGGGCTCATTGTACCATAAATAGCGGGTTTCAGACAGGCAAAGTGCCATTTTCATCAAAAATCGAAGAAATTTCGAGTTCTGCATTGTATTAAAGATTTATTTTCCATAAAACGGATAAAATCGCAGATTTCAGTCTAATTTAAGGTTCATCCATTCTTGCCTGTTTTGCCCAACTCGCGTATATTATATCTTGCTTTAGCACTCATCCATAAAGAGTGCTAACAAACCCGTTTTTCACAAATTGAAGGAGGTCTATCAAAATGAGCTTGAAACCCCTTTTTGACCGCGTTGTCCTTAAGGACGCGGAAATTGAAGAAACCACCAAGAGCGGCATCATCCTGACGTCTGCCGCGCAGGAGAAGCCGCAGTATGCTTACATTGTGGCTGTCGGCCCGGGCGGCGTCGTGGATGGCAAGGAAGTCACCATGCAGGTGAAGGAAGGTCAGAAGGTCGTCTATTCCAAGTACGCCGGCACGGAGATTAAGATCGACGGCGAGGAATACAAGATCGTCCGCCAGAGCGATATTCTCGCTATCGTCGAGTAATTGCTCAGTTGAGTCAAGCTTGATTCGGGAAGCGCAGGAACTTCATGTTCCTGTCGGAGTTTGAGACAGAGTCTCAAGCGTTTCCCCTTTTTGTAAATAAAGGAGGTCATTATTATGGCTAAGCAGATTATTTTCGGCGAAGAAGCTCGCCGTTCCCTGGAGAAGGGCATCAACGCTCTGGCAGATACCGTCAAGATCACCCTTGGGCCGAAGGGTCGTAACGTCGTTCTCGACAAGAAGTACGGCGCTCCGCTGATCACCAACGATGGCGTGACCATCGCCAAGGAGATCGAGCTGGAAAACCCGTTTGAGAACATGGGCGCTCAGCTCGTCAAGGAAGTCGCCACCAAGACCAACGACGTCGCGGGCGACGGCACCACCACCGCTACCCTGCTGGCTCAGGCAATCATCCGCGAAGGTCTGAAGAACCTGGCGGCGGGCGCGAACCCGATGGTTCTGCGCAGCGGCATTGAGGCGGCTACCTCTGCTGCCGTCGAAGGACTGAAGAACCTGAGCGTTCCGGTCAGCGGCAAGCAGTCTATCGAGAACGTTGCGGCGAACTCCGCTGCCGATCCGACCATCGGCAAGCTGATCTCCGAGGCGATGGAGAAGGTCGGCAAGGACGGCGTCATCACCGTTGAAGAGAGCAAGACCATGCAGACCAACCTGTCTCTGGTGGAAGGCATGCAGTTCGACCGCGGCTATGTTTCCGCTTACATGGCGACCGACACCGACAAGATGGAAGCCGTTCTGGATAACCCGTACATCCTCATCACCGACAAGAAGATCAGCAACATCCAGGAGATCCTGCCGCTGCTTGAGCAGGTCGTGCAGGCTGGTCGTAAGATGCTGATCATCGCGGAGGACATCGAGGGCGAAGCGATGGCGACGCTGGTCGTCAACAAGCTGCGCGGCACGTTCACCTGCGTGGGCGTCAAGGCGCCGGGCTTCGGCGACCGCCGCAAGGCGATGCTCCAGGATATCGCGATTCTGACCGGCGGTCAGGTCATCTCCGAGGAGCTGGGCTATGAGCTGAAGAGCGCGACCATCGACATGCTCGGTTCCGCGCGTCAGGTCAAGGTCGATAAGGACAATACGACCATCGTCGAGGGCGCGGGCAATCCGCAGGATATCGCGGCGCGCGTCGCTTCTATCCGTTCGCAGATTGGCGAAACGACCTCCGATTATGACCGCGAGAAGCTCCAGGAGCGCCTTGCCAAGCTGGCTGGCGGCGTAGCCGTCATTCAGGTCGGCGCTGCGACCGAGATCGAGATGAAGGAGCGCAAGATGCGCATCGAGGACGCGCTGTCCGCGACCCGTGCCGCCGTTGAGGAAGGCATCGTTCCGGGCGGCGGAACCGCGCTGCTGAGCGTTCTGCCGGACGTGCAGGCGATCCTGCCGAAGTACACTGGCGACGCAAAGACCGGCGTGCAGATCGTCCTGCGCGCGCTGGAAGAGCCGGTTCGCCAGATCGCGGCGAACGCGGGCATGGAAGGCTCCGTCATCGTCGAGAAGATCAAGCGCACCAAGAAGCCGGGCTATGGCTATGACGCGCTGAACGACAAGTATGTTGACATGGTGGATGCGGGCATCATCGACCCGACCAAGGTCACCCGCAGCGCGCTTCAGAACGCGGCTTCCGTCGCGGCGACCGTGCTGACCACCGAGTCCCTTGTCGCGGATATTCCGGAGAAGAATCCGGCTCCTGCTCCGGCGGCTGACGCGGGCATGGGCGGCATGTATTAAGCCGATAAAACCACAGGTTTTCAGGGGAACGTCCGAAAGGGCGTTCCCCCTTTTTTGCGTCAATCTCTTTATATAATATAACTATGTAAAAAAGCCATCCCTCCTGCTACGGAGGGACAGCTTTCACGAATCGGTCAATCGGATTGATACTTGAAATCCCGCTTTTCATGCAGCCTCGTTTCAATCACAAAACCTTTACGAAACGATATTCTTCAACTGAGCATGACCGACGCCCCGTCAATTGCGTGATTTACGGTTTGCAGTTCCCGCAAGGCGTATAGCCCTGCCGTATCGCTTCCGCGCGGGTTGCGAACACGATGCGGTTCTTCGCATCCATATCCTGAACGGACGTGCAGTCCGGCGTATGGAATTTCTTGCTCTTCATGTTGCCGATATAGCCGTCCTTCAATTCCGGACGCGGCGTTTCGACCGGCTTACTGCCCTTTTCGACGGTAAAGCTGACGTTTTTCCCATCCGAGCGGCAGACGACCGTTCCATTCAAATCCGTCCGGTAGACCGTTGCGTTGATATCGCGCAGGCGGCTGAGGACTTCCTCGTGCGGATGACCATAGCTGTTGCCCGCGCCGCAGCTGATGACGGCGTACTGCGGCATGACATTTCTCAAAAAGACATACGAGCTTGACGTATTGCTGCCGTGATGCCCGACCTTGAGTACCGTTGCGGACAGATCCTCATCGCTGTCCGCCATATCCTGTTCGGACGGGCGTTCCGCGTCGCCGGTAAACAGGAACGTCGTTTCGCCGAACGTCACCTTGGCGACCAGCGAAATATCGTTGATATCGTCATAGATGCCCAGCGGCGCAAGGAACTCGACCTTTGCCCTGCCGAGCGAAAAGCTCTGCCCCGCCTGCGCGACCGTGATGCTCAATCCCTGATCGGCGGCGTACTGCGCCATCCGTTCAAATGTGCGGCTGTCGTACACGTCAACGGGCGAATACAGTTTTTTGACCGTGTACGCTTTCAAAACGTCGGGAAGCCCGCCGATGTGGTCGGCATGCGGATGCGTCGCAATCATGTAGTCGATCTGCGCCGGTTGCAGCGTATTGCGCAGATAGGTGCAGAGCGCGTCGCCGCCTTCATCCGTTCCCCCGTCGATGACCAGCGTTTTTCCGTCGCAGACGACGACCGCCGCATCCCCCTGCCCGACATCGACAAAATACACGGCAAAATCTCTTTCCGACGCGCCGCCGATTCCGGGAATGCTGATGGATATGCCGCCGCTGGGAACGTCAATGAACCAGTATGCCAGGAACGCGCCCGCCGCAAGCAGCACCAGCGCGAGCAGCAGACCCAGTACGCGGTTCAAGCCGCTCTTCTTTTTCCTTCGCTTTTTCTTCATTTTTTTGATTCCTCTCCTGTGATATCCTCAGCTTAACACTTAGCGCATGGATTGACAACCGCTTCACCGATTTTTATGGGCATATCTCCGATACTTTGTGACGAAATTGTGACAAATCAGCGGAATTTTATGGAAATTCGTCACATTCATCTTGCTAACCGCTCATAAATCCGATACAATGAGCCATGCAGCGCCGATTTCCGGCAGAAATGACGCGTTTTAAAAAAGTTTTTGAAAATTTTTTAAAAAAGTGAAATTATCCGCCGCTTTTAACGTCTATACAAGTAGAGGACGAAATTCAAAAGCGCTTTTCAAGATGAAACACATCAGAAAGGAGGGCGACACTCATGCGCAGATTCTTCGGATTGCTTTTTGCCCTGCTGCTTACAGCCCTGCCCGCCTGGGCGCTGGGTCAATCCCGCGCGCTGCTGGTCGCCTGCCACGATTTTCTTTCCATGCCTGCTCTGGGAAACGCCGTTTCCGGCAATTTGCATATCATCGGTTCTTCGCTGGTCGGCGCAGGCATGAACGTCGGCAATCTTTCCATCGAGGACGGAACCATCGGCAGCCTCAGCGCGCTGACCGATGCGGTAAACGACGCTTTCGCGGACGCGGCGGAGGACGACCTTTCCATCCTCTATCTCTGTACGCACGGCGTGCTTTCCTCCTCGGACGACGGGCAGGTCTATCTCCTGCTCGGCGACGGGCAGACGGAAGCGCCGCTGGGCGCAAAGGATCTGCAAACCATGCTCTCCGCCATTCAGGGCGAAAAGCTGCTCATCATCGACGCCTGCTACTCAGGCGCGCTCATCGGGCGCGGCGTTTTCAGCCGAAATCTGTTTCCGGGCGCGCGAAGCGACAGCGCCTCCGTTTCGACGCCTTTCCTCGCGGATTCGAGCATCCATGTGCTGACCTCAGCCAGCGGATTTGAATCCAGCTGGTATTATGACAGCAAGGGGCTGTCAACCGGCGCGGTCTCCTATTTTGCCAGCGCGCTTTCCAGCGGTCTGGGGCTTTACGGCGTGCCAGAGGCGGACGTCAACAACAACGGCGAAGTCACCCTCGAAGAGCTTCAACGCTATCTGAGCGCCGCCGTCCCCTCTTCTTCCGTACAGCTGCTCTCCTCCCGCGGCAACAGCCTGACGCTTCCCGTTGCAACGGGCGACATGCTCTCCCGCGCGCTTTCCGGCTTCACCTATGGCGACCGCCTGCTCTCCGCGGGCGACCCAACGCTGGATTTTTCCTATACGGTCACGCAGCCGACCGCCGTGCAGTACCGCGTGGTCAGCTTTGCGGACGGTTCATGGAATTGGTCCGGCGCAACGACCTTTCTGGACGAGGGCGACAACGGAGACGGGCTGCTCCAGCCGGGGCGCAAAACGCGCGAGCTGACGCTGGACGGCGTTGTCAGCAGCGACAGCGGCTACGTCATGCTGCAGGTCTTTGCCGTCACGGGCGATGAACTCATCCTCTGTTCCGAGCGGCTGGTCGCCGTCCATCCGGAATGGGTCGAGCCGCAGGTCACGCTGCATCCTTCAAGCGACACATTCGACGCTTCTCAGCTGGCGGAACTGCCTATCGAAGCCTATATCAACGTTCCCGCCGAGATGACGGTCTCCATCTTCAACGTCGAAGGCGAGCTGGTGCGCCGCCTGGCGTCTTCCCAGATGACGCGTCCGACACCCGGAAACATCACTCGGCTGTATTGGGATGGGCGCGGCGACGACGGCGCATATGTTCCGGCAGGACGCTATACGCTTGCGCTGGAAACGCTCATCAACGGCGAACGGCAGAAAGCGACTGCGGACGTTGCCGTGCTGTAAAATCACATCATTTTTCTGAACGGCAGGATTCTGCATAGAGGCATGCCCAGCCGTTCAAGCGCCGCTTCCATATCTTGGGCAGCGGCGCTTTTTCCTGCCTGCGCACACTCAACAATATGCTCAAGCGAAAGCGCGCCGAACCGGTCGTCCAGCGCAATGCGCAGGATGCCCGCGTTTTCGCTCAGCATATGTCCGCACAAGCCGCCCGACATCCCCGCCGCCTGTTCGAGCGCATCCGGTTGATGGCGGATGGACGTCTGCGGCGCGATGACCAACACACGCTGCGCGCCCATTTTCAGCAGCATCCGGCAGGCAAGCTCCACGTCATCCACCGGCAGGAGCGGCGCGCCCATCCATTCTACGGCTGAGAGGAACGGCGGTCTTGCCATCGCGGCGCGGGCGGCAAAGGAGAGCGACGCCTGAAACGTAACGATCGCATCCGTATCCTGCGGACAGGCTCGCGTGCTGAAGACGACGATATGCCCGCTTCGGGCTGTCCTGCCCAGAAAGACGCCTTGCTGCTGGCTGCATGTCATGACCCGTTCGCCCAGCTGCGCCAGAAGCAGTTTTTCCAGCCGCCGCCCCGTGCTGAGCGCATCTGTCTTTCCCGCTAGAAGCGCTCTCGCCGAGCGCTGAGCGGGCAGAAGCCGTCTGCCCAGCCGCGCCGCCTGCATGACGGCGGCTTTAATCCCCTTCGCGTCGTATCCCGCCAGATACAGGGCGGACGCCCACGCCGACGACTGCATGCCGCAGAGCGCATACGGTCGAACGCCCGCGTCGAGCATCCATTCCAGTGCGCCCGCGCTCGCCGCCGCATGCGCGCCCAACCCCGTCAGCACAACGCCCAGCCGCATATCCCTCACCCCTCGCTTCTCTCAAAGATACTCTATGACATCCATGCGCGGCGTTATGCTCTATGCAAAACATGAAAAACATTTTTCAAATCAGATAGAAAGTTTTTCTTTTGCTTCCGTTTAGGCGGAGTTTATGATATACTGATATAGGCTATTTTTGTCGAATCTTGAAAGGAAGTCAATTCATGTATTCCAACCGGATGAAAAATACCAGTCCGCCGCGCAGAAAGCGCAGCGCCATCAAACGCGTCAAGCCGCCGCGCGGCACGCTGCCGCTGCTGATCGTGCTGTGCGTCGCGGTCGTTTTGCTCATCTTTTTTGCGCCAAAGACCGAACAGACTCCTGCCGCCAACGTATCCGGCACGCAGATCGAAGAGACGGCGGTCTCCAGCGGCAACACGAACCTGCGCGTCACGGAAGCCATGTCCTCCAACCGCAGTGCGTTTCCGGATGAAACAGGCGCGTTTCCGGATTGGGTGGAGATCACCAACACGGGTTCCGAACCGATCGACATCGGGGGCTACGGTCTTTCGGATAGAGCGGATAAAATCACTTTCGTCTTTCCGAGTATGACGCTTGCCGCGGGCGAACACGTCATCGTTTTCGCTTCCGACAGCACGCAGAACGAGGCGGGCAAAACGCTCCACGCCAAATTCAAGCTCTCCTCCGCGGGCGATAAGCTCTTCCTCTTCGGCAGCGACGGCATCGCTTTTCAGGAGCTGGACATCCCTGCGATGGATTACAACATGAGCTACACCTGGATTGGCGGCAACGACTACATCATCACCGACCAGTATACGCCGGGATACGAAAACACGCAGGAAGGCTACGCCGCGTTCCGCGCAAGCACGGTTCTGCAGAGCGGCGCGCTGGTCATCAACGAGATCTGTGCTTCCTCCATCACTACGCTCAAGGACGAGGACGGCGATTATCCCGACTGGATCGAGATCCACAACACGACAAACCAGACTATCGACCTGTCCAACTACGCGCTCAGCGACAGCACGGATAAGCTGGTCAAGTGGCGTTTCCCGCAGGGCAGCGTCATCGAGCCGAACGGCTATTTCGTCGTTTTCGCTTCCAAGAAGGATCGCGCCGCCGCGGAAGGCAGCTGGCCCCATGCCAACTTCAAGCTCCGCTCTAACGGCGAAACGGTTATCCTCTCCGATATTCAGGGGCGCATGGTCGATATGGTGACCTACGACCTGCTCTCCGCGGATACCTCCTGGGGACGCGACGAGGAAGGCGACGGCAGCTTCAAGGTCTTTACATCGCCCACGCCGGGGCTTCCCAATACCCGCGCGGGCATGACCGCGATGGATACGTCGCTCTGCCTCGCCAATACCTCCGGACTGTATATCACAGAGGTCATGACCGGCAACAAAAGCACACACGGACCGAACGTCAACTATTACTACGACTATATCGAAATCTACAACATGAGCGGACAGGCCGTAAACCTCAAGGGCTACGGTCTGTCCGATAATATTAAAAAACCGCGCAAATGGCAATTTCCGGATATTACGATTGAAAACAACAGCTACCTGGTCATCTACTGCGATACGACACAGACGACCAAGAACGGCGTTTATTATTTTACGAACTTCAACCTGAAAAAGTCGGGTGAAACCGTATGCCTGTCCACCCCGACGGGCGAGATTCTCGACAAAGTTGTCGTTCCTCAGCTTTATGACGATACCTCCTACGGCAGAACGCTCGGTCAGGCGGGTCTTTTCTATTATTCCGACCCGACCCCCGGCGAAACGAACGGGCAGGGCTTCACGGGTTACGCCGAAGCGCCGACGTTCAACGTCGTCGGCGGTCTGTACGAACGTCCGCTGACGGGCGAAAACGCCGTGACCATCAACGTTCCGGCAAACAGCACCGTCCGCTATACGCTCGACAGCACCGAACCGACCGAGTCCTCTCCCCTCTATACCGGACCCATCGAGGTCGAGAGCAACACAGTCATCCGCGCGCGCGCGTTCCGCGACGGCGTAGAGGCTTCTCAGGTTATCTCTCAGACCTATCTCATCTCGGTCTACCATACCATGCCGGTCGTCTGCCTGACGACCGACCCGGATAATCTGACCAACGAAGAATACGGCGCGTTTGCCTATGGCCCGAATATTGATCCCAACGTCAATGACCGCCCGTGGTTCAAAAAAGCCACGTTTGGTCAAAAGAACTGGTTCAGCGGCTGGGTGGAATACTCCGACGAAAACGGTCAGCTGCAAATCTCTCAGGGCATCCGCTTCCGCGTCATGGGTCAGTATTCGCTGGATATGCCGCAGAAAAGCCTGTATATCAAGGCGGATGGTCAGTTTGGCAAGAGCGAGTTTGACTACGCGCTGTTCGACGACCGCTCCTTTACGACGTATAAGAGCTTCGTCCTGCGCAACGGCGGTCAGGATGGTCTGTATACCCGCGTACTCGACGGTATGGAAGCGCGGCTCATCGACCAATCGGGCAGCACGCTTGCCACACAATCCTGGAAACCCGTTATTGTCTATATCAACGGTCAGTATTGGGGTCACTACAACATGCGTGAGCGCGCAGGCGTAGACATGATTGCGCAGCACGAAGGCTGGGCAAATGCAGACGATATCGACCTGCTGCAATCCGACGGTCTTTCCTCCTCACAGGTCAAGCAGGGCTCGAACGCGGATTATAAGGCGCTCTACAACAAGGTCAAGAATGCCGATTTGAACAACGACCCTGAACTGCTCGCCGAAATCGAAGCCAATTTCGATATCGACAACATGTTCGATTACTACATCTTTGAATCGTTCTACGGCAATACCGACCCGGGCAACGTCCGCTTCTACCGCAATACGAAATCCGGCGACGGCAAATGGCGCTATTTGGTATTCGATATGGACTGGGGGCTGTTCAACGCCACCTATAAGAGCGGCGGCAAGGAATACGCCACCGGCTGCGTCAGCTACTACATGAACGAAAACGGCGCGGGCAACGAGAAGATTCAATCGACCGTATTCGTGCGCAGACTGGTACAGGTTCCGGAGTACCGCGACAAGTTCCTGAAGCGCTACGCCGAACTGTTCAACACCGTCTTAACGACGGAGAACATGGTCTCGCTCTTCTATGAAATGACGGCGCAGATCAAGCCGGAAATGCAGATGCACAGCGAACGCTGGGCGGCAGAAATGCCCGCCAAGGTCAGTTTCGACGTGCCGAAGAACGGAACCGGCGCATACAACTACTGGATCACGCGCTGCGAACGCGCCGTGCGCATTATGAACCGCAGACCTCACTTTGTCTGGCTGGATATCCAATCCTTCTTCGGGCTGAGCGACGCGGAAATGGAATCCTACTTCGGTCCATGTCCGGAGATACCGGCTGAGTATCAGTAAGAAATGAAGCATTAAATATTGGAGGAATCGACCCATGAAAAACATGATCAACGACGCAAGCGTCACCGAGTGGTTTGCCCAGCAGATGGCAAGCCTGACCCCCATGAAGATGGTTCTTGCCCTGCTGATGGGCTTTATCGTCGGCGTGATCATTGCGCTGGTCTATCGCAAGGCGTTCCGCGGCGTGCTCTTCTCCCCTTCCTTCGCCAACACGCTCATCATGCTCTGCATGATTACCACGCCGGTCGTCATGTGCATTAAGTCAAACATCGCGCTCTCCATGGGCATGGTCGGCGCCCTGTCCATCGTCCGTTTCCGCACCGCCGTCAAAGACCCGCTGGACACGGCTTACATGTTCTGGAGCCTGACGATGGGCATCCTGCTCGGCGCGGAACTGTATACCATCGCGCTGGTCGTCGTCGCGGGCATCTCCATCGCGATGCTGGCGCTGGCGTTCTTCCGCCTGCGCACGCCGAATACCTTCCTGCTCGTCACGCACTACGACGCGGAAGCGGAAGCCGAAGTCATGGACTTCATCCGCCGCATCAAGGTTCAGCGCCTGCGCAGCAAGACCGTGACCCCCGGCGGCGTAGAACTGACCGTCGAAGTTCAGCTTCGCGAGCGCTTTGACATCGTTAACAAGCTGATGGATACCGAAGGCGTACACAACGCAACGCTGATCGCCTGCCAGTCCGAAGCGGGCAACTAAGGAGCCTCTATGATTATCCGCAACATTCCGCTCCGGCATGAGCTGAAATACTTCATTACGCCTGCGGAACTGACCGTCCTGCGCAATTCGCTTGCGCCGTTGATGAAGCTCGATCAGGGGCATGAATACCACATCCGTTCTCTGTATTTTGACACCATCAACGACGATGCTCTGGAAGAGAAAATCGCCGGCGTCGGAAATCGAAAGAAATACCGCATCCGCATCTATAATTTCAGCGACAAGGTCATTAAGCTCGAATGCAAGAGCAAATATGGCGACCTGATTTCCAAGCAATCCGTCTCCATCCCCCGCGACCTCGCCGACCAGCTGATTGCAGGCGACCCGGAAGGCTTGCAGCGCATGCGTCATCCGCTTCTGCACGACGTTTATCGTGAGATGAAGACGCGGCTTCTGAGGCCCGTAGTCATCGTCGATTATGTGCGCGAAGCCTATATCCATCCTGCTGAGGAAGTACGCATCACGTTCGACAAGCAGATTCGCACCGGACTTTATCAAACGGACATGTTTAACCCGAACATCCCGACCTACCCGGTCTTTGATGATCCAGTGGAGGTTCTGGAGGTCAAGTACGACGAGTTCCTGCCGACGTACATGCAAGCCATTCTCAGCGGCGTGACGGCGCAGCGCAGCGCGGTAAGCAAGTACACCTGGTGCAGGCGATACGAAAACAAGGAGTATTAAGGGGGACGTTGGGGCTTCTCGCCCCAAGCCCTCGGCAGGGAACTTCGTTCCCTGCACCCTTTCTTCGCTTCGCGCCTGTTTTAAGAAAGTCATCTAAAAAAATCCTCCGATGGTAAACCATCGAAGGATTTTTTAATACATACTGTTTTTAACCTCTGCGAAGCAAAGATGGGAGTCTGAGGGATAATATCCCTCAGGCGGGTTTGGGCGGCAGCCCAACGTTCCCCTCCGTCCTCCGCGTTACCTCGACCCCTTGTCGTACGGAATGCCTTCCGCCTTCGGTGCGCGGGACTTCTTGCTCGTGAACGCCAGAATAATCATCGAGGCAATGAACGGAATCATGTTGTACATGTTCTGCGTCCAGCCCAAGTCCGCCAGGAATGGGATAGAACTTGCGATGTTCGCCAGCGATTTGAACAGCGCAAAGAATACCGCCGCAAAGAAGATCCTAAACGGCTTCCACTGTCCGAAGATCATGACCGCCAAGGCAAGGAAGCCTGCGCCGGAAACGCCGACCTCAAAATTCCAGCTCGAGACCGACGGAATGATATACGCCATGCCGCCGATGCCGCCCAGCACGCCGGAAATCAGGACGCCGATATAGCGCATCTTGTAGACGTTGATACCAACGCTGTCCGCCGCCTGCGGATGTTCGCCGCATGCCCGCAGACGCAGACCGAGCCGCGTCTTATACAGCACGATGTACGACAGAATCAGCGCAACGATGCCGATAAACAGGAACACGTTCACCGTCAGCGAACCAAATTCATAGATAAACGCTCGGTTGCTGTAATCCAGCTTGGCGGACGCGGAATGGTTGACGCCCTTGGCGATAACCATCGCCAGCGCGGTAGCCAGCAGGTTCAGCGCCGTACCGCCGATCGTTTGGTCTGCATTCAGGTTGATGGACGCAAACGCCAGCAGCGCCGCATAAATCATGCCCGCTATGCCCGCCGCGAGAATGGAAACCAGCACGATGGAGAACGCGCTCGAACCGGCGGGCATCATCTGAATGGCGATAACGCCGATCAGACCGCCGATGACCATGATGCCTTCCAGCGCGATATTGATGATGCCGCTGCGCTCGGAGAACATGCCGCCCAGCGCGACCATCATCAAAACGACCGTATACAGGAGCGTGTATTTCAGCAGAAGAAACATCAGTCGTTCCCTCCCTTCCCGACGGAGACCCGCTTCGCCCTGCCGGAGAGCAGCGCGCGGATCTTGGTCTTAAACATCAGCGAGAATGCACAGAGATAAATGATGAGCGCCGTGATGACGTCGGCGATCTCCTTGCTGTAATACTGTGTCGAGAGCTTCGTGCCGCCGACCGTGATATAGGAAATGAACAGCGAGGAGAAGATCGTGCCGATCGGGTTCGAGCAGGCGAGCAGCGCCGTACTGATGCCATTGAAGCCCATCGCCGGAAGCGCGGTGGAGACCTGCGGATTCCATTCCGCGACCGTCGAGAGATAGTACAGACCTGCGCCAACGCCCGCCAGCGCACCGGAGATCATCATCGACAGGATGATGTTGCGCTTCTCGTTGATGCCCGCATAGCGCGCCGCATTCTTGTTAAAGCCGCACGCGCGCAGTTCGTAACCAAACGCCGTCTTATTCAGGATGATGTAGACCAGGATCGCGAACGCCGCCGCAATGAAGATCGCGATGGTCACGGATTGCAGCTTTCCGAACAGGTCGCTCATGCCGCAGTCGGGGATCATCGCCTGCGGCGCAACCTTGCGCAGGCTGTATGTCTTGGTCGAGGACAGATCGTACATCGGGCTCTTGCCCTTGCCGTACATGATATCGTTGACCATGTACAAGCCGATCCAGTTAAACATGATCGCGGTAATGACCTCGTTGATGTTCAGATACGCCTTGAAGATACCCGGTATCGCGCCCCAGACCGCGCCGAAGATCATCGCCGCCAGCAGGCACAGATACCACGGAAGCTGCAAAACGATGGCGCAGTACAGCGCGCCGAATGCGCCGAGCGTATACTGCCCCGCCGCGCCGATATTGAAAAGACCCGTCTTAAACGCGAAACCGACCGAAAGACCGGTCATGATGAGCGGCGCGGCATTCGCCAGCACCGTACCCATGTTGCGCGGGCTCTTGAGTCCGCTCTGCAAAATGACCAGCAGACCGTCGCCGATTGCGTGTTCGGCGTTGATGATCGCCAGCACGACGACGCCCAGCAGCAGACCGATGACGATACAAATCAGCGAGGCCGCCACCGACAGAAACGCTTCGGAACCCGCCAGACGGCTGCCCAGCGATTCTCTCTTTTTGTCCATTTGGCTTTCCCCCTCTTCTTATACGTTGCGCTGAGCGCCCGCCATGTACAGACCAAGTTCCTTCGCGGTCGTATAGCGCGGGTCCAGCTCGCCGACGATAGAGCCTTCGTACATCACCAGAATGCGATCCGGCACCTCCAGCACCTCGTCCAGTTCCAGCGAGACGAGCAGGACAGCCTTGCCTGCATCCCTCTGCGCGAGCAGCGCCTTGCGGATGTACTCGATCGCGCCGACATCCAGACCGCGCGTCGGCTGCACAGCGATGAGCAGGTCGTTGCTCAGGTCGATCTCACGCGCAATGATCGCCTTCTGCTGGTTGCCGCCGGACATGCTGCGCGCCTTGGTGATGGCGCCCTGTCCGCTTCGTACGTCAAACCGGTCGATGAGCCCGTCGGCGTATTCGCGGATCTCGCCGAACTGCAAGAAGCCGCGCTTGGAGAACTCCGGATGGAAATACCGTTTAAGCACGAGGTTGTTTTCCAGCGTATAATCCAGCACCAGACCGTGCTTGTGGCGATCTTCCGGAATATGACTCAAGCCCGCCTCGTTGCGCTTGCGGACAGACATATGCGTGATATCCTGATTGTTCAGGAATATCTTTCCGCTGTCCGATTTCATCAATCCGGTCAGCGCGTAGACCAGCTCGCTCTGTCCATTGCCGTCGATGCCCGCGATACAGACGATTTCGCCCCGACGGACGTTGAAGGAAACGTTGTTGACCAGCGGCTTATCGTGCTTCTTGCTCTTGACCGTCAGATTCTGAACCGTCAGCACGCTTTCGCCCGGCTGCATCGGCGTCTTTTCCATGACGAGCTGAACCTTGCGCCCGACCATCATTTCGCTCAGTTCTTCCTTGCTGGTCGTCGCCACGTCCACCGTGCCGATATACTTGCCCTTGCGCAAAACGGTGCATCGATCCGCAACGGCTTTGATCTCGTCGAGCTTATGCGTGATGAAGAGGATGGACTTACCCTCTTTCGTCAGCTCTTTCATGATCTTCATCAGCTCGTCGATCTCCTGCGGCGTCAGGACGGCGGTTGGCTCGTCGAAGATCAGCACCTCGTTGTCGCGATACAGCATTTTGAGGATCTCCGTCCTCTGCTGCATGCCGACCGTGATATCCTCAACGATGGCGTCCGGATCGACTTTCAGCCCGTAGCGCTCGCTCAGCTCCATGACCTTCTGGCGCGCCTGCGCCTTCTGCAAAAAGCCAAACGGCGTCACCGTCGGCTCAACGCCGAGGATGATGTTATCCAGCACCGAAAAGACCTCGACCAGCTTAAAGTGCTGATGCACCATGCCAATGCCCAGCGCGTTCGCATCGTTCGGGTCCTTGATGTGGACGACCTCGCCATTTTTCCGGATCTCGCCCTTCTCGGGCTGATACATGCCAAAGAGTACGCTCATCAGGGTCGATTTGCCCGCGCCGTTTTCGCCCAGCAGCGCGTGGATCTCACCCTTTTTGAGCTGCAACGTGATATCGTCGTTGGCGACGATACCCGGAAACTCCTTGGTGATGTGCAGCATCTCAATAATATACTCGCTCAAAGCAATCGCTCCTTTTTGCGAATTTTGTTTATCTAATCTATTATAGCGTATCTGGTAACAATTTGCAAAGAATCTTTTTTCCTTTTCGTTGCACACTGCAAAAAATAATCGGGATTTAGTTGACCTCTTTGGAACCCGGAACATCCTTGAGCCGCTTGAGCGCGTTCTGATACTGCTGCGGCACCTCATGCACGCACATGGCGGAGACTGCCTTCGTCGAGCCCTTCTCCTTCGCCTGCTCATAGTACCAGCATTTGTAATTGAGCGTATCGAGCGTCTGTTGCAGCTGCGCCATCTGATCCATCAGCCGTTCCCTCTGAGCATAGAACAGATTCAGCCGCTCGTCGATGGTCGAATCCCCCTGCATCGCCAGCAGGATATACTGCCGGATATCGCGGATGGACATGCCCGCCCGCTTCAGACACCCAATGACCTGCAGCCATTCATAATCCGAATCCTTGAACATGCGGATGCCGCCGGAAGAACGCTCCACGAACGGAAGCAGCCCTTCTTTGTCATAATACCGCAGCGTTGATGCCGACACATCCAGAAGCCGCGCCATCTCGCCGACCGTATAAACCATATTTCTTCCCTTCCTCTCTCTACGCCTTGAAGTATGCTTGAACTCGTTATCCTCACTTCCAGTTTAAACTCAGTATAATCCATGACGAGGGGAACGTCAATGAAAAATCTGATGTTTTCAAAACCTGAACGGCATTCCTGCAATTCAAAAAGAGCGGAAAGCTCGAAAGCCTTCCGCCCTGTAAGATGCCTGAGGATTATTCCACGATGGTGATATTGCCGACCTGGTCGCCGACCTCGATGGTGTACTCGCCCGCGTCCAGCGTCAGATCCATCTGAACGACGCGCCAGCTGCCGCCCTCGACGGTCATGATCTTTTCGGCAACGACTTCGCCGTTCGCCTTCGCCTGCACGGTGGTGATGCCGTCAGCGCCGTTGTTGCGCAGGAGCGCATACACGGTGAACGGCTCGCCCGCCTTGGTCTGGTTGAAGAGCGTCGTCTGCATTCTGGTCGAAGAACCGGACTCGATCTCCTCCGTCACCTGCACGGTCGGCAGGATCAGGCAGGAATACTTGAATTCCGGCTTCTGACCGTAGCTCATGCCGTACTGATAGGTCACCAGCGGATCGCCCCAGTTGTTCGGGGAAGCGTGGTTCGGGTCATCCTCCATCATCGCCTGAACCATCAGACGGACGTACGGAGACGCGCCCTGGTCGCCCGCAAGGTCCTTCCACTGATCGTTATCCGCAACGGTGTCGCGGGCGATCTCCTTGTTGATGATGCCGCCCGGCTGCACGACGCCGTAGAGCAGATCCACATAGACCCACGGCGCGGTCGTCGTCACGAAGCCGCCCTCGGTAGAGCCGTGGTCCGCGCCCTGGCTGTAGCTCAGGTACATCAGCGCGTCCGCGTTCTTGATGGCGTATTCGGTCGGCTTGGTGGTGTTCAGGGTCAAGACGATGGGCTTGCCCGCGTCCTGCGCGTCCTCGATAAACAGCTCAGTCGCGTCGTTGATGGTGCCGTAGTCGCCGACGACGACATCCGCTTCTTCCATCGTTTCAACAACGGTCACGCCCATCTGCGCCATGTACTTCTTGTAGCCTTCCTTCGCGCTCGCGTTGGAAGCGTCGACATAGACCTTCGCGTCCTTGCTGAGCGGGAGCAGGTCGTTGTCGTTCTTGATGAGCACGGCGGATTCCGCCTGAAGGCGCTCGGTCAGCTCGACTTCGTAAGGATTGCGCGCCGCGCGCAGCTCTTCGTCGGTCGTGATCTCGGTCGGGTTCGCCGCCCACTCGGCGCTCGCGCAAAGCTCGACAGCCGCGTCCACGTCGCAGTACGGATTTTCAAACAGACCCTTGTCATACTTGAAGCGGAGGATGCGGGTGGCAGCCTTGTCCACGTTCGCCTTTTCCACTTCGCCGCTGGCAAGACCGTCGATGATCGCCTGCGGATAGTTGCTGGACGGGGAATTCTCCCAATTGGAGTAGTCGCGGATCATGCTGCCGGAGCCGAACATGTCGGTGCCGTTGGCAAGCGCTTCGTTGTAGAGCCAGCCGATGGTCTGCTGACCGAGGTCAACGCCTTCGGCGGTGATGCCGGTCATACGGCCCGGATTGCTCGGACCGCCGCCCAGCGCCCACCAGTCGGAAACGACAACACCGTCAAATCCGAGGGTATCGCGTAGGTAGCTCATGGTCGCCTTGTCCCACTTGACGTCGACGGTGTTGGAGATGCCCGTGCCGCCGCAGTTGGTCATGACCCACTCGGAACCGGCGGACAGCGCCGCGGTCCAGCCGACCATCCAGTTGTCAAAATTCTGCGCCACGGAGCGTGCCTTACCGAAGGCGGAATCGCCGCCGCGTCCGATCCAATGCTTCGTGCAGGAAGCCAGACCGTTTTCTTCCAGACCGCGGATCTCTTCATGGACGATGGAAGCGATGTACTCCGGATTCTCGCCGTACTGCGCGCCGATCTCATTGGCATACGGCTCAAAGGTGACGTGGATGCCGACCGCGCGCATCGCCTTGCCGTAGTAGGACGCCAGCTGATACGCCAGCTCGGGATCGTTCGCCGTGCCGAAGCCCTCATGGGACTTATCAATGTAGCCGCCGAAGGAATTGTATTCACGGTCGGACGTGTAAACCATCGGCACGCCCAGACGCTCGGCTTCCGCCGCCGCCTGAAGGTTGTTCAGCGTATTGGTAATGGTGATCGGGGTGCCGTTCAGGTTGAACAGCTGACAGGTGAGCTGGTATTCCTGAACCATCTTGCGCGCGTCCGCCAGCTGCGTATTGACGCAGAAGAGCAGACCGACCTCCTCCTCCGGAGTCATCTGACTGATGAGGTCGGCGATACGCGCATCCGTATCCACGCGCCAGTCCTCATAAACGTCCAGCTGACCGTTCTTGTTGAGGTCCTTGAATTTCAGTCCATCCACATCCAGGATCGGCGTCACGTCCTCCATGTAGGACAGCTTGACCTGTCCGGTCGTTTCGTCCGCCTCGATGACCGAGAACGCACAATCCGATTTGAGGTGTTCCTCCTCTGCCGCCGCTTCCTCCGCGCTGATCTCCTCCGCGCGGACATTCATGACTTCAGCCGCCGAAACAGGCGCGGTTCCTTCCGCGAACGCTGCGCCTGCGTTGCTCATGAGCATGGCTGCCGCCAGAAACAGGGGAATCTTTTTCATACTGAATTTCTCCTTTCCACGTTTTCGTCTTCGTACACTTTGCCTGAGCCGGAAGGGTCATTCTCCCCGACAGAGCGCCCTTTCGACTTTCAGCATCCTCTTATACCTTAACAGCTTTCTGCCTTTGCGCGTGCAGAAAATAACGCACGCCAAACGGCATCTTTTTGTCTAAACCGGCGCCAATGGGAAAATGCCGCACAAGCTCCGGAAAAATACGATACACATCTCCGTTTTCAATCCTGTCCTTTTGTATTTTTCATCATACCAGATCATGATAAATCAGTTACTCTATACAAAAGATATCCGACTGCCCAGAGAAGAGCGGCAGCCGGATATCTTTTAGGGGGAAAAAGCGCTATTCTGTTATTCCACGATCGTGATGGTCTTGGTCAGATCGCCCACCGTCACGACATGCTCGCCCGGCTCGTCAATGGTCAGCGTCATTTCCACAACGCGCCAGTCGCCGCCGTTGACCGCCATGATCTTCTGCGCGATGACCTCGCCGTCGCAGGTCGCCTGCACAGTCGTCATGCCGTCCGCGCCGTTGTTCCACAGCAGGACATACGCGTTGAACGGTACGCCCGCCTTGGTCTCCACAACAGATTCATAGCTGGTACGGGTAGAGCCGTTGGACTCGGTCACGACTTCGTGAGTCGCGCGCGGGAGGACGAGCGTATCATAGACGAACTCCGGCTTCTCGCCGTACTTCATTCCGTACTGATACTGCACGAGCGGGTCGCCCCAGTTGTTCGGCACCGTGTTGTTTTCGCTGGTCTTCATCGTCGCCAGCAGCATCATACGCACCCACTGATTCGCGCCCTGATCGCCCGCAAGATCTTTCCACTGGGCATCGTCCATTGCGGAATCACGCGCCAGTTCCTTGACGACCATACCTGCAGGCTCTGCATCGCCGAAGAGCAGCTTCGCCAGCATGATGGGTTCAGTTGTGGTAATGAAGCCGCCCGCGCCCGTGCCATGATCCGCCGGACGGGAGAAGGTCAGCGCCAGCACGGCGTCGCCGTTTTCAAGCATATAGGTATCCGGATCGATGGCATTGGCAACGATCACGAGCTTTTTGCCCGCGTCCTTCGCGTCCTCAATAATCAGTTCGGCTGCGTCGTTCATTTGCGTGCAGTCCGCAATGACCACGTCTGCCTGCTCGATATCCTCGACCAACTCCGCGAACTCCGGCAGGACCTTCTTGTAGCCCTCCAGCGTGATGGCGGAAGCGGTGGAGTTGATGTAGACCTTCGTTCCCTTCTGGAGCGGGAGCAGGTCGTCGTCGTTCTTGATGAGGACAGCGGATTCCGCCTGAAGCTGACGCTCCAGCTCCACGACCTCAGGATTGCGCGCCGCCATCAGCGTGTCGATATCCGTGATGTCCCACGGCTCGGCAATGTATTCCGCGGATGCCGCGATCGCCAGCGCCTTATCCTTGTCGGAATACGGATTTTCAAACAGACCGAGCTCAAACTTGTCTTTCAGCACGCGGTAGCAGGTCTCATAGCAGCGCTCTTCGGATATGAGTCCCTGTTCCAGCGCTTCATTGATGCCGCTGCGGTTTGCCTGACCGCCGTGTCCGTCGCTCTCATAATCGCACGCGAACGCGCCGATCTGATCCAGACCATTGTTGATGACGTACGCGTAGCGCTCCGGGATGGACAGGCTGAGGATCTCCACGCCGTCTACGGTCGTTCCGCCGGAGTTGCTGTCGCCCTGATCGCCCCAGTCAGATACGATGATGCCGTCATAGCCGAGCGTGTTGCGCAGGTAATCCATGGTCTCCTTATCGTAATCGACGTGAACCGTGTTGGTCAGACCCGTGCCATAGCCATTGGTCATGACCCACTTGGGATTGGATTCCAGCGCGATCTTCCACGCGGTCATCCAGTTGTCCACCGTCTGCGCGTCGCTGCGGGCATTCTGGAAGGAAGAATCGCCGCCGCGGGCAATAAAGTGCTTCATGCAGGCTTCCGTGCCGCCCTCGACCTGGATCGCGGCGACCTCCGCCTTGGTCATGTTGCCGGCATACTCCGGATCCTCGCCGTTCCAGCTGCCCAGCTCCTGGCTGTACGGATGCAGGACGACGTGGATGCCGACCGCGCGGCTCTCCAGCGAATACGCCGTCCAGAGCTTTTCGGAGAGCTCCAGATCGTTCGCCGCGCCGAACGCGTCGTGCGCCGTGTCGATCATGCCGCCCCATGCGTTGTACTGGCGGTCGTTGGAGATGACCACCGGAATGCCCAGCCGCGTATCCTCCGCCAGCGCCTGCATCGCGTTGTGATAGACGATCTGCTGAGCGGGCGTGCCGTTGGTGTTGTCCAGATGGCTGGTGATCTTGAGTTCGTTAATGTAGTACCACATGGACTTGGATTCAAACGTCGCGTTCTCGTCCGGAACCGTACTTTCGGTAGAGAACATGTAGCGGCTGTCCGCGAAATCGACGCCCTGCGGGTTGCCGCAGGTATTGACATGGTAGAACAGACCCGCCTTTTCCTCCAGCGTCATCTGGTCGTACAGGTCTTTAACGCGCGCGTCCAGCTCCTGCCGCCAATCCTCATAAACGTCGAGCTGACCGTTGCCGTTCAGGTCCTTGAATTTCAGCCCATCCACTTCGAGGATCGGCGTCACGCCGTCCAGATAGCCGAGTTCCGCCTGCGTGTCCGTCGCCGGAATAACTGTGATCGCCGCGTTCACCTGATCGTAATCCGTGAAGCGCGCCGTCGGCGCTGTGCTTTCCGCATAGCTGACTGAGCCAAGACTGCTGAGCATCATAGCTGCCGCCAGCGTCAGGGACAATTTTTTCTTCATGAAACAACCGCCTTTCTTCCGTTTGTTTTTCAGAGAAGATGCCTTCTTCTCCGCTTTATTTCAGTGTACAGGACAAGCGTTTTCCCTGCGCATGGAAATCCTGCACTGCCATGCGGAAAATCCATGCAAGAATAGACTTTTTCACGTTTTTGACCGCATCCTGTCCGATTTTTCAGTACTGCATCCATCAACAAAAAACGCCGTCCTTCCAAACGAAAGAACGGCGCATGCGATTCACTTATTCCGCCAGAGTGACACTTCCCCACTCGCTGGGGTCGGTGTTGATCTTGAGCGTACCGGACCACGCCATCTGCGGGATATATTCCGTACCCGGGCAGGGATAGTCGATATCGGTAATAGCAAAGTTGCAGGAGAGCGTATCGCCCACGGCAGGCGTATAGACCTCGATCTTGTTGTTGGAGAAGCAGGCGAGCGGAACCACGGCTTCCCATGTGAAGCCGGTCGTCGTCTTTTGGATGGCGCATTCATAGCCTTCCAGCACGCTTTCGCCGCCGTCCATGCCGACGCTCACAAAGCGCTGACGCGCATCCTTCGGCACCATCGAGCGGTCGATCGCCGTATCCCAGTAGCCCTCGTCCATGATGAAGTACACAAGGAAATCATTCGTGCCGTACTCGGTCCGTGCCGGATCGGCGGAAGGATCAGTCGAGATATAGAGCTTGATGTTGTCCTCGCCGTCGATGGGCAGCATTTCGATTGCGCCCAGCGGCGTATCCTCGTGAACGTCCGCCGCGAGATACAGATTCTCTTCGTCCCAAGCCATGTAGAACGTCGCGGAAAGATCGTCCTCGCCCTTCCAGAGCATCGCGTCGCGAATGACCTGCGTAGCGTCCTTTACCACGGCGGGCGAATCCAGATTCCACTCGTCCAGCTTGCCGTCGATGACGATGCCGTTCGCCTTATGCGCGGTGATGTTGGGGCGCGCGGTCTCTTCCGCCAGCGCTGGCGCGGAAAGCATCAGCGCCGCCGCCGTGCCGATTGTCAGTCTTTTGAGCCATTTGTTCATGTTGGTTTCTCCTTTCATCCGCCGGCAGAGCCGGCCGCCGTATCGGGGTTCCGTCGCATCTTGTATGTGTATCGTATCATAACGGGAACGCCATAAAACAGGACATTCGTACACTGGATTCTGGAAAATCCAAAACCGCCCTATTTCGGTTTCTCTTCCTCCGCCCGCCGTTTGTAAAATCCTGCACATCGCTGCAAAAAACCTGTACTGTGCTGAATTTTCCCTCAAGATATGGTATACTGAACGCAATCAGTTCGGGAGGTGTTTTTCATGTATCGCGTGTTGGTCGTTGACGACGAAATGCCCGCTCTCCGCTTCGTGCGCAGCATCATCGAGCAGTTTGCCAAGGATTTTCAGGTCGTCGCTACCGCTTCCAGCGGCGAGCATGCGCTGGAACATCTGCGGCAGCAATCCGTCGATCTGCTCATCACGGATATCAGCATGCACGGCATGTCGGGCATCGAGCTGGCGCAGGCGGCGCGCGTCATCCAGCCCAGCATCCATATCGTCATCATCAGCGGCTATGGCGAATTTGAATATGCGCAGAGCGCCATTCAGGTCGGCGTAGACGACTATCTGCTCAAGCCCGTGAGCATCAGCAAAATGACCGCCGTCCTTCAATCCGTCCAGAAAAAGCTGGAGAGCGAAAACGCAAGCCTCAATTCCGCGCTCCTGCCCGCTATCGCCTGCGGCCATCCTTATTCCCTTGAAAGCGCCCAGCAGCTTTACAAAAAGAAGAGCTTCCGTTTTGCCCTCGTCCGCTGGGGCAATCTGGATATGACCCTGCCCAAGAACCTGAGCGCGACGTCGCTCGTCCTGCCCAAGGATGGGCATTTTCAAGTCCTGCGCGGGCGCGACGACGACGAGCGCATCCTCATCGCCGAGGACGAGCCTTCTGAAGAGCTGCTTATGCACCTGAGCGTCTACCTGACACGCCCCGGCGCCTACGCCACATGGACGGCGATCTACACGCCGACCGCCCAGCCCATCGAGTTCCTGCCCTCCTTCATCGAATGGGCGCTGCTGATGCTCTATCGCAAAACGGTCATCGGCAAGCATCAAATCATCCAGTTCGCGGGCGGCTCCTCCACAGAGGAGGTCCTGCGCCTGCCCGTCGCAGAGCTGAAGCAGCTCACCTATTTCGTCAGCGCAGGCAAATACCGCATGATTAAGGATTACTTCATCTCCCTCGCCGCCGTATGGGAACACGCGCAGATGCCCCAGCGCCAGGTCTGGCATATGTGCCGCCAGCTGGTCCATCAGATTGCCGCGGTCTATCAGCCCGTCTATAACCGCATGGAAGAGATCCTTCTGGAGCTGAACGACATGATCCGATGCGCCAATTTCTACGGCGAGCTGATGTCCGGCGTCTATTCGCTGCTGTTTGACAATTGGAACATCAAGGACAGGAAGCTCAGTACGCAGGAGCTGTACGATTACGCCGCAAAGTACATCGACGAGAACTATGCTCTCCCGCTGAGCGTGCAAAGCGTCTGTGACGAAGTCGGCATCTCGCAGACCTATCTCAGCCGCCTTTTCCGCAAATACAGCGATACGACGTTCAACGCTTATCTGACCCGCCGACGCATGGAAGCCGCCATGCAGCTTCTGCGCGAAAAGCCGAATCTTCTCCTGCGCGACGTTGCCATCTGCGTAGGCTATGAGGATTCCTCCTACTTCACAAAGGTCTTTCACCAGTATACCGGCAAAACGCCCTCTCAGTTCGTTTCCGGGGAATAAAGTGAGCTAACATCTATAAATGAGCAAATTTGAAAAAATGCACAAATAAATAGAGACATCCCAACGTGGTGAATGGTACAATGAAGTTGA
>CAKTXP010000010.1 GCA_934631055.1 uncultured Clostridia bacterium | reverse complement strand
GCGTTTTTAACGTACAGGAAATTGTATAAAGCTTGCTCGCGTGCGTAGAGCTTTGAATCTTTACGGACTGTGGCGGAAGTGAATGTGGGCTCAGCCCACTTTTTATCCCAAGAAGTGTTCGATCAGAATTTTCAGCCCCATAACGATCAGAACGAGTCCGCCGAAAAACTCGGCGCGTGCCTTGTAGCGGTCGCCGAAAATACTGCCGATCTTCACACCGGCCACGCTGCAAACGAACGTCGTCAATCCGATGAAGCAGACCGCCGGAATGATGTTGACTTGCAGGAAAGCGAAGGATACGCCGACAGCCAGCGCGTCAATGCTCGTCGCGACGGCGAGAGGAAGCATCGCGCGCCACGAGAAATCGGCGTTGACTTCTTCTTCCTCTTCCTTGCTGCGTGATTCACGGATCATGTTCACGCCGATGAGCGCGAGCAGAACGAAAGCGATGTACGGCGCAAGCGAAGAAACCAGCGTGTCAAACTGCGCGCCGAGCAGATAGCCGATGGACGGCATGATCGCCTGAAACGCGCCGAAATATAGACCGCAGATGAGCATGTGCTTGAACCTGCACTTGCCGACGGACAGACCCTTGCAGATGGATACGGCGAACGCGTCCATCGACAGACCGACGGCGATGACGAATAATTCCCAAAGACCCAAAACGATTCCTCCCCGTTTTTGACGGCGGCAGGAATATAAAAAAGACCAACCTGCCGCAAGGTAAAAAATGCGCAGATTAGTCTTGTCATTTCATATAAAGCCAGAGGTGGACGCCCCAGTATGTTGACTTTATCACGCCCAGACGCAAGGGCGCTGACTACTCCCTAATTCCCTCACATTATAAGGGAAATTGCGAAAAAAGTCAACAGCAAAAAGAAAAATTCCCGATAAGCTCAGAAAGAGCTTATCGGGAAAGCGCTTATCGTTCTTCGCGGAAGTAAGCCAAACCCAAACTGGCGGGCGGCTGATTCTCGCGCTTTTTGCGAAGAGAGGTGACGACCAGCACGACGATCGTGACCAGATAGGGAACCATCTGGATCAGGTCTGTCACATAGCCCGGCACGGAGATGCCCAGCAGCGTCGGCAGGAACTGATACAGCCAGTAGAGCAGACCGAACAGGTAAGAGCCCCAGATCGCGTTCAGCGGCTTCCATGTCGTAAAGATGACCAGCGCGACAGCCAGCCAGCCCAGTGCCTCGATCTGCGTCGTGGTCGCCCAAATGCCCTGATTGTAATCCAGAACATAGTACAGCCCGCCCAGACCGGAGATGCCTGCGCCCAGACAGGTCGCCAGATACTTATAACGGGTGACGCTGATACCGGCGGCGTCGGCAGTCGCAGGGTTTTCACCGATGGCGCGCAGGTTCAGACCGATACGCGTGTGGTTCAGCACATGATGGAGGACGACTGCCAGAACGATGGCGGCATACACCATGAAGCCATAGTTAAACAGCGTCTGCCCGACGATGCCGAGCTGGGGGAGCAGCGGCAGCTTGGTCTGGAAGGTCTTGTAGACCATGCTCTGCGTCGCGGTGCGTCCGTTGAGGATGTATACGCCGAAGAAGTTCGCGACGCCCATACCGAACGTCGTCAGCGCAAGACCGGTGACATTCTGATTGGCGCGCAGGCTGATGGTCAGGAAGCTGTAAATCAGTCCGCCGAGCATCGACGCAATGAATGCGCAGACGAGCGCGATAACGACGCAAAGCGCCATATTCGGGTTGGCGACACTGTTTTCATAGATGTAGGAGCTGGCGAATCCGGCGAAACCGCCCAGATACATGATACCCGGCACGCCGAGGTTCAGGTTACCGCTTTTTTCGGTGAGGATCTCACCCATTGCGCCGTACATGATAATGGTTCCAAAGGGAATGGCGCGCATGATCCATGCGATAAGCGTATCCATCAGGCAGCCTCCTTGCCCGCGTGCGTGCGGAATACCGGTTTGTAGTTGATGAAGAACTCGCTTCCAAGGATGAAGAAGAGGATGATGCCTGCGATGATATCGCTGGCGAAGTCATTCAGATTGTAAGCGGAAGCGATCTCAGCCGCGCCCTTGTCCAGGAAGATGAGCAGGAAGGAAATGAGCGCCATCGTGAATGTGTTGAACTTGGCGAGCCATGCGACGATGATGGCGGTGAAGCCGTTGCCGCCTGCCGTGCCGGTGGAGATGGCTTGATCGCGCCCGCCGACGATGAGGAAGCCGGTCAGACCGCAGAGCGCGCCGGAGAGGATCATCGTGCGGACGATGACCTTGCCGACGTTGATGCCCGCGTAGCGCGCGGTATTCTCGCTCTCGCCGACGACAGAGATCTCATAGCCCTGCTTGGAGTAACGCAGATAGCAGTACATCGCGATGGTCAGCACGACGACGACGATGAGGTTGATGGTGTAGCGCTGACCCATGATCTGCGGGAACCAGCCCGCCTTGCTCTTCATGTTGAGCTTGCCCAGGCTGGAAGCTTGACCGCGCCAGATATTGACGCAGCAGGCGACGAGCTGAATGGCGACGTAGTTCATCATCAGGGTGAACAGCGTTTCATTGGTCGAGAATTTGGCTTTGAACCACGCGGGGATGAAGCCCCAGACCGCGCCGGCAAGGACGCTGGCGACGAGCATCGCGGTATACAGCATCCAGTTCGGTACTTTGCCGCCGTAGTAGACCATGACGGCGGCGGTCGCCAGCGCACCCATCAAAACCTGACCCTCCGCGCCGGTATTCCAGAAACGCATTTTAAACGCAGGCGCCAGCGCGATGCCGATTAGAAGCAGGGAAGCAAGGTCGCGCATCGCCCAGGAGAAGCGCATCGTCGTGCTGAACGTGCCCTGAATCATGGCTTTGTAAACGTCGATCGGGTTCAGACCGGTGACGAAGTAGATGAACATGGCGTCTACGACGAGCGCCAGAACGACCGCGATCAGCCGGATCACGATCTTCTTGGCGGCGGAGATTTCTCCGCGCTTGACGACGCGGATCAGCGGTTCGCTGTGTTTTACCGACTGCATCAGGCGACGCCTCCTTTCTGCTGCGGCTCGCGCAGTTTGGTCATGAGCAAGCCGACCTCTTCTTTGCTGGTCTTGCGGCCCTCAACGATGCCGTTGTTCTTGCCGCCGCAGAGAACCAGCACGCGGTCGCAGAGGTCGATGAGTACGTCAAGGTCTTCGCCGACGTAGATGATGGCGACGCCCTTCTGCTTCTGTTCGTTGAGCAGATGGTAAATGGTATAGCTTGTGTTGATATCCAGACCACGCACGGCATAGGCAGTCATCAGCACGGAAGGACTTGCCGCAATCTCACGTCCGACAAGGACCTTCTGCACATTGCCGCCGGAGAGACGGGAGACCGGCGTGCTGACAGAGGGCGTGACGACGCCCAGAGAATCTTTGATCTCTTCGGCGAGATGACGCGGCGCGCGGCGGTCGGCGATGGGGGAATGACCCTGACCGTAGCTCTTGAGCATCATGTTGTCGATCATGCCCATCGAGCTGACCAGACCCATGCCCAGACGATCCTCCGGAACGAAAGAGAGATGAACACCCATGTCGCGGATATCCTTGGGGGATTTGCCGATGAGCTGCTCCGCCGTGGAATCGCGGTCGTCGTCCGGATAATAGACGACGCTGGAACCCGCGTCGGTCGGCTGCAATCCGGCGATGGCTTCCAGCAGCTCTTTCTGACCGTTGCCGGAAATGCCCGCGATGCCCAGAATTTCGCCGCTGAACGCATCAAAAGAGATGCCGTCCAGCACACGGATGCCCTCACTGTTTGTTACGCTCAGATTGTGAACGCTCAGGCGCAGGTGCGGATCGACCGGTTCCGGACGCTCGATGTTCAACTCGACTTTTTTGCCGACCATCATTTCCGTCAGAGAGGATTCGCTTGCGTTCGCGGTTTCGACCGTGCCGACGTATTCGCCTTTTCGCAGGATGGCGACGCGGTCGGAAATCTCAAGCACCTCGTGGAGCTTGTGGGTGATGATGATGATGGATTTGCCGTCTGCGCGCATGTTGCGCATGACATGGAAGAGTTTTTCGGTTTCCTGCGGAGTCAGAACGGCGGTCGGCTCGTCAAGGATCAGGATCTGTGCGCCGCGATAAAGCATCTTGATGATCTCAAGCGTCTGCTTCTGGCTGACGCTCATCTCGTAGACCTTCTGGTCGAGGTCGATATCAAAAGCGTATTTGTCGCAGATGGCGCGCGCCTTTTCGCGGATGGCTTTCAGATCGTATTTTTCGTGTTGATCCATGACCAGCGCGATATTTTCCACGGCGGTGAACACGTCGATAAGCTTGAAATGCTGATGAACCATGCCGATGCCCAGCGCATAGGCGTCCTTCGGGCTGCGGATCTCAGCGGGCTTTTCATCGACCAAAATCTCGCCGCTGTCGGGGTAGTAGATACCGGCGATCATGTTCATCAGTGTTGTTTTTCCGCTGCCGTTTTCGCCCAGAAGGGAGAGGATCTCTCCGCAGTGGACGGTCAGGGAGACGTCCCTGTTGGCAACAACGCTGCCGAATGTCTTGGTAATATGGCGCAGTTCAATGGCATTTTGCATAAGGTGCCGCTCACTCCTTCAAAGTAAATAAACAGCGAAAAGGGAAGCGGATGGCTTCCCTTTTCGTTTAAGGCTTCGATGTAGAAAATGCAGATTACTGCGCGTCCTCAACGATGCCGTCGATGCGCAGGGTGAAGTACGGCGCGCTGCGGAAGGTAGACTCTTCAAAAGCGCCGTCCACGATGCCCTCGTAGGTCTCGCCCTGATAGGCGACCGTGCCGGTAGCCCAGTCCATGATGGTCATGTCACACGGGGCAGAGGTAACGGTTTCGCCGTTGACGGTGAAGGTAGCGGTGTCAAAGACCTTCAGGCTGCCGTCACGCAGAGCGGCTTCGACTTCGGCGACCTTCTCAGCCGTACCGGCGGCGCAGGACGGGCCAAGCGTCGTGATGGCGACAGCACCGTCGTCATAGCCCTTCGCCCAGTCGGAAGCGACTTCCTCGCCGTTGAGCATCGCGGAGAACAGCTCCTTGTAGAACACAGACCAGACGTTGGTCGCAGAGGTCAGCGCCGCGGTCGGAGCGGTCGGAAGCATGTCGATGTTGTAGCCGATGGAGTAGCAGATGGTGCCGGCATCATGGAGCTTCTGAACAGCCGCGGGAGCGCCGGTGGAGTCAGCGTGCTGACCGATGATAACGCAGCCCTTCGCAACGAGCGCTTCGGCGGCGGCGCCTTCCTTGTCGATATCAAACCAGGAGTTGGTGTACATGACTTCCATGGTCACGTTCGGCACGATGGAGCGGACGCCCAGGAAGAAAGCGGTGTAGCCAGAAACGACCTCGGCGTAGTTGTAAGCGCCGACATAGCCGATCTTCACGTTGCCGTCAGCATCGAAGGAGTTCGGCTGCGTCTCGGCAGTGAGGGTGCCGTCGTTCATCATTTCGGCGAGCTTCATGCCGGCAACGACGCCGGACACATAGCGGGACTGGAATACCTTGGTGAAAGCGTTCTTCAGGTTGTCGCAGTCGGAGAGCGCGGCGAAATCGCCCGTCATGGCAACGAAGGTGACGTCCGGATACTCTTCAGCGGCAAGAGCCATGTAGCTCTGATGACCGTAGGAGTTGGAAATGATGAGGTTGCAGCCCTGACCGACAAGGTCGAGCGCGCTGTCGTAGCAGGTCTGATCTTCCGGAACCTTGTACTTCCAAACGATCTTGTCGGAAATGCCAAGCTCGGCAGCAGCCTGCTTGATGCCTTCCATATGAGCCAGCGTATAGCCTTCGGTCTCGTCGCCGAGCATAACGGCGCCGATCTTGAGGTCAGCAGCGAGGGCGACGCAGGCTGCCATGCACAGCATCGCGGCAAGCATCAGAGCGATCAACTTCTTCATGAGTTTTGTTCCTCCTTGTTTGTGAATCAACTCAACAGGTAACAAAAATTGATGACGCTGTCATCATACCGCATCTTCAGATGGTTGTAAAGGGCAAAATAAAAAATAATGGTCGAAATATCGAATAAATCAGTATACGATATTTTAAATGTTCGCATATATCCGAATGTTAGGTTTGACTGCATGGCATAAACGGTTTAAATGTTCATTTTGTAGGGACGATCTCCAGCCAGTAGCCGTCAGGGTCTTCGATAAAATAAATGCCCATCGCGGGGTTTTCAAAGCAGATGCAGCCCATCTCGCTGTGCAGCGCGTGCGCGGCGTCAAAATCGTCTGTCCGGAAGGCAAGATGGAATTCGCATTCGCCGAGGTCATATTTCTGCGGATGGTCGCGCAGCCACGTCAGCTCCAGCTCAAAGCTGAGCGAATCGTCCGCCATGTAGACGATGATGAAGGAGCCGTCCGCGGCATTTTTGCGGCGTACTTCGTGCAGACCGAGCGCTTTTCCATAAAAAGCGATGGAGTTTTCCAGATTGCTGACGTTGTAGTTTTCGTGGATCATGCGGAAATTCATGGGTCATCATCCTTTCTTCGATTCTGGATGTAGGGGGATTTCAGTATACCATAAATCGGAGAAAACGGAGAGAGGGGGAAAGGAAAAAGTTCGGAATTTATCTGTATAGATGACGGGATGCCATGCTTTACATTTGTTACGGGATGTGTTATATTGACAGAAAGAATAACGAAGGGAAAAAAGGAAAAATGAATAGGAGTCAAACCAAGAGGGCGAGGCTGCGTGAGCGGCTTATTGGCGACAGGGCGTTTTATGCCGAGGTGGTGGCGGTCGTCGTGCCGATCATCATCCAGAACACGGTTTCTAACGTCGTCAGCCTGCTGGATAACGTGATGGTTGGGCGCGTCGGCACGCTGCAAATGTCGGCGGTCGCTATCGTCAATCAATTGTTATTCGTGTTCAATCTCTGCATATTCGGCGGTCTGGCGGGCGCGGGTATCTTTGCCACGCAGTACGCGGGCGCGAATGACGACCGGGGTGTGCGCGACTGCTTCCGCATCAAATGGATGATTGCGCTTGCCATGTTTGTGTGTGCGCTGGGCGTTTTTCTGGGTTTCCCGGAAAAGCTCATCGGATTGTATCTGGCTGAAGGAACTTCCGGTGCGGACGCCGCCGCAACGCTGACATACAGCCTGGATTATCTGTACGTCATGCTTTGGGGGTTGCTGCCTTTTGCCGTATCGCAGGTTTACGCCAGCACATTGCGCGAGGTCGGCGAAACGCGTCTGCCGATGTTCGCCAGCGTCGTGGCGATTCTGGTCAATCTGGTCTTTAACTATTTCCTGATCTTTGGCAAATGCGGCTTTCCAGAATTGGGCGTGACCGGCGCGGCGATTGCGACCGTGCTTTCCCGTTATGTCGAAACGACGATCATCGTGGTCTATACGCACGCCAAATCGAGGCAGTTCCCCTTTATACTGGGCGCTTATCGCAGCCTCCGCGTGCCGGCTCCGCTGCTCAAAAGCGTATTTGTGCGCGGCATGCCGCTGTTGGTCAATGAATTCTTCTGGTCGTCCGGCATGGCGGTTTTGCTGCAATGCTATTCTGTACGCGGGCTGGATGTCGTGGCGGCGTGCAACATCGCTTCGACGGTCAGCAACCTGTTTAAGGTCGTGTTCCTGTCCATGGGCAACGCCGTGGCGATTATGGTCGGGCAGGCGCTCGGCGCGAACGATATTGAGCGCGCCAAAAACTGCACATGGCGGCTGATGCTGCTGGCGGTTGGGTCGAACCTGATTATGGGCACGCTGCTGGCGCTGCTCGCGCCGGTTATTCCGGAGATCTACAACACCGAGCCGCATGTTCGGGCTATCGCGACCAAGCTGCTCTACGTCGTGGCGATCATCATGCCGGCGTATTCGTTCTCGCATTGCTGCTACTTTACGCTCAGATCGGGCGGCAAAACCATGATCACGTTCTTGTTTGACAGCGTGTTCACATGGGGAGTCAATGTTCCGGTGGCTTGTCTGCTTGCCTATAAGACCGGCATGGATATTGTACCGCTGTATTTCTGCGTGCAGGCGCTGGAGCTGGTGAAGGTTGTCATTGGATTTGTTCTGGTTAAGAAAGGCGTCTGGATCCATAATATTGTCGCGCCCGTGGCAAAAGAAGAAGCGGCGGAAGCCCATTCCTAAAATAACAGCGAGCCGTCACACGGATTGCGTGTGACGGCTCGTCTGCGTATAGGATGATGTGGATTAGATTCGATATCCCGTTTTATCAAACGGGCATGTATCCTGAATATGGTGGACGAGCTGAACGAGATAGAATTCGTCCGTTTCGTCGAAACGCGAGAGGATGGGACTGTCGATATCCAGAACGCCGACGACCTGACCGCTTTGGCGGATAGGCACGACGATCTCGCTTTGCGATGCGCTGTCGCAGGCAATGTGACCGGAGAACGTATGCACGTCGTCCACGCGCTGAATGGTATCCGTCTGCGCGGCTGTTCCGCATACGCCGCGCCCAAGCGGGATGCGCGTACAGGCGGGAAGCCCGCAGAACGGGGCAAGCGTCAGCGCACCGTCATCCATTAAATAGAATCCGCACCAATTGATTTCTTCAAGCGCGTCATAAAGGAGCGCGGCGATATTGGCAAGGTTGGCGATGGGGTTGAGCGTGTCGTCGAGCAGCGAAGCCGCCTGCGCAAGAAGGACTTTATAGCGCTCGGCTTTGTCCTTCGGATAGGAGACAGGGGAAAAGGACATGAAAAGACCTCCTTACGCGATAGAAAATGCTCAGCGACTGGTCGTCGAGCCTAAGCCGCCGTTGCGGACGCCGCGGGCGTCGTCGTCCACCGTGATGCCGAAGGGCAGGAAGATACCCTGTGCGAACGCCGTTCCGGTCGGGACGATCAAGCTCTTTCCCTCGCGGCTGTCGTTGGTCATGCGCATGAAGATGTGCCCCTCGTTGTCCGAACGGGCGTAATCGCTGTCGATGATGCCGATGGAATTGTCAAGCTGAAAACGGTATTTGAAGCCCAGTCCGCTGCGCGGATAGATGGACAGCACCCAGCCCTCTTCGATCAGGGCGCGGATGCCAGTGGGAATCTTGATGCCTTCGCCTGCGCCAAGCTCAAAGCCGACGGGCGCAAAGAAATCATATCCCGCAGAACCGCTGGTCGCGCGTTCCGGCAGACGGATTCGCTCGTATGCGGCGACCGCCTGCTCGATGGACTGCTGGGGGAACGTGGCGCACCAGTCCGCGACAAAGCGGCGGGCGGAGACTTTTTCGAATCGGGCAATGCGTACCATAAAGAGGGAACTCCTTTGCTTTTGTAATCTCACGCCCAGAGGACGATCTTTCCGCTTTCGAGCGTCTTGTGAACGTCGATGACGCGTTGATTCTTACTGCCTTTCCAATGCAGTTTGACGTCGCGCAGCGCTTCCACATATGGGCCATCCACGATGACGTCGATGAGCGGCAGGAAAGGCAGGTCGTTCCGGAAACTCTCGAACAGGTCGCCTGTGTAGAGCCAGATGGTCTTTTCAGGAAAACGCTCGCGAATCTCCGTGATAAGCTGACCAACGGTCTCCCGATTTCCGGGACAGAGCGGGTCGCCGCCGGAAAAGGTCACGCCGTCGATATAGTCGCGGGATAGATTGGAAAAAAGCTCTTCCTTCGCCGCGGCGTCAAAGGGAATGCCGCTATGCTCGTCCCATGTCTGCGGATTCTGGCAGCCGCGGCAATGATGCGCGCAGCCGGACACCCACAGAACAGTCCGCAGCCCATCGCCGTTGAGCATATCATCCATGGTAATATTGTGATAATTCATGTTACATACTCTTTCTTTCCGCAATCTCAGCCATTTTTGCGTCGTTCAGACGGCTTTCTCCGTGAACGCGGGAATAGGAAAGATAGCCGTTCATGCGGTCGATCTTTGTGAGGTTCGTACTGCCGCACTTCGGACAGACGTCCATCTCCAGCTGCTGATAGCCGCAGTCGTCGCAGTAGGCGAGCGAAAGGTTGACGCCCTCGTAAAGCCCCATCTTCATGGCACGGCGGATGAGCGTGCGGATCGCTTCTTTGTTATAGCTGACCGGATAGCGGACGTACTGGATCTTGCCGCCGTTGGAAAGATTCCAGAATCGGGATTCGCTGTTCTGCTTTTCGATGGGCGTGATATCCTCCGTCACATGGCAGTGGAAAGAGTTGGACACATACGGGCGGTCGGATACATTCTCAATGATGCCGTACAGGTTGCGGAACTGCTCGATCTGCAAGCCGCAGAGGCTTTCGGCGGGCGTTCCGTAAATGGCATAGAGATTGCCGTCTTCTTTTTTGAACTGGTTGACCTTGTCGTTGATGTGCTGCATGACTTCCAGCGCAAACTGACCGTCCTCGTAGATGCTCTTGCCGTTATAAAGCTCCTGAAGCTCGTTGAGCGCCGTGTAGCCAAAGGACGCGGTCGCCGTTTTGAGAACCGGCTTGATCTTATCGTACAGCCCCAGATGACCGCCGTAGAAGCCGCCTTCGCAGTACGCCAGCGGGTTGGTGCTTGCGCGCATCTCGCCCAGATAGGCATAGGTGCGGATATGCAGACGGCGGATCAGCTCCATATAGTAATCCAGCACCTCATAGAAGTCGCGCCCTTCCTTGCGCGCCTTGGCGAGAATGAGCGGCAGATGCAGCGATACGGCGCCGATGTTGAAGCGCCCGACAAAGACCGGCTTGTCGTTTTCGTCCGCCGGTTCCATGCCGCCGCGCTCATACCACGGGGAGAGGAACGCACGGCAGCCCATCGGGCTGATAACTGCGCCATATTTCTTGTACATCGACGCGACATAGCCTTCGCCGGTCAGACTCAGCCAGTCCGGATACATCGTCTTGGACGAGCATTCGATGCCTGCTTCAAAGACGTCCTCCAGCGGTTTGCCCGGTCCGTGCAGATTCTCGTCGTAGAGAAAGACGATCTTCGGGAAGAGAACCGGCTTTTTGTTGTTCTTCTTGCCCTGACCGCCCGCATGCACCTTGAGGAACAGCTTGCTGGCGAGCTTTGCCATGCGCGTCTGACCCAGACCGAGCGTCATGGTGATGAAGGGATAATCGCCGCGGCTGGATGCGACCGTATTAAATTTGTATTCCCAGCCCTGGAAACCCTGCTCGAAATCGTTGACGATATCCTTCATGGCTTCTTCCTGTGCGCGCTCGTCAGAAAGCCCCAGCGAACGATAGCGGTCATAGAAGATGACGTAGCTTGCTTCCGCATACTTGTCCAGCAGCTGATCGACGCAGGAAACCGTGAAACCGCCGTACTGCTGGCTGGCGGCGGAAAGCACGATATCGCCAATGACGTCGAAAGCGACGTTCAGCGTTTTCGGCTCGTTATACCAGAGATTGCCCATCTCAAAGCCGCCGCGCAGAACGGTTCCGACGTCAAACAGGCAGCAGTTCATCGTGTCGCGGCGGGCGGACATATCGTGGATGTAGATATATCCGTCGCGCTGCGCCTGAAGCTCCTCGACCGTCAGAAAGAATTTCTGATAGAGCTGCTTGTTGAGCTGGTTGAAGATCAGACTGCGGCGCGTGGAGACCAGCGCGCTGTCGGCGTTGGAATTTTCCTTGTCGCCGATATACATGATCGACTGCGATTTCTTGTAGACCGTATCGAGCATCTGCACGAAGTCCGTCTTGTAGTTGCGATAATCGCGATAGGACTTGGCGACGTCGGGGTTGATCGCGTCCAGCGCGCCTTCGACGATGTTGTGCATCTGTGCGATGCGGATGCCCTCGCAGCCCAGCGCTTTGCATTTCTCTGTGACGAAATTGCAGATGAAATCCAGCTCCTCCGGCTTGAACGTATAAAGCACGCGTTCAGCGCTTTTGTTTACGGCAGCGACGACTTTTTGAACGTTAAAAGGCTCTTTTGTGCCGTCCTTTTTGATGATGTACATCGACACACACGTCCCTCTCTTGTTGAAATAATCGAATTGACCACAATATATGGTATGTGAAAAGAATATCTGACCACAATATTTGGGAATACCGCTGGTGACCATCTTATCACGAAAGCGGGGGACGCGTCAAGGGCAGTACAGATTTTAAAAAGGAAAAAATGTTTGCGCGAACGTTTGCCATTTGGAAAGAAATAGGCGGAAGTGTGCGGATATGCGGAAATATGAAAGAATATGAAGCGGAAGCGTGTTGGTTTCTGCTTGTTTTTGGCGGGATGCCCGAAAAAAAGAAAAACGGCTTGCAGCAAATTCGGTCCTGCCGAAGCGGATTATGCAGACAGAAAAGGATGATAATGCGAATCATAACAATAAAAACTAAATTAAATGTTCGGAAAAACGTGCAGACTGATGGTCGGTTAGTTGCTTTTGTTTCGTTTTTGGGTAAAAATCTCGAATAAAAAGGGAAAACCGTCGCGGGATTCATTGACAACAATGGAAATCAGTGTATAATGAATCTGTTGATTATGCCCCGGTTTTTCCGGATACAGGAAAGAAGGTTCAACCTCATGAACACGCATTACCATATGACGATCGCCGGATGCGAACGCGACCTGCCCATCTGCCCGCTCAATGACAAGCTCTCTATCGGCGCTTTCGTCATTTTCGGCGATTGCGAGCTGACTCAGGCGTGCGCAGCTGAGCTGCTGAAAAAAGCGCCGGAGTTTGACTATTTGATTACTGCCGAGAGCAAGGGCATCCCGCTGGCATATGAAATGGCACGTCAGCTTGGCGCAAAGAAGTGGATGCTGGCGCGCAAGGGCGTCAAGCTCTACATGAAGGACGTTATCGGCGTGGAAGTCCGCTCCATCACCACCGACCATGTTCAGAAGCTCTACATCGACGGCGAAGATGCCGCGATGATGCGCGGCAAGCGGATCCTCATTGTGGATGACGTGATCTCTACCGGCGAGTCTCTGACTGCGCTGGAGAAGCTCGTTGAGAAGGCGGGCGGCAACATCTGCGGCCGTATGGCGATCCTCGCCGAAGGCGATGCGCAGGAGCGCGACGATATCGTCTATCTGGAAAAGCTGCCGCTCTTCAATCCGGACGGTACGGTACTCGGTTAATTTCATCGCACAAACAGCCCCGCGACGCATAGGCTTTTAGCAGAACGTCGAAAGGGGCTGTTCTTTTATGGAGAATATCAATCAGGCTGAAAGCGAACGCATCAACCAGACTGCGCTGGAAGTGGATTCAAGCGCCTGCCCTGCGGGAAGCGAAAGCTATCGCGTGCAGCGCGGAGACAGTTTCTATCTCATTGCGCGCAAATTTGGTATCAGCGTGCGCGCACTGATGAATGCGAATCCCGCGATTGCGGCGGGCAGACTGCTGGTGGGCGATATCCTGTGTGTGCCAGTGGGCGAGGGGCGTTCCTGTCCGGTCGGTTCGTCGGCGTATACGGTGCAGCAGGGGCAGAGCGTCGTCGATGTAATGCTCTCCTCCAACGTATCGCTTCGCGCGCTGCGGGAGTATAACGAGGATATCCGGCTGACGGCGCTTCGTCCGGGCGATGTGCTTTGCGTGCCGCCGAGCGGCGACCGCGGTCTTTGCGAAAACGGCGGTCCGGTCTATCGGCTTCAGGAAGGCGATACCCTCGACGAGATCGCTGAGCGAAACGGCACGAATGTCGAGCAGATCCTGCGGTTGAATCCGAATCTTCTGCCGAGCGATTTTGTTGACGGGCAGGTCATCTGTCTGCCGACGCGCCGAAGGGTGCAGGGTGAAGAAATCGATTCATTGGAAGGCTGACAAACATAGCGGGCTGAGCCCGATCTCATTTCTGCCGATGCTTGCGGAGCTTTTAAGCTTTGCGCACGCGGCTGAATTTATGCAGCTTACCATGCGCCGCAAAATGGGCTGAGCCCGCCCGCATTGCCTATAAACAAACAAGCTGACAGCACAAAACACTGTCAGCTTGTTTTCATAGGGGTTTAAGAAAGGTCAGGCGGATTTCTTCTTTCCGAAGCTGAGCTTGCTTTCGGTATGGTTCATCAGCCGTTTAATATTGGGATAATGCCGCCAAATGGCAAGCAGGCAGATCGCGATGACAGAACCCCAGATGACCGGGTCGCAGGGCGTGGTGAACATGATGAAAAACGGAAGCGTGACCGCCGCGCCGAGAGAACCGGCGGATACATAGCGCGTCGTCGCAACGAGAAGCAGGAACACGCCGAATGCGCACAGCGTTTGCAGCGGGAACACGACGAGCAGGCAGCCGAAGCTGGTCGCGATGCCCTTACCGCCCTTAAAACCGAAGTAGAGCGGAAAATTATGTCCCAAGATTGCGCCGAACGCGCCGACGATTTCGCCCGCCTGCGTTCCCAACAGCGCTTTACCGATCAGCACGGCGACGATGCCCTTGAGCAGATCGCCCGCAAACGTCAGCAGGGCGAACTTTTTGCCCATTACGCGCAGCATATTGGTCGTGCCGGAATTACCGCTTCCCTGACTGCGGATATCTTTGTGACCAAAGGCACGGGAGAGGATGACGCCGGTGGAGATGCTGCCCAGCAGATAGCCGATGACCAGCGTCAGAATGAGCTTGACGGCGTCGCTGCTCATTTGACGTCATCTCCCTTCTGATTCTTATTGCGGAGAATGAAGCGGATAGGCGTTCCGTCAAAGCCAAAGGATTTGCGGAACTGATTTTCCAGATAGCGCTGATAGGCAAAGTGCATCAGCGTTTCGTCGTTGACGAAGAGGACGAAGGTCGGCGGGCAGACGCTCTGCTGTGTCGCGTAGTAGATCTTCAGTCGGCGTCCGCTGATATACGGCGGCTGAAGCGCTGTCGTGGCGTCCGCAAGGATATCGTTGAGCAGGCCGGTCGTGATGCGGCGGGAGGTCTGCTCATAGACGTCGCGCACGCTCTCCAGCACTTTCGGCACACGCTGACCCGTCAGCGCGGAGATAAAGAGGACAGGCGCATAGTCCATGAACTTCAAATCCTCGATGACCTTCTTGCGGAACGTCTCCATCGTATTGGTATCTTTTTCGAGCGCATCCCACTTGTTGACGACAATCACGGCGGCTTTGCCCTCGTCATGGACATAACCGGCGACCTTTGTATCCTGCTCGGTCACGCCGTCCTCGGCGTTGATGACGATGAGCGCAACGTCGCAGCGGCGGACGGCAGCCAGCGCGCGGACGATGCTGTAACGCTCGATGGATTCTTCCTCGATGGCGCGCTTGCGGCGGATACCGGCAGTGTCAATGATGTTATAGCGCTGTCCGTCGCGGGTGAAAGCTGTGTCGATGGCGTCGCGCGTCGTGCCTGCGATGCCGGAGACCATCGAGCGCTCTTGACCGAGGATGCGGTTGACAAGGCTGGATTTACCGACGTTCGGGCGTCCGACGACCGCAATCTGGATGGTATGCTCTTCTTCTTCGTCCTGCTGTTCTTCGCTGGGGAAATGCTTGACCATTTCGTCGAGCAGGTCGCCCAGACCGAGCATGTTGGTCGCGGAGATGGGGAAGGGATCGCCCAAACCGAGCGTATAAAAGTCATAGATGTTGTCGTTCATGCCCTGATGATCGACCTTGTTGACCACCAGGATGACCGGCTTGCGGCTCTTGCGGAGCATCGTCGCGACGTCCTCGTCGTCTGCCGTCAGACCGGTGCGTCCGTCGGTGAAAAAGAGAATGACGTCGCAGGTATCGATGGCGATCTCCGCCTGACGGCGCATCTGCTTGAGCAGGATATCGTCCGTGCGCGGCTCGATTCCGCCGGTGTCGATGAGCGTAAACTTATAGTTGAGCCATTCACAATCCGCGTAAATGCGGTCGCGGGTGACGCCGGGCGTATCCTCAACGATGGAGATACGGCGTCCCGCGATTTTGTTGAAAAAGGTCGATTTGCCGACGTTCGGGCGACCGACGACCGCAACAAGGGGCTTTGCCATGGTGATTATTCCTCCGTTCCGCGCAGGGCATAGAGCAGATCCGCGCCGTCGTCCGGAACGGGCGTGATGCGGATTCCCAAGGCTTCCTGCGCCTGGTCAAGCGTCATGTCGTCAAGGAAAATGGCTTCTCCTTCACGAAGCATGCTTTCGGTAATGAGTATTTCATCCGCTTCTTCGCCTTTGAGCTGTGCGACCAGATCCTGACCGGTGATCAGACCGGAGACGGTTACGGTCTCGCCAAAGAAGCGGTTGAGGATGGGTTTGATTCGGATATCGACGCCGATGACCGGATGCGTCGTGACCAATTCCTGTAAAAACGGCGCGACGGATGTGCCGCATGCCATGATGACCCTGCGGGGGACGGACTGCCCTTCATCCGGGTCAAGGCGCAGAGCCGTTTCGTATTCGTCCCGCAGGCGGCACAGAAGCCCGACGCCGTTTTCAAACTGCGGAAAATCCTCGTAGCTGTCCACATCGGGCAGGGGATGCTGCGCGATCTGATAGAACTCGTCGGATGGGAAAACGAACCGAGTTCCGTGCGCGGCGAGCATTTCTTTTTGGAAAGCTTCTGCCTGTCGGATGACCTGTTCGGCTTCGTCCTTCGTATAGGGGCGGAGCGGATACAGGTGTTCGCGGTATTTGGTCAGTCCGACCGGAACGAGCGCGACGGTCAGCGCATGCGGTATCAGCGACGCCAGATCGTGCAGGGTGCGATCCAGCTCAGAACCATCGTTGATGCCGGGGCAAAGCACGACCTGACAATGGAAGCTCATATTGTTGTCCGCAAAGCGGTGCAGATGCTCCATGATGCGATCGGCGTGGATATGATGCAGCATCTTTTTGCGCAGCTCGCCGTTCGTCGTGTGAACGGAGATATACAGCGGGCTGGCTTTGCGCTCGATCATGCGGTCCATTTCGCGGGAGGGCAGGTTCGTCAGCGTGACGAAATTGCCCGCCATCAGAGACAGCCGCCAGTCGTCGTCGCGGACGTACAGGCTGGGGCGCATGCCCGGCGGCATCTGCTCGATAAAGCAGAACATGCAATGGTTGGCGCAGGTCTTTGGGCAGCTCATCAGCGAGGATTCGAGCGTCAGACCGAGCGATTCCTCCGTGAGCTTGTGGATATGAATGGTATGCTGCGCACCGCTTTCGTCCTCCAGCAACATTTCCAGAGACGGGCGCGCGGTGAGGTATTGATAATCGACCAGATCGAGTACCGGCGTCCGGTTGATGGAGATCAGCGTTTCTCCCTCACGAATGCCGCTTCTGGCGGCAAGCGAGCCGGGATGAACGTGTACAATACGCTGGGGCATGAATACGATACACCTTCTTTTTCAAAATAACCCAACATATTATGATGGATTCAGCGGATAAAGTCAAGCTTTTACTATGAAAAAACGCATGCCATACAGAAAGAAAGCTGTACGGCATGCGTTTTGTAAGGATTATGGCTCGGAGTCCTTGGGCTTTTTTCCAAACAATCCGCCGGTCATTTCGCTGATGTTGCGGGTGAATTTGGTTCCCATCGCCTTGCCGCCGCCGGTCTGCGCCAGCAGAAAGAGGATGACACCTGCGATCACGGAAAGGACGAGGAAAATCATGCCTCCGGATACGCCTTTGCTGCTCTGAACGGCGGCGTTTTGATTGGAACTGCTTTTTTCGGAAGCGGCGCTTCCTGTCTGTGTGCCGTAGAGCGCGGTGGATACGACCTGCGCCATCATGTCCGTGGAGTTGAGGACGCGCTCCTTGCTGATGGTGTGCGTTCCGAATTCCAGCAGGATGGCATGCGGCGCAAGATCCTGATTATAGTTGCCCTTGCCGATAAAGATATCCTTGACCAGCCCCGGATACTGCTTGTCCGCAACGGCTTTCAGCTGTTTAGCGAATTCGCGGTTGACGCTGCTGTTCTGGTTGCTTCGCCCGACGAGCAGGCGCACACGAGACGCCTTTTCACCGTTGATGGTTCGGGCATACTCGCTCTCATCCGGAATGCCGTCGCGATGGATGTCGATAATGGCGTCGGGATGCTTCTGTAAAAGGCGCTCGGCGGTCTGACGGCTGCGGCGGTACGCGCCGGAATCGTGAGGAAGATGCGTCGATTCGTCGAGGATGACGTCGATGCCCTGCGTTTGAAGCGCGTCGCGGAATTCGCGCGCTACGTCGTATATGCCGCCCTGCCCGTTGATGCTCTGCGTGCCGTCGGAGGGAATATAGCTTTCGTCGCTGTGGGTGATATACATGGCGATGAGCTTTTTGCTGTCGCCCTGATTTGCGCTGGCTGTCGGCAGGCTTCCGTCCGCGGCAAAGACCGCCTGCGCTTCGCCGACATCCAGCCATGAAACATCCGGCATGGCTTCTTCGCCGATCTTTTCAGCGATAGCGTTGCCGTTATTTACAGTGGCGATGCGGTAAAGCACGTTGTCGCCCGTGATGTATTCGTCGCCCTCGGAAATGACGCCGTTGATGGAGAACAGATACGCGCCCGAATTATCCACGGCGACGTGCAGCGTCTCTTCATCGGTCTGGTCGTCCGCCGATGCGTTGACGGCACAGGCGCAATACAGCGTCAGCGCGAGAAAGAAGGAGAGCAGGAGCCGCGAGTATTTTTCTTTCATGCGCGCTGACCTCCCTGTATGGCGCCGTCCTCATGCGGAGCGTCGGCTTTTCCGGTCGTGATGCGCTCGATGATTTCGCCGAACAGCTCGCACAGCATCACGGCGGTCACACCGGAAAGCACGACGGCGTCCAGCGCGCCCGCGCTTCCGAGATAAAGGACCTGCTGAATACCGCGCGTCCAGTTGACCACGCCTGTCGCCGTATCGGCAAGCAGAACGCCCAGTATGCCGGCGATGAACGCGCTCCGGCGGGAACGCCCCAGCAGCCACGCGATGATGCCGCCGCATAGACCATAGAGGATCATGGGGTCAAACGGCATGGTCACGGGGTCGGCGGGGAAGAACAGGCTGATGACATAGATCACAGCGGCGGTCAGCACAGAAGCGACCAGCGCTCGGATGCGTTCCTTTGCCGCGCCTGCGTGAAAGAACAGATAGACGCAAACGCCAAGCGGCACGAGCGCGCCGCCGATGTTTAGCGATACCATGCCGATGCGCAGATCGGGCAGCCATCCGCCGATGAAGATGGCGGCGACCAGGATGAGCGCCTGCCTGTCCGTCAGCGCCATGCGGTCAAGAACGCGCTGAAGCACGCCGAAGAGGATCAGCAGCGCGAGTACGAGCAGTAGAATCATGCCGATGGACATAAAAAAACCTCCTTGCCTGATTCATCACGGAATCATTATGGACGAAAAAAGCAGAGATTATCCTGCATGGCGCGGAATGTATAGAACTGTATCATGCTGAATAAAGGCGTGCAAGTTTTAAGAGATGTAGGTTTGTCAAACATCTTGGACACGATAGGAAGTGAGTTTTCTTTTTTTGGGGAAAAAAAGCCCACTTCAAAGGGCGCATAGGTCGGTTATTGGTGCGACTTTGGTGGGCAGCTGGCTGCCCACCAAAGTCGTCGATGGAATGGAAGGAATGAGAATCATAAAGAAGTTTTTGGTCTTCTCTATGACTGCGTTCCACTTTTCCATTATGTCTGGGTGTATATGGGCGAATAAGCTTGTGACGAATACCCAGCTCTTGAGCAGTCTTTTCAAAAAGTGTCAATTTATCTTTTTGACTGTTGGAAAAACGATTGGTAAATTCAAAACCGTTATCTGTCTGGACGCATTCGACTTTTACACCTAATTTTTGAAATTACCGATTTACTCTTTTCAAGAATTCAGCGGATGAATAAGTGCTTTGTTCCGGATAGGCACCTAAAACTCGATACCGAGAGTATTCATCGATAGCGGTATACTGGTATAGCCGTTCTTCTTTGTTGGCTAAGCAACTTCGAGGAATAACCTTCACGTCGATTTGGATGCGTTCGCCCGGGCGGGTCATCCGTTCATAAGGCTTCGATTTTCGTTTTTCCTTTACAGGACGATCCTATAACTGATTTTGCGCTATCCTTTTACCTTTTTCTTCTCTTTGTCCAAGATGTATTGTACTCCTACACCTGCTTTTTTTGTGCGCGGGTATTCCATTTTAACGGAATATGCTTTATAATAAACAGAATGATGGGTAAATGTGTCCATTCCTGTAAAGAGGATGGACACGAGACGATGACCAGACCAACAGAAGGAGAGAAAGATTTCCATGGCGCTTCGCAAGATTATTTGCATCGAGGACGACCTGCTCCGCAAGAAGAGCCGTCCGGTAGAGAAGTTTGATGAAAAGCTGCATAAGCTGCTTGATGATATGGCGGAAACCATGTACAACGCCAACGGCGTCGGTTTGGCTGCGCCGCAGGTCGCGGTATTGCGACGCGTGGTCGTGATGGACTGCGGCGACGGGCTGATTGAAATGGTCAATCCCGAGATCATTGAGACCGAGGGCGAGCAGGATGGACCGGAGGGTTGTCTGTCCGCGCCGGGACGCGGCGGCATGGTCAAGCGTCCGATGAAGGTTCGCGCTCGTTTTCAGGATCGAAACGGCGAATGGTATGAGATTGAAGCAGAGGAGCTGCTTGCCCGCTGCATCATGCACGAGACCGATCATCTGGACGGACAGCTCTATGTGGATATCATGTCCCGTGAGCTGTTTGACGAGGATGATCCGCAGGACGAAGAAACGGAGGACAGCAAGGCGTGAGAATCGTGTTCATGGGTACGCCGGATTTTGCCGTTCCGTCCCTGCGCACGCTGATTGACAACGGCTATGACGTGGTCGGCGTCTTTTACCACACGAAACCGCCCGCGTGAGCAAAACGTCCATGCTTTTAACAAACTGCGGCGGAAATGAAAGCGGACTCAGTCCGCTTTTTTGTTTTCAAGTATTCCATTTTGCCCAAATATGCTTTATAATAGATAAGATGATGGGTAAATGTGTCTATTGCCGTAAAGGCGACAGGCATGATTGATGACCAGTTTAGAAGGAGAGAAAAAATTCCATGGCGCTTCGCAAGATTATTTGCATCGAGGACGACCTGCTCCGCAAGAAGAGCCGTCCGGTAGAGAAGTTTGATGAAAAGCTGCATAAGCTGCTTGATGATATGGCGGAAACCATGTACAACGCCAACGGCGTCGGTTTGGCTGCGCCGCAGGTCGCGGTTCTGCGCCGTGTGGTGGTGATGGACTGCGGCGACGGGCTCATTGAGATGGTCAATCCTGAGATTCTTGAGACCGAGGGCGAGCAGGATGGACCGGAAGGCTGTCTGTCTGTTCCGGGTCGCCGCGGCATGGTCAAGCGCCCGATGAAGGTGCGCGCCCGTTTCCAGGATAGAAACGGCGAATGGTATGAGATCGAAGCGGAAGAGCTGCTTGCCCGCTGCATCATGCACGAGACCGACCATCTGGACGGTCAGCTCTATGTGGATATCATGTCCCGCGAACTGTTTGACGAGGACGACCCGCAGGAAGAGGAGACGGAGGAAGATAAAGCGTGAGGATCGTGTTCATGGGAACGCCGGATTTTGCCGTGCCGTCCCTGCGCGCGCTGATCGAAGGCGGCTATGACGTGGTTGGCGTATTCTGCCAGCCGGATCGGCCCAAGGGGCGCGGGCATAAGCTCGCCGCATGTCCGGTCAAGGAAGCGGCGCTTGCCGCAGGCATTCCGGTCTTTCAGCCTGAGCGCATCAAGCGGGAAGAGGGCGTTGCGGCGCTGCGCGCGCTTGCGCCCGACCTGTGCGTTACGGCGGCGTTTGGTCAGCTGCTCTCTCAGGAGATTCTGGATATCCCGCCGATGGGAACAATCAACGTCCATGCGTCGCTTCTTCCGCGCCATCGCGGCAGCGCACCGATCAACTGGTGCGTAATGATGGGCGAAACGACGACGGGCATCACGACAATGTACACCGATAAGGGCATGGACACCGGCGATATGCTGCTCAAGGCTGAGACGCCGATTGGAGAATCGGAGACTGCGGGCGAACTGAGCGACAGGCTTTCCGAGCTGGGCGCTCAGCTGCTCGTCAAAACGCTCCGTGAACTTGAAGCGGGAACGCTGACACGCACGCCGCAGGATCCGGACGAGGCGACTTACGAGCCGAAGCTTGACAAAGAGACAGGACGCATCGACTGGAGCAGGAGCGCCAGAGAAATCGACTGTCTCGTCCGTGGAACAACGCCGTGGCCCGGCGCGTTTACGATGACCGAGGACGGTGCGATGAAGGTCTTTGAAGTGAAGCCGCTCCACACTGCGCCGAGCGGACAGCCCGGCGAGATCGTTCGAGCGGATGCAAAGACAGGGCTGGTCGTCTCCTGCGGGGACGACGATTTGGAATTGCGCGCGATACAGATGCCCGGCGCAAAGCGCATGAATGCAAAGGACTATCTGCGCGGGCATGATATGCAGACCGGTATGTGTCTGGGAAAGGCAAAAGAATAAATTATGGCAGATAACAGAGGACGCGACGGCGGTTTCCGCAGCGGCAGCAAGAATATGGACAGAAAGCCTCGCGGCGACAAACCCGCATACGGCGAGAAGAAGAGCTATGGCGCCCGCGGCGGCAAGCCGGCATTCAGGGAAAAGAAGAGCTTTGCCCCGCGCGGGGATAAGCCGTCGTTTAGCGAAAAGAGATTCGGAGAGAAGAGGGACTTTGCGCCCCGCGGTGACAAACCCGCATATGGCGAGAAGCGCAGTTTCAGCCGTTCGGAGAACAGACCGGCATTCGGAGAAAAGAAGGAATTTGTCCCGCGTGAAAACCGACCGGCGTTCGGCGAAAAACGTGGCTTTGCTCCGCGCGGCGACAAGCCGTCCTTTGGAGAAAAGCGCTCCTTTGCGCCGCGCACGACCGAGCGCAGGGCGCCGCGTCCCGCCAACCTTGCGCCGCGCCGCGTCGCGCTGGAAACGCTGCTGGATGTCAGCCGTTCGGATGCCTACGCGTCCCTTGCGCTGGATAAGCGGCTGGCGCAGGCGAATCTGCCGCGCCGCGACCGCGCTTTCGTGACCCAGCTCGTTTACGGCACGCTGGAAAACCGCATGACGCTCGACTGGCGCATCGACCAGTTCCTCGAAGGCGAAAAGGAGATCGAGCAGACCGTCCGCGAGATCCTGCGCATGGGCGCGTATCAGCTGTTCTATCTCGACCGCGTGCCGGATATGGCGGCGGTGGATGAATCCGTCAGCCTGACCCGCGCGATGGGCTTTGAAGCGCTGACCGGTCTGGTCAACGGCGTTCTGCGCAACATGATCCGCGGCAAAAACGACGTGGTATGGCCCAAGCCGCAGGATGACGCGGTGAAGTATCTCTCCATCATGTTCAGCGCGCCGGAAGCGCTCTGCGAGATGCTGGTCAAGGCATACGGCGAGCATGACGCGATGGAGATCCTGCGCTATCGTCCGAAGGACCGCACGGTGACGGTTCGCGTGAATTATCTGCGCTGCGACGACGCACGTCTGCGCAGTCTGTTTGCCGACGACGAGCTGGATTTCGAGCCGGGTGCGCTGGAGGGCGTCTATAAAGTGCATGGCGCGGGCGACATGACCCGCATGCGCGCTTTCCAGAACGGTCTGTTTACGATTCAGGGCGAAAGCTCCGTTCTTGCCGCGCGCATGGTCGGCGCGAAGCCGGGTCAAACCGTGCTGGATGCCTGCGCCGCGCCGGGCGGAAAGACCGCTGTGCTGAGCGAAATGATGAACGACACCGGACGCGTCTATGCGTGGGATACGCATGCGCACCGCGTTGAGCTGATTCGCGGCACGGCAAACCGCCTGAAGCTTGAAAACGTCCGTCCGGCGGTCAAGGACGCTTCCGTTCCGCGTGAAGATATGGCGATGACGCTGGATGCCGCGCTGATCGACGCGCCCTGCTCCGGTACGGGTGTTATGACCGAGAAGCCGGATGTCAAGTACCGCGTGACGGCGGAGGGCGTGCAGTCCCTGTGCTTTACACAGGCGGCGATCCTTGATGCGGTTGCGCCGATGGTCAAGGTCGGCGGAACGCTGGTCTATTCCACCTGTTCCATTCTTCCGCAGGAGAATGAGGAGCAGATCAAGCTGTTCCTTGCGCGTCATCCGGAATACGAGGTGTGGCGCATGGGCGCAGAGCTGCCGGAGAAACTGGCGGCGCATGAGGGCGAATACGGTCTTCAGATGTTTGCCCATAGAGACGGAACGGACGGCTTCTATGTCTGCCGCCTGCGCAGGGTGAAGGCATGACGAACGCGGAAAAGACGCAGCTCCTCGGCTTTACGCCGGACGAGCTGGGGGCGTATTTTAAAACGATGGGTCAGCCCGCGTTCCGCGCCAAGCAGGTGTTTTCATGGCTGCATCAGGGTGTGCCGTTTGAAAAGATGAGCAACCTGCCTAAGGCGCTGCGCGAACAGATGGATGAAAGCTGCATCGCGAATCCGGTCGCCGTGCTGGAAACGATTGAATCCAAGCTGGATGGAACAATCAAGCTGCTGTACCGCCTGACGGACGGAAACGTCATCGAGGGCGTGCTGATGCGCTATAAATACGGCAACACGCTCTGCCTGTCCACGCAGGTCGGCTGCCGGATGGGGTGCGCGTTCTGCGCGTCCACGCTGGACGGCTGTGCCAGAAGCCTGACTCCGGCGGAGATGCTGGGGCAGATCGTCTGCGCCAACGGCGTTCTTGCGCCGCAGGGGCAGAAAGTGGGCAACATCGTATTGATGGGCAGCGGCGAACCGCTGGACAACTATGACAACGTGGTCAAGTTCCTCCGTATCCTGAGGATGGAGGGTGGTCTGTGCATCGGCATGCGCAGCGTGTCGCTCTCGACCTGCGGTCTGGTGGAGAACATGCGTCGGTTTGCGGAGGAAGATCTGCCGGTCACGCTGTCGCTGTCGCTGCATGCGCCCAACGACGAGGTGCGCAGGAAGCTGATGCCCGTTGCGCGCAAATACAGCATGGACGAGGTGCTTGCCGCGTGCCGGAATTATATTGAAAAGACGGGACGCCGCGTCATCTTTGAGTATGCGCTGGTGCATGGCGTGAACGCCGATCCGGTGCAGGCGGTCGAGCTGGCGGGCAGACTGCGCGGCATGCAGTGCCACGTCAATCTGATTCCGCTCAACAGCGTTCCCGAACGCGGATTGACAGGCGTGACCGAGCGCGAGGTGGATGCGTTCAAGCATATGCTTGAGCAGAAGGGCATCTCCGTGACCCGCCGCCGAGAGATGGGCGACGATATCGAGGGCGCATGCGGACAGCTCCGCCGACGCTATATTCGGGATAATCAGGAAACGGACGAAACAACGGCTGAATAAAACGACAGGGAGTGAGCGGCGTGGCGGCGACAATGCGCACCGATATCGGCAGAAAGCGCAAGCAGAATGAAGACGCGGCGTGGTTTGACGAAAAGCGCGGCGTGTTTGCCGTTGCGGACGGCATGGGCGGACATCTGGCGGGCGAAGTCGCCAGCGCGATGGCGATCAACGCCGTTAAAGATATGGCTGCTCAGCGGAAAAAACCGAGCATCGCGCTGCTGAAAAAAGCCGTTCTCTCTGCGCATGAAAAGATCCTTGCGCACGCCAAGGGACATGCGGAATGCGCCGGCATGGGTACAACACTCTCGATGATGTGGCGCGCGGACAAGTATATGTATATCGCGCATGTCGGCGACAGCCGCATCTACCGCCTGCGCGGCGGGAAAATGGAACAGATCACCGAAGACCATTCGCTGGTCGGCGAGTTTGTCCGCGCGGGATTGATTACAAAAGAGGAAGCGCGGGTTCATCCGCGCCGCAATATCATCACCCGCGCGCTGGGGACGGAGGGCGACAATACGCCCGACCTGCTGGCGGCGGATCATCTGCCGGGGGATCGCTTTCTGCTTTGCACGGACGGACTGACGGGTATGGTTCCTGACGAGGAGATCGAGCGCGTGCTGCTTGAAAACGATATCGAAGCCGCGGCGGACAAACTGATCGCCATGGCGCTGGACGCGGGCGGCAGCGATAACGTGACGCTGATTCTCTGCACGGGCGAGGAGGGCGGAACGTGGAAACAAGACTGATCGGTAAGATCATCAGCCGCCGTTTCCGCGTAGAGGACGTCATCGGCCGCGGCGGCATGGCGATCGTTTATCGCGCGTTTGACCTGAAAACGCATCAAACGGTTGCGTTCAAGGTTTTGCGCGAAGAATATGAGGAAGACCCGGAATATAAGGAACGTTTCAGGCGGGAAGCGGAGGTATGCCGCAAGCTTGGTCACCCGAATATCGTTAATATGATCGATTCGGGTGACGTGGGCGGCGTATCGTATATCGCCATGGAATATGTGGACGGGCAGACGCTCAAGGATCTCATCAATCAATCGGGCAGCATCCCGCAGGAGGATGCGGTTCGCTATACGCTTCAGATCCTTGCGGCGCTGGGTCATGCGCATCAGCGGGGTATCATCCACCGCGATGTGAAGCCGCAGAACGTGATGATCTCGCGTTCAGGGCAGATCAAAGTCGGCGATTTCGGCATCGCAGGCATGGCGGATACCAAGACGCTGACGACCGATGGCAACGTCATGGGATCTGTCCATTACTTTTCGCCGGAGCAGGCGAAGGGCATGAAGGCGACCGCCGCCAGCGACCTGTATTCCGTGGGCGTCATCCTCTATGAGATGCTGACGGGGCATGTGCCGTTTGAAGGCGAGACGGCGGTATCCGTCGCCATGATGCACTTGATGGAGGAACCCAAGCCTGTCGAGCAGCAGGCGAAGGTCAGTCCGGCGGTCGCGATGATCGTCCGCAAATCGCTGAAAAAACTGCCGCAGGAGCGCTATCAGAGCGCAGACGGCATGGCGCGCGACCTCCGGCGGGCGCTCCGCCATCCGGACGGCGAATTCATGGAGCATCACCTTGTTATTGAGGAATCGCCGCATGAGGTCGTCGAAAAGATCAAGAAGAAGCAGCGCTCGCGCGGTCTGCCTGCCAAGCTGCTGACGCTGTTTATCGTACTGGTGCTTATCGCGCTCATCGCTGTGGCGGGGCTGCGGCTGATTCAGTCGATGTTCATCCTTTCGCGCATGCCGGATCTCACTGGTTTGGACGCGGCGACGGCGGAAAAGATGGTGGGCAACGCGGGCTTGACGCTGGAACTGGATTATGCGTTCAGCGACACGGCGGAAGGCTATGTCTGCGATCAGGAACCGAAAGCCAATACGGAGGTCAGCAAAGGGACGCAGGTTCACGCGACGATCTCCCGCGGAAACGGGTTGCTGCTCGTGCCGCGCGTTGTCGGCATGCAGCAGGAAGAAGCCATCGGCGCATTGACCGGTCAGGGACTCATTATCGGCGATATCCAGACCGTACCGAGCGAGAAACTGCGCGGCGTCGTTCTGGCGCAGTCTCCGGAAGCAGGCGCGAATGCGCTGTCCGGAGCGGAAATCAGCCTGACGGTATCCGGCGGGCGCGTCATCGTTCCAGAGCTGGTCGGTCAGCGCGAAGAGGAAGCCGAAGAGCGCATGGCGTCCGTGGGTCTGACCTGTGGAAAGATCACCTATGAAAACGTGGAAACGGCGCGGCAGGACGGCGTGGTGCTGGGACAGTCGATCGAGAAATTCACGGAAGTCCTGCCCGGAAGCGTTGTCGATATGACGGTCGGACACTACGACAAGCGGCGGTATACGGCGAACGTGACCGTGCGGGTCGATGCGCCGAAGGACGGCGTGACGGTTCGCGTGACGCTGGTCGATGAAAACGGACAGGAAAGCGACATGTATGCGGCGACGCACACGGAAGAAGGCACACTGGAGCTTTCCGTAACGCTCAGGAGCGAAACGAGCGGCGTGCGCACATGGCGGCTGTATCTTGACGGGAATTTCAAGAGCGAAGCGACGGCAGTATTGCAGTAGGAGCGTTCGGGGCAGCGCCCTGAATGCGATAAAAAAGGAGTTTGCATGACGGGAAGTATCCTGCGGGGCATCGGAAGCTTTTATACGGTGCTTTGCGATGAGGATGGACAGGAATATACCCTGCGCGCACAGAAGAAACTGCGTCATCAGAAGATGACGCCGATGGTCGGCGACCACGTCCGCTTTACCCCCGGACAAGGGGAAGAGGACGGCTGGCTGGAGGAGATTCTGCCGCGCAAAAGCGCGATGGAAAGACCCAGTGTCGCCAACGTCGATATGCTGATGCTGGTCGTCGCGAGCGTGCCTCAGCCGGATATGCTGCTGTGCGACAAGCTGATCCTGCGCGCGGAAAAGGGCGGCATGATCCCCGCGATATGCGTCAACAAGATCGATTTAGGTGACGAGCTGGCGCAGGAGATCCGCAGAGAGTATGTCGGCACACAGCTGCGCGTATTCAGCGTCAGCGCGCATACAGGCGAAGGCGTTTCCGAACTGCGCGAAGCGATGCGCGGTAAGGTGACCTGCCTTGCGGGACAGTCTGCGGTCGGCAAAAGCTCGCTGCTCAATGCGCTGTTTGGTCTGGGATTGGAGACTGGCGGGCTGAGCCGGAAGACCGAGCGCGGACGGCATACGACGCGGCGCGCGGAGATGATGGCTGTGGACGGCATGTTCGTACTGGATACGCCGGGATTCAGCCTGCTTGAGCTGGAACCGAACATCGACCCGCAGGATTTTGCGCAGCTTTATCCGGAATACAACGCGCTGGCGGGAGAATGCCGCTTTCAGCCGTGCCTGCATGACAGAGAGCCGGGATGCGCCGTGCATGCCGCGGTAGACGCGGGGCAGCTTGGCGCGGCGCGCTGGCAGAGATACCGCGAACTGTTGGCGCAGGTCAGGGAGAATTGGAAAGGACGTTACGAGTGATGAGCGAGAGAAAAATCGAGATATCGCCTTCCGTGCTGGGCGCGGATCTGATGAACTTGGGCAATGAGATCCGCCGCGTGGAGGAACTGGGCATCGGATGGCTGCATCTTGACCACATGGATGGTCATTTTGTACCGAATATCAGCTTTGGGCCGGATTTCGTCCGCGCGATGCGCAGACAGACAGAGTTGTTTCTGGACGTTCATCTGATGCTGTCCGAGCCGATGAAATATATCGAGACATATGCCAAGGCGGGCGCGGATCTCATTACCGTACACGTTGAAGCGGACGACGACGCGGAGACGATGCTCCGCGCGATTGCCGCGCAGGGCGTAAAGGCGGGCATCAGCATCAAGCCCGCAACGCCTGCCAAGGCGATCGAGCCTCTGCTGCCGCTGTGCGATCTGGTGCTGGTGATGACGGTCGAGCCGGGATTCGGCGGACAGAGCCTGCGTGAGGACTGCATCGCGAAGATTCCCGAACTGAAAGACATGATCAAAAAAACCGGACGCGACATCCTTATCGAGGTGGACGGCGGCGTAAAGCGCGAAAACGCGGAGAAGGTTGTCAAAGCCGGCGCGGATGTGCTGGTCATGGGTACGGGGCTTTTCCGCGCGGACGATCCGAAAGCGGTCGTGCGCGACGTACTCGCATGCGCGGAGGAATAAACGGTGCGGACGCTTATCGTACTCGGCGGAGACGCGCCGGGGGAAGAACTGCTTCGCGCATGCGCAAAGGAAGCCGACCTGACGATTGCGGCGGACAGAGGGCTGGAAGCCTTTGACGCGGCGGGCGTCGAGCCGGATATGCTCATCGGCGATATGGACTCCATCCGCCCCGATATCCTTGCCAAATATGAGGGCAGGCTGCCCGAAAACCGTCTGGACTGCATCAAAGACGACACGGACTGTGAGCATGCGCTGAATACGGCAATTGAACGCGGCGCGACAGAGATCGTCTTGCTGGGCGCGCTGGGCGGCAGGCTCGACCACGCGATGACCAACGTGATGATGCTCATCCGCGCGGCGCGGCGGAACGTCTGGGCGGAGATTCGCGCGGAAGATGTCCGCATTCTGCGCGTCAACGGCGAATATACGCTGAAAAATGCGAAGGGCGAAACGATATCGCTCCTGCCGATGGGCGAGGTGCGCGGCGTGACGATAGAAGGCGTGTTCTATCCGCTGAAAAACTACACGATGACCAGCGATTCGTCGCTTGGCATGAGCAATGTGGTCACGGCGAATGAAGCGCATATCTGCGTGGGATCGGGCGATCTGATCCTCTTCCATTACAGAGATATTCATGGACACGGGGAGGACGCATGAACCCGATCATCCTTGACGAGCGGCTGAGCGCCGCCGCGAAGCTGGCGCGGGAAGCACTGGCGGGACATGAACAGCCCAAAGCGGCGGATATCGGCTGCGATCACGGTTTTCTGACGGCAAGTCTGCTGGAAAGCGTGCCGGAGCTGACGATGTTCGCCAGCGATGTGAGCGCGCCGTCGCTGGAAAAGGCGCGCAGGCTGCTCGCGTCCAGAGGGCTGGAAGAGCGCGCTGCGCTGACGGTGGCAGACGGTTTATCGGCGATGGAAACGCCCGTACATGCGGTGATGATTTTGGGTATGGGCGCGGGGACGATTCTCAAGATTGTCCGCGAGGGCATTGCTCAAATCGGGAACGCCGCGCTGATTGTGCAGGCGAATGTCGATCTGCCTCTTTTGCGCACGGAGTTGGCGCGGATGGGCTTTGTGATTCAAGAAGAGAGCTACTGCCGTGCCGCGGGGCGGCATTATGTGACGATGCTTGCGCGGCGGGGCGACGCGGCGCTGCCGGATGAGCGCCACGCGCTGCTGGGGGCTTGCGCGGACGGCGCGAAAAACGAAGAGCAGATGGATTATCTCGGCTGGCAAAGAGGCGTACGCGTGCGGGAGATGCTCTCTCAGGCGGGGACGGATACGCCGCGTGCGCGGGAAAGACTGAGCGCTGGCGGTCAGGAATTAGCGATGATTGCGGAGGCGATCGGCATGAAGACTTGCAGAGTGACCGATGTTTTGAACATGGTGGATAGAATCGCGCCTTACGAGCTGGCGGAAGAATGGGATAACCCCGGCTTTCTGTTCGGCAGAAAGAACGCGGAGGTGACGCGCGTCGCCGTCGCGCTCGATCTGACTCAGCAGACCGTCGATGAAGCGAAAGCGCTGGGCGCTCAGCTCATCCTGACGCATCACCCGATCATGTTCTCCGCTGTCAAGCGGGTGACGGATGAAACACGCGAGGGTCGGCTGATGCTGGATATGGCGCAGGCGGGTATCGCGCATATTGCGGCGCACACCAATCTGGATGCGGCGCCGGGCGGCGTGAACGATACGCTGATGAAGCTCATGGGCGCGCAGAATGTCCGCGGAGAAGGCTTTGTCCGTGCGGGCGAGCTGGAAGAGGGCATGACGTTCGGCATGCTCTGCATGCGGGCGCAGCAGAAGCTGCATGCTGCCGTTCGGGCATACGGCGCGGCGGATACGCCGGTGCATATGCTGGGCTGCTGCTCCGGCGCAGGCGGAAGCGAGCTGGACGACGCGCTCGCGCTGGGCGCGGACTGCTTCATTACGGGCGAGATTCGTCATCACGAAGCGCTGGACGCGGTGGACAAAGGATGCTGCGTCATCGAAGCGGGGCATTTTGAGACGGAAAACCCGATCTGCGAAGTGCTTGCCGCCGCTTTACAAAACGCGGCAGATGCGTTACAATATAATCTGACGGTTTTCTGCTTGAAAGGAAATCCTTTCGGGCGTTGATAGATTGAGGAGGGTCCTATTTTGGAACAGTACGAACTTTTGTGGCAGTATCAGCAGATGGATATGGAGCTGGATCAGTACGAAAAGGAGATGCGCGGCAACAGCAACCGCAAGGAGCTGCTCAAGCACCGCGATTTCCTGCTGGAACAGCAGAACGTACTCAAGAAGATCGAGGCGGATGTGGAGATCATGAGCGACCGCATGGAAGCGCTGGCGGACGAGATCGAGCGTCTGAACGGCACCGTTGCGGAAGCGAGCGCGAACTTTGAAGCGCACCGCCCTGAAGACCTTGAGGAAGCGAAGAAGCAGATTGCGTCTCTCCAGAAGCTGATTACGACCATTTCCCGATATGAGAGCGAACTCGCCAAAATGCGCAAGGACTCCGAAGCCCGCGATCGCCAGCAGCGCGAGGTCCGCGTGCGCGCGGCGAAAGCGCGCGCCGAGTTTGACCGCATCAAGGTCATCTACGACGAGGAATACAAGCACGCGGCGGTCAAGCTCGAAGAGCTGAAAAAGAAGGTCGCTGAGGAAGCGAAGGGCATCGACCCGGCGCTGCTTGAAAAATACAAGGCGATCAAGCGCCATTCCACGCCGCCGATCACCAGGATTCATGATGACCGCTGCGGCGGCTGCAACATGCAGCTTCCGGCGGCGGACATGAACAAGATCCGCACCGGCGCGGCGTATGTGGAATGCGAGAACTGCGGGCGCATCATTCTGGTCAAGTAATTTCTTGACACGATGCGCGGAACGTGCTATAATATCGACCGTTTGTGAGGTTGCCGGGCGGCCGCGCGCCGAAAGGTGTGAGGAAAGTCCGAGCTCCACAGGGCAGAGCGCCGGGTAACACCCGGCGGGGGCGACCCCAGGGAAAGTGCAACAGAGAGATACCGCACGCTTGACGTGTAAGGGTGGAAAGGTGAGGTAAGAGCTCACCCGCGGC
>CAKTXP010000009.1 GCA_934631055.1 uncultured Clostridia bacterium | reverse complement strand
CAGCAGTTCCTTCCGCTTTCTCTTTTTATTCAGTTCGATATCCTGTTGAGCATAGTACATCTGTTTTCTGCTCCTTTTCTGCTGGTTTACTTTCCGGCTTCCATCCGTGATGTTTTAGGTTCTGCACGGACATGGAACGCCGTTTTCCAAGCGGATCGATTCAGCGCATCGGCGTAAAGCGAACCGAGCCGTTCTCATAGTGGATGATGCCGGTCGAGCCGCGGACATCCTTCTTCTCCATGCAGAGCTTGAGCAGCTTCGCCGTCAATTCGGGCCCGCCCGCGCGAACAAGCTCGTTTTTCCAGATGGTGAATTTGCATCCATCGCGGAACCTTGTACAATAGAATCCCTTACTATTTTCCGCAACCCTGCCCTTTCCGCAGAGCGGGCAGGCGACGCCGAGCGTCGGAACGCGCTTCGTCCGTCCCCGACGTTCTTCCGCGGCAAAAGCGACATCCGGCGCGCCGGACGCGTTCTGCACAAGGAACGCCGCCAGCCTTGCGATGCCTTCGCGGAAGCGCTTCTCTCCGTCGCTTCCCCTCGCGATTTCCGCCAGCGCGCGTTCCCATCGTCCCGTCGTTTCCGGAGAAGCGATCTCCTGCGGCACGGCTTCAATTAAATGCACGCCTTTTTCTGTTGCGACAAGGTTTTTCCCCGTCCGGTTCACATAGCCGACGCTGATGAGCCGCTCGATGATCGCCGCGCGGGTCGCAGGCGTGCCGAGGGCGCAGTCCTTCATCTGTTCGCGCAGTTCCTCGTCCTCGATCTGCCGTCCCGCGTGTTCCATATCCAGCAGGATGCTGGCGTCGTTATACTCCTTAGGCGGCTTGGTCTGATCCTGCATCACTTTGGCGCCGCGGCAAAGCCTTTCATCGCCCGGATGAAGGTCGGGCAGGGGCTGCTCGTCCTCATTCTTTTTTGAGCCGCGGCGCGCCGTCGTCTTCTCCCCCGCATAAACGGCTTTCCAGCCCTCCTGCGTGACGGTCTGCCCCGTGCTGAGGAACCGATCCTGCCCGCATGCCGTGACCACGCGGAGCGCGTCGTATTCATAATTTGGGTAAAAGACCGCCGCCAGCCGTTTGGCGACCAGCTCATAGAGCCTTCGCTCATCCGCCGTCAGCGACAGATTAGCCGCTTTCTTTCCGGTCGGGATGATGGCGTGGTGGTCGGTCAATTTGGCGTCGTCAAATATGCGCCTGTTCATCCGCACGCCATACGCCAGCGCCGCTTCTCCCAGCGGCTGAAGTTCGCCGTCATACGCGGCAAGCGTACTCTGCACCTTGCCCAGCATATCGTGGGAAAGATAGCGGCTGTCCGTTCGGGGATAAGTCAGCAGCTTATGCTGTTCATAGAGCTTCTGCGCAGTCTCCAGCGTCTTTTTCGCGGTAAAGCCGAACTGTGCGTTCGCTTCCCTCTGCAAGGTCGTCAGGTCATAGAGCAGCGGCGGCGGAACGCTCTTATGCTCTCTCGACGCCTGCAAGATGGAAGCCTGCTGTCCGCGGACGCGCTCGGCGATCGCCTGTGCCGCTTCCTGCGTCGGTATCTTCTTTTCGCCCTTCGCGTCGATATATACGCCCTTGTAATCGCCGAAATCTGCGTTCACAAGGTAGTAGACCTGCGGGACGAACGTGTCGATCTCCCTGCGCCGCTTGACGAGCATGCTCAGCGTCGGCGTCTGCACGCGCCCGATGGACAGCAGCACGCCATAACGGATGGTATAGGCGCGCGTGGCGTTCATGCCGATGAGCCAGTCCGCGTCCGCGCGGCACCGTGCGCTGGCGTACAGCGCGTCATAATCCGCCGACGGGCGCAGGCTGTCGAAGCCCGCGCGTATCGCTTCATCCGTCATCGAGGAAATCCAAAGCCGCCTGACGGGCTTCCTGCACCCCGCCTGCTCGTAGATATAGCGGAAGATGAGTTCGCCCTCCCGCCCGGAGTCCGTCGCGCAGATGATGTCGCCTGTTTCCTTGTCGTTCATCAGCTTTTTGACGGCGAGGAACTGGCTTCGGGTCTTTTTAATGACCTTCGTCTCCATCTTTGCGGGCAGGATGGGCAGATCCTCTTTTTTCCAATGGGTATACCGCTCGTCCAGCTCCTGCGGCTCCTTGAGCGTGACCAGATGCCCCAGCGCCCATGTGACCACATAATCCCTGCCGACCAAGCAGCTTTCGCCCTTGTCCCGCGCGCCAAGCACGCGGGCGATATCCCGCGCGACGGAGGGCTTTTCAGCCAGAACAAGCGTATGCATGGTTTCACCTCATGGTTTACTGCGCCGCGCCGCCCTGCTGCAAGCTGGCAAAGCGCGTGTACTGCCCCAGCCACGCGAGCTTGACCGTTCCAAGAGGACCGTTGCGCTGCTTGGCGACGATGACCTCGGCGATGTTCTTGTCCTCGGTGTTGGGGTCGTAATATTCTTCTCTGTGCAAAAACATGATGACGTCCGCGTCCTGTTCGATAGCGCCGGAATCGCGCAGGTCGGACAGGATGGGGCGCTTGTCGCTTCTCTGCGCGCCCGCGCGGGAAAGCTGAGCCAGCGCGACCAGCGGAACATTCAGTTCCTTGGCGATGCTCTTGAGGTTTCGGGATATCTCGCTGACCTCGTTCTGCCTGTTCTCCACATGACCGTCCGCGCTCATCAGCTGCAGGTAGTCCACCATGATGAGATCCAGCCCGCGCTCCATCTTGAGCCGGCGGCACCGCGAACGCAGCTGGGACGGCGTGATGCCGGACGTATCGTCGATATAGATATTGGACGCGGCGAGCGGCCCCAGCGTCGAGGACAGGGCGACCCAGTCCTCATCCCGCAGCGAGCCGTGACGAACCGCCTGCATGTCCACGCGCGCATCCGCGCAGAGCAGACGCATGGCAAGCTGATCCTTTGGCATTTCCAGCGAAAAGACCGCCGTCGTCTTGCCCGCCATCGTCGCTGCATGCCCGATGACGTTCATGCCGAAGCTGGTCTTGCCCATGGAAGGGCGCGCGCCGACGATGATGAGTTCGCCGCCGTGCAGACCCGTCAGCAGGTTGTCCAGATCCACGAATCCCGTTGGCACGCCGTCAAAGCCGCCTTTGAGTTCGGTCAGCTGCTCGATGCGCAGGTAGGTATCCGGCAGAACATCCGCGATATGCGTGAGCGTGCTGCCCTCATGGCGGCGCATGATGATATCAAAAATGGATTTTTCCGCCACGCCGAGGATATCGCTGACCGGCTCCGTCTGCTGATAGCAGGACGCCGCGATATCGCTCGTCGCTTTGATCATCCGGCGGAGCGTCGCCTTTTCGTCAACGATCTGCACATAAGCGCGCGCGTTGACCGTCGAAGGCATGCTCTGGGACAGCTCGATGAGATAATTGCTGCCGCCAACGCCCTCCAGCGTGCCGCGTCGGGTCAGCTCGTCGTCCACCGTAACCATGTCGATGGGCATGCCCTGCGTATTCAGCGCATGCATCGCATCGAAGATCTCTCGGTTGGCGGGCTGATAGAAATCATCCGCCGACAAAAGCTCAAACGCCAGGCTCAGGGCTTCCCTGTCCTGCATCATGCAGCCGAGTACGCTTTTTTCTGCGTCGGCGTTGTTGGGCGGCACGCGCATGACTGCCTCGTCCACGTTGTTCTCCCCTTTTATACAAAATACAGGGGCTATTGCTCAGCCCTCTCTGCCTTGCGCCTCTCCCCGTTGAGAGCGGCAGCAAAGGCTTTGAGAATGCCTGCAACAGTCCCCCGCTTCGATTAGCCGATTTCCACCTTGGCGGTCATTTCCGCCGTGATGCCCGCATAGAGCCAAACGTTCACGGTGAAATCGCCCGCGTTGCGGATGTTGGCAACCTCGATACGGCGCTTCTCGACCTTCACGCCGTACTGCTTGTTCAGCGCGTCGGCGATCTCCTGCGCGGTTACAGAGCCGTAGAGCTTGCCGCCCTCCGCGCCGCGCGCCGTGATCTTGATGACCTTGCCGCTGATCGCCTTGCGCGTCTCCTCCGCCTTGGCGCGCTCAACGTCCTCGCGGTGTTTCTGCGCGGACTTGGCGTTCTCAATGGCGTTCAGGTTGGTCGCGTTCGCTTCGCGCGCCAGCCCCTTGGGGAAAAGGAAGTTGCGGGCGAATCCGTCGGACGCCTCGATGATCTGATCCTTCTTGCCGGTTCCCTTGATATCTTTGAGCAGAATGACTTTCATAGCTTAAATCCTCCTGTGTGGAATCTTTGATGATTAGTGTTTCTCCGTTTCGCGCGGGTCAAACGGATTCGGTCTGTCCTCCTCTATTTTAGCACGGCGGTGCGTAAAGTCAAACGCCTGATCCGCCAGACCGAGGATGAGCGCCGCCGGACTGACGAGGAAATACCCCACGACAAACGCCAGCGCCTGCAAAGCGCGTCCTTTCCCTTTTTCATGCAGGAAGTAACAGACCGCCGCAATGCCCTGCAAAGCGAATATCTGTTCAAATACGCCGCTGAAGACGTAGAACATGCTGTTAGTCATGCTGGGGACGACGAGCGAAAGCAGATACAGCGCCGCCAGCGTTCCGCCAAGCACGCGCCCCCATCCTTTGGGAACGCACCATGTGCGCAGCGGCGGATAATCGACCTTCTCCCCGCGGGAGAGAACGCCCTTGCGCAGCACAGCCTGTCCAAGCAGACCCGCCGCCACGGAACCCGTCGCCATCTGCATCGGGATCTCAAGCCGCAGCATCGAATCCACCATCATGACGAGCGCGGAGATCAGCTGTTCGCGCGTCGCCGCGTCAATGGCGCCGATATCGACGCTTCCGCCGCCCTGCGCGGTGATGAGCCCCAGCTGCGTCATCATCGAGAGCACGGAATCGCCCATCGTTCCAGAGGAAGCGAACGCCTGCTGAAGCGTCTGGCTCATCGCCGTCACAACGTCCGTACCCGCAAGCGCGCTGATGACGAGCATGACCACGCCCATCGACGCGAACATCGTCACGCCCGTTCCCGCGGCGCTCACCCAGAAATCATTGTTTCGCTCGACCATATACACGCCGACAACGACCGCCGGAACGAGCAGCAGCGCGCTCAGCGCACCGCCCCAGCCGCCCAGCAGCACCGAACTGATTGCAACTATGATCGCCGTGCATGCCGCCGCGCTGACCGGGCCGACATAGCCCAGCAGAAACATCAGCAGCACAGGCACCATCGTCACGATCTGCGGCACAAAGGCTGCAAGCGCCGCCAGCGGCGAAAGCAGCAGGCAGATGACGATGCTCAAAACGGTCCATCCCCAGCGGTTCTCCCGCTTGAGCAGCGAACGATTCTGATTTTCCAAAGCAAATCCCTTCTTTATATGTAAATCTTTCCGAATTTCATCAGCCGCATCTCAAACATGCAGCGCAATATGCTGAATATCCATTTGACATTATAACGCATTTGAGGAGATTTGTATAGCTCGAAAAACGTCCGGTCACTCAAACAGCGCCCTGTGCGCCGCTTTCATCAGCAGGCACAGCGCCGTCATCATGCCCTGCAGCAGCAGGATATACGCCGTATAGCCCATCCGCCAGACCCGCTCAAGCGGCGTATTCAGCGGCGGCGCGGCTAAAAACAGGAAGTCCGTCCCCAGCGCCCGATTGACAAAAAACGCCGTCAGCGCAAGCGCCTGCAAGGCCATGAGCTGCATGGGCGCCGTTCCTCCGCGCGGAAATTCGCCCATCGCGAACGCCGCCAGCGGGATCATGACGATCATCGCGTGCGTCACGACATAGCCCGCGGTAAACAGCGGCTGCATCACGCTCGACGCGGGCGCAGGAAAGACGAGCGCCAGCACCGCGCCCGGCATGCCCAGATACCAGAGAAAATCCAGGATCATCGCGCTTTTCCGAAACGCCAGCGCCACGGCGAGCAGCGCGGAAACGCTGCAAAGATGCAGCGGAAGCGCTTCTCGCCCCCGTCCCTGCACAACCAGCAGCGCCGTCGTCGCCAGCATCGAAAGCACGAGCAGAACGCCCATCATTTGCCGAATCCTTGCCGTCTGCGCCATACGTCCATCCCCCTGTCGCCGTTAGGATGGTTCATCTTGAGTGAAATATACGCACATATCCCGCACATGGGCGCAAAGCATCTTCCAGCGCCCGCCGCAGTCGCGCGTCACCATGTTTTCCGTCAGCGAATCGCATAAGATCAGCCCGCCGTCTGAAAAGAGCAGCCGGTCGGCTCGCCCCGCCGCCTTCTCCGTCCGCAGGATGCGCGTGCCATCCGGCGCGACCGTATGCAGAAAGCCCTCCGTCGCGCAAAGGATGTTTCCCCCATGCGTCGTCAGCATGCCCGGCATGCCTTCCAGCCGAAGTACCTGCCGAATGCCGCAGGGCGGTACGGTCACCAGCGTAGACGCCATCGCTTCATTCAGACACAGCGCATACACAGCTCCATTCCTGAGCAGCACGTCATAGACCATTCCCGGCATCGGCAGGCGTGCCAGCAGGGAAAGCGTGCGCGCATGCAGGAGCAGCGCATCGCCGGTCTCCCCCGTCGCGACCGCCAGCGTATCGCCCATCTCGTCGAGAGCTATGTTCTGCGGATTCAGTCCCGCGCGATTGACGATGAGGGGCGCGCCGCTCGCCGCGTCGAGCAGAAGCACGCTGTCCGCCTCCGCGCAGAGGGCGTAAAGCCGTTCGCCATCGGGCGAGAGCGCCAGCCTCCGCATGCCCGGTCCGCCGGCGAAAAGCCCCGTCGGGATCAATCTTTCCGCGTTCAGCCGCCAGATGACATTGCCCCAGTCGCTCGCGCAGAAGATCGCTCCGCCCCATGCGCAGAGCGCGCCCGCGCCCTCCAATCGGATGCGCCGCATCCCGCCGCGCATCGGCGGGGCAAAGCATCTCAGTTCGTCGCCGCCCGAAACGACGATATGTTCCTTCATCGCCGCGCACCCCCCTGTCTCTTTCATCGTATGAGCCATGCAGCTTCATCGTCCCATGCAGGAAAAACGCGTATCGTGTCGAAATAAGAAACTGCGTTATTTGCGCATGACAGGAGGAAAACGTATGAATACCTATAAAACGCATAATGTTTGCAGCCGTTCCATCGACTTTGAAGTCGAAAACAACATCGTCACCGACTGCAAGTTCAACGGCGGCTGTGCCGGCAACACGCAGGGCGTCGCCGCGCTGGTCAAGGGCATGACGGTGGACGAGGCGATCGCCCGCCTGAAGGGCATCCAGTGCCGCAACGGCACGAGCTGTCCGGATCAGCTTGCCCAGGCTCTTGAAGAGTATAAGGCGAATCACTGAGGGGGAGACGGTTAGGGCTCTGCCCTAAAACCCGCCAAGAACCTGAGGTTCTTGGAATTCCCACTTCCTGATTTCTGCGAAATCAGGACAATAATAATAAACAAGGCGGTTATCCGAATTTTTTCGGTGTAACCGCCTTGTTCTTTATGCTCTAATGCTTCAAACCGCCGCGAAGCGAAGATGGGGCTTGGGGCAAAGCCCCAACGTCACCCCACTCCCTTACGCCTTCGCAAATACGCCGCGCTCGCCCTTGGCGATGTGCCGCGCCGGAACGACGCCGCGCACGCTGGAAAGCGGATAGACCTGAGAATCCCTGCCGATGACCGTGCCGGGATTGAGTACGCTGTTGCAGCCGATTTCCGCAAAATCGCCGAGCATCGCGCCGAACTTCTTGCGCCCAGTCTCGTAATCCTGTTCGCCATGGACGACAACGTTTTTCTTGTCGCCCTTGACATTGCTGGTCACTGCGCCCGCGCCCATGTGCGCCTTGTAGCCCAGAATGGAGTCGCCGACATAGTTGTAGTGCGGCGTCTGCACGCCGTCGAACAGAATGCAGTTCTTCAGCTCGCAGGAATTGCCGACCACCGCGCCGTCGCCTACCAGCACGTTGCCGCGGATGAACGCGCCGGGGCGGACTTCCGTCCCTTCGCCGATGACGCACGGACCTGTGATGCTCGCCGTCGCCGCCACGGACGCCGATTTCGCAATCCAGATATTCTCCGCCGGATGGTCATATGCCGCCGCATCCAGCGTTTTGCCAACGGCAAGCACCGCCGCGCCGATCTTGTCGAGCGCTTCCCACGGATATTCGCAGGTTTCCAGCATCTGCGCCGCGCGCGTATGCGTCAGATCATACAGGTCTTTTACCTTAATCGCGTCCATTTGTGCATCCTCCTTACGCAAGCCCCTCGGCGCGGATGGCGTCGATCATCTCGTTGACGCAGGCTTCCGCGTCGCGAAGCTCCTGCGCTTCCGCCATGACGCGGATCACCGGTTCGGTGCCGCTCTCTCGCAGGAGAACGCGTCCCGTGTCACCCAGCTTCTCGGCAACCTGCTTGACGACTTCCTGCACATGCGCATTCTCGCGGACGGCAGCCTTATCGCTGACGCGGATATTCTTGAGCACCTGCGGATAGACCGTCACCGGCGCGGCAAGGCGGGAGAGCGTCTGCTTGTTATCCAGCATCGCTTCCATCAGCTCGATGGAGGTCAGGATGCCGTCGCCCGTCGTCGCATACTTGCTCAGAATGATATGACCGGACTGTTCGCCGCCGACGCAGTAGCCGTTCTGCGCCATGTTTTCATAGACGAAACGGTCGCCGACAGCAGTCTTTTCGTAGCCAATCTCCGCCTCGTCGAGCGCCTTGTACAGACCGAAATTGCTCATGATCGTCGTGACGACCTTGTTGCCGGTAAGCCTGCCTTCCTTCTTGAGCTGGCGGCCGAAGATATAGATGATCTTGTCGCCGTCCACAACCTCGCCGTTCTCATCGACCGCCAGACAGCGATCCGCGTCGCCGTCATAGGCAAAGCCGACATCCAGGTGGTTTTCGACGACGAAACGGCGCAGACCCTCGATGTGGGTCGAACCAGCGCCGCGGTTGATGTTCAAGCCGTCCGGCTCCGCGTTGATGACAAACGTCTTTGCGCCGAGCGCTTCAAACACCGTGCGCGCGATGTTCCAGGAACTGCCGTTCGCGCAGTCCAGACCGACGCGCATATTCTTATAGGAATGGGCCGCCAGCGAAATGAGATAGCCGACATAGCGGTTGCGTCCGGAAACGTAATCGACGATCTCGCCCAGCTCTTCCCTGTGCGCCGCAGGCACATCGCCCTCCAGCCCCAGCCTGGCATAATCGCCATCCAGATACGCTTCGATAGCGGCAATCGTCTCGTCGTCCATCTTCTCGCCGCGTCCGTTAATGAGCTTGATGCCGTTGTCGTAGAACGGGTTGTGCGACGCGGAGATCATCACGCCGCAGTCAAAGCTGTCCACGCGCGTGACATAGGCGACGCTCGGCGTGGTCGTGACATGGAGCATATACGCGTCCGCGCCGGTCGAGGTCAGACCCGCGACGATAGCATATTCAAACATATAGCTGGAACGGCGGGTATCCTTGCCGATGACGATGCGCGCCTTTCTGCCCTTGCGCGCGCCGTAATACCAGCCGATGAATTTACCGATCTTATAAGCATGTTCGCTGGTCAGGTCTACATTGGCTTCGCCGCGGAAGCCGTCCGTACCGAAATACTTACCCATATTCAATGCCTTTCCCGGTCAGATAGACCGATACACACAGGATTCCATACTGCGTAACATAACGATTTCATTGTAACACGGCAATGATGTTTTGTCAATTTTTGCCGCGCTCCTCCGCCGCACAACTTTTCGTCATTCTTTGCGTTTTTTTGCAGATTTCTCTTGACATCTTCCGCCATATCTGCTATCCTGTCACATCGTGTGAAAAGTATGAAAAGTATGATTGGAGGGATCTCTCTGGCATCCGGCAAGCATGTACTGGGCATGAACAAGACCCGCCATATCTTCGGCACAGCCAAAGTCGGCGACCGCGGTCAGATCGTGATTCCCAAAGACGCGCGCGAGCTGTACGGCATCCGCCCCGGTGACACGCTGCTCATCCTCGGCGACGAGGAGAACGGCATGATTGTCACCAAGCCGGAAGTGCTGAGCAATCTCGCCGCAAAGATCCTCGACCAAATCGGAAATGAGAAATGAAGGGTAAGGTCATGAATAAGGAGAACGTTTTTGAGCAGCTCGGCGTTTCGGAAGCCGTCTATCGCTTCGGCGAGGAGATCCTGACTTCCCTGCGTCCGCGCTTTGACGAGATCGACCGCATCGCCGAGTATAATCAGGCGAAGGTCATCGCCGCCATGCAGAAGAACCGCGTCAACGTCGGCTGTTTTGCCGGCACGACGGGCTACGGCTACAACGATGTCGGCCGCGACACGCTGGAGCGCGTCTACGCCGACTGCTTCCATACCGAAGCGGCGCTCGTCCGCCCGCAGATCACCTGCGGCACGCATGCGCTGACCATCGCCCTGAGCGCCAACCTGCTGCCGGGCGACGAGCTGCTTTCCCCCGTCGGGCGTCCGTATGACACGCTGGAGGAAGTCATCGGCATCCGCGAAAGCGCCTGCTCGCTGAAGGAATACGGCGTCAGCTATGCGGAAGTCCCGCTCCTTGCGGACGGCTCCATCGACTACGAGGGCGTCAAAAGCGCCATCAACGAGCGCACCAAGCTCGTCACCATCCAGCGCAGCAAGGGCTATGCGACCCGCCCGACGCTCTCCGTCAAGCAGATCGGCGAGCTGATCGCCTTTGTCAAGGGTATCCGCTCCAATATCATCTGCATGGTGGATAACTGCTACGGCGAGTTCGTCGAGCCGATTGAGCCCAGCGACGTCGGAGCGGACATGATCGTCGGTTCGCTCATCAAGAATCCGGGCGGCGGACTGGCGCCCATCGGCGGCTATATCTGCGGCACGAAGACCTGCGTAGACCGCTGCGCCTACCGCCTTTCCGCTCCTGGTCTGGGTCAGGAAGTCGGCGCAAACCTCGGTCTGATGACCTCGCTGTATCAGGGCTTCTTCCTTGCGCCGACGGTCGTCTCCGGCGCGCTCAAGGGCGCGATCTTTGCCGCGAACGTCTACGAGAAGCTTGGTTTCCGCGTCGTGCCGAATTCGACGGAATCCCGCCACGACATCATTCAGGCGGTCGAGCTGGGCAGCGAAGAAGCGATGATCGCTTTCTGCCGCGGCATTCAGGCGGCTGCACCGGTGGACAGCTATGTGACGCCGCTTCCGTGGGACATGCCGGGCTATGACAGCAAGGTCATCATGGCTGCGGGCGCGTTCATTCAGGGCTCTTCCATCGAGCTTTCCGCCGACGGTCCGATCCGTCCGCCATATGCGGTCTATTTCCAGGGCGGTCTGACGTGGGTGCATGCCAAGCTCGGCATCCTGATGAGCCTGCAAAAGCTGGTCGAAGCAGGGCTTGTAACGCTGTAAAAAGGGTGACGGTTGGGGCTCTGCCCCAAGCCCCGCTGAGGGATAGTATCCCTCAGACTCCCCTCTTCGCTTCGCGGCGGTTTGAACAAACTCATTCCCCCATTTATCGCAAAGCGATAAATGAAGAGCAAGAGTACAGAGAACAAGCTTCCCTGTCAGGGTTTAAGGCAGATCAACAATCGTTCCTTTTTAATAAAATTTCATATTTTTGAGAGGTATTTATGTGGTTTTGGTTTTCTATTATCGCGCTGCTCTGCTGGAGCGGCTCTGACCTGTTTTCCAAAATCGGCTGCCGCGAAGCCGACGACAAGACCGCTCACCTGAAGATGGTCATGGCGGTCGGTATCGTCATGGGTCTGCACGCCTGCTATGAGATCTTCATCGGCGGCGTCGAGATCAATATGCAGATCATCATGACCTACCTGCCGGTTTCCCTGCTGTACATCGTCTCCATGGCGATGGGCTACATCGGTCTGCGGTATATCGAGCTGTCGATCTCTTCCCCGATCTGTAATTCCTCCGGCGCGCTGGTCGCTATCCTGACCATCGCGACCGCGGGCATCGGCGATATGAACGTCTGGCAGCTGGTCGCCATCGCGCTGGTCGCCATCGGTGTCGTCGCGCTGGGCATCACCGAAGCGACCGAGGACGACGAGCTGCGCGCCGCCCGTCAGCAGGCGAGCAACCATAAATACGCCAAGTCCTTCCTGGCGCTGCTCCTGCCAATCGCCTACTGCATCCTCGATGCGGCTGGCACGTTCGCCGACAGCCTTGTTCTGGAAACGCTGAACGAGGATTCCGCAAACGTCGCCTACGAGCTGACCTTCCTTGTCGCCGGTCTGATTGCGGGCGCATACGTCATTTTCGTCAAGCATGAAAAGCTGACGCCGCGTTCGGAAGCGCCGAAGTACATCGGCGCCGTCTGCGAGACCATTGGTCAGTTCTTCTACATCTATGCGCTGGCGGATAACGCGCACGTCGCCATGAGCGCGCCAATCATCTCCTCCTACTGCGCCGCATCCGTGCTTTGGAGCCGCATCTTCCTGAAGGAAAAGCTGAGCGCCAAGCATTACGCCGCCATCCTGACCGTCTTTATCGGCATCGTCATCATGGGCGTATTCGATATGTAATCGCAAAAAAGCAAAAAGCAAAAGAAGAGCGTCGTTTGGGCGCTCTTTTTGTGTTATACTTCTCTTGGCGACCTGCGCCAAACTGTCTGAGCCGAAAAAGAGAAAATAGTTTTCCATTTTTCAGGAACCGAATCGTCCATTCATGCGTCTAATGGATGTAAACAAACCGACGCGATGTCGGCTGTATCATTCACAACGCATTGAAAGGACGATTTTTTATGAAAAAGTTTGCTTCTATCCTCGCGCTCTCCGCGCTGCTTCTCTCTTCCTTCGTTTTCCCTGCGCTCGCCGAAGAGCCTCTTGTCGGCGGCTGGTTCGCCAACGTAGAAAACCCGACCGATATCCCCCAGGATGTTCTGGACGCCTTCAACGCCGCAATGGAAGGGCGTGAGGGCTGCGTCTACAAGCCTGTCGCGTTGCTGGGCAGTCAGGTCGTCGCGGGCATGAATTACTGCCTGCTTTGCGAAAAGACCCTCGTCGTTCCGGACGCCCAGCCGAGCTATGCGCTGGTCTATATTAACGACGGCATCAACGGCGAAAAGCAGGTCTTGAAGATCGAAGATATCGAATTCAGCGCGTTCGAGACGCTGGATGAGGAATAAACCGCATAACGAAAAACCACGCGGCGCGCCTCCCCTCTTATCAGGGCTGCGCACCGCGTGGTATTTTATGCCATTTTTCAATAGACGATAGTTTCTCCCTCCGACAGCCCGCTGACGATCTGCGTCCTGTCGTCGGTCATCACGCCGAGGGAAACATGGCGGGTCTGTCCGCCTTCCAGCGTCACATAGTAGCCGGTATCGTCTTTTTTCAACGCGTCGGTCGGAATGGTCAGCTCATCCTCCACCGTCTTGACGACGATACTGCCGGAGACGTTCATGCCGCCCTTAACGCGTTCATCCGAGCCATTCAGCGTGATCGTCACGTCATAGGTCGTCACGCTGCTTTCGGCATTGCCCAGCGGCGCGATTTTTTCAACTGTGCCGGTCAATTCTGCGTCGGGGAGCGCATCAATGGAGAGTTCCGCCTCCTGTCCCTTCTCGACGCTCAGGATATCCAGCTCATCGACCGAAAGGGTCAGCGTCATCTCCGTGCCGTCCTCAACGAGCGTCAGCAGCTTTGCGCCGCTTTTGACCTTGTCGCCCTTCGACACCTCGACGGCGGAGATCACGCCGTCGCACGGCGCGACGACCGTCAGCGCGTCGCGTTTCGCATATGCCGCTTCCAGCTCGACGAGCGCCTTTTCGTAGTCCCGCAGGACGGAAGCATTATCCAGATACAGCGGCATCTCGTCCCAAACCAGCCGCGCCAGCACGTCCTCGCGTTCGCAGGTATCGCCGACCTCGACGGTAATGCCCTTGATGGTTCCGCCGTAAGCGGAAACCGCCATCGGCTTGTTGAGTTCAAGCGTGCCTTCGCCGACCGTCTCGCCCTCCAGCGTGTAAACGGTCACGGGAACGTCCAGATTATATTCGTCGCTGTCGATCTGTATCGTCGCTTCCGTGCCGCGCCGCGTCAGGCTGACAACCGTTCCTACCGCGTCGACATTCCTGCCCTTGACCGAAACGCTCTGCCCCAGCTCCAGCAATTCGCCGGAGAGTTCGCTCAGCTCGACCTTCATCCGTCCGTCTGTGGAGATGATCATTACCGCGCCTTTTTCGCGGTAGACCGCCAGCGCGTCGTCGCCCTCCTTGATGTAGATCGCTTTGATGACGCCTGAGACGGGCGCGCTGATCGTGACCTCGTTGGAGAATTTGCCCAGCAGCGGCTCGTTCGTATTGACGTCAAAGCGCGGGTCGCCTTCCTCGTCGTAGAGCTGCTTGTAGACGTATTTCGTATGCGTTTCCGTGTCCTCAACGGCAGCCTGTGCGGTCTGCACATCGTATTCAAGCTGGCTGATCTCCGCGTCCAGTTCGCTGTCCTGCAAGCGCATCACAATGTCGCCCGCCTTCACGCTGTCGCCGACCTCGACGAGGACTTCGCCGACCTCGCCGTCCGTCTCCGCATAGACGCCGGGCTGGCTGACAGGCTGAACTTCACCCGAGCCAAATACCGTCTTGCGGATCGTTTCGATCTCCGCCTGCGCCGTCGTGGTCTCCGCCTGAACGGCCGTATCCTCCTGCCCTTTCCGCATCACGGGGACGACCACGCACGCCGCCAGCGCGCAGACCGCCGCAGCGCCGAGCAGCGTAAAGAATGCGCGCACGGCTTTTCTGCGCGCGCGTTTTTTCCTGAGCGCCTGTCTTGCGGCGCTTTCCTTATGTTCCATTCGTGCCGCCTCCTCCGCGCTCAGTCATAATGCAATGCGTCGATAGGTTTGAGCTTGCTCGCCTTGTTTGCGGGGTACAGTCCGAAGATGACACCGACCGCCATCGAGAAGCCGATCGCCAGCTCTGCCACGCCGATGCTCATGCTCAGCGACATGCCCAGCACATCCGCCAGCACGCGCATCAGCGCATAGCCCAGCGCAAGCCCCAGCAGACCGCCCATGCCGGAAATGACGATGGACTCGATGAGGAATTGCAGCAGGATATCGCGCCGTTTCGCGCCGATGGCTTTGCGGATGCCGATCTCGCGCGTGCGCTCCGTGACGGAGACGAGCATGATGTTCATGATGCCAATGCCGCCGACGAGCAGCGAGATGCCCGCGATGCCGCCGAGCATCAGGGAGAGCGTACTTGCCGTTTCGTTCGCCGTCTCCAGCATCTGCGTCTGGTTCATGACGGAATAGGTGCTGTCGTTCTGATATTTCTTGTAGAGGAAATTCTCGACGACTTCCTGCGCCGTATCGACGCTCGCGGAATCGACCGCGGAAAGATAGATTGAGGAGATCGTCGTCGAATCGAGCATGCGCTGCGCCAGCGTGAACGGCAGGATGAGCGTATCGTCCGAGCTGCCGCCCATGGACGTGCCTTTGCTTTCCAGTACGCCGACGATGCGGAATTTGCGCCCGTCAATATGCAGCGTATTGCCTACGACGTTCGTCGTGCCGAAGAGATCCTCCGCCAGATCCGGACCGATGACGCAGACCGCGCTGCGGTTATCCACATCCGCGTCGATGATGTATCGACCGGACTGCACGCCCTGATTGACGATGCTGGCGTACGCTGGAAGCACGCCCATGACGGTCGCGCTCGTGTTCGTGCTGCCCGCCTTGACGGTCAGACTGCCGCTGGTCGTCGGGGAAACATACTGGATGGACGCGTCATCCTCCAGCGAAAGGATGTCATCCAGCGTCAAAATGACTGTGCCTTTGGAGGAAGAACTCCCGCCAAAGCCGCCAAATCCTCCGAAGCCTCCAAAGCCTCCGACGCGCCGGGTCTGGATGGTGACGGTCAGCAGGTTCGTACCCATGGACGAAATAGATTCCGTCACGGAGGCGGTCGTTCCCTGCCCGATGGCGATCAGGACGATGACGCTCATGACGCCGATGATGACGCCGAGCATCGTCAGGAACGTGCGGATCTTGTTGCCGGATATCGCCTTGAACGCCATGGAAATCGTCTGCGTGAACTGCATCAGATCACCACCTCGTTTTCATCCGCTGGCTCAAGCACGCGCCCGTCGTGGATGTGGATGGCGCGGGGCGTCTGCGCAGCAATCTTTGCGTCATGCGTGATGAGCACAATGGTGTTGCCCGCTTCATGCAGCTCGTGAAACAGCTTCATGACGTCCGCGCCGGTCCGCGAATCGAGGTTTCCGGTCGGTTCGTCGGCAAGGAGCAGCGACGGATTGCCCGCCAGCGCCCTTGCGATCGCCACGCGCTGCTGCTGGCCGCCGGAAAGCTCGGTCGGCTTATGATCCATACGGTCGAGCAGACCGACGCGCTCAAGCACTTCTTCGCTTCGGGCGTGCCGTCTGCTGGCGGACATGCCCTGATAGATGAGCGGAAGCTCAACGTTCTCCTGCGCGGTCAGCTTGGGCAGCAGATTGAACTGCTGAAAGATGAAGCCGATCTTGCGCCCGCGGATATCCGCCAACTCGTCTTCGGAATAGTCGTCGATCTCCTGCCCATCCAGATAATACGTTCCCTCGTCCGCGGTATCCAGACAGCCGATGATGTTCATCAGCGTTGATTTGCCCGAACCGGAAGGACCGATGATAGAAACGAACTCGTGCGGCTTGATATGGATATCCACGCCGTCCAGCGCGGCAAGCACATTGTCGCCCATGTGGTATTCCTTGCGGATGCCTTTCATTCTGATCATGCGTATCCCCCCTTAGAAGCCGCCGGGGCCGCCGCCCATATTGCCGCCGCGGCTTCCGCCGTTATCGAAGTTGACGCTGCCGCCCATGGTCATCATACCCATCATCATGTTCGAGGACGAGGAAGAGCTGCTGCCCGTATAGAGGACGACGTCGCCCTCCGACACGCCGGAAAGGATCTCGACATAGTCGTCGTTCTGCATGCCGGTCGTGACCTTGACCAGCGAACCGGTGACCTGAGACTGCGTATTCACGTCGGCGTACAGCCACTCCATCACGCCGCTGTACAGCTTCTTAGCGGCGGCGATGAAGCCGTTCTCTTCAGTCGTTTCTGTCGTCTCAGCCGTCTGCATGCGCCCGCCGCGGCTGCCGCGGTTCTGCGCGTCGGCATTGGTATCGGCATCAGCGGCATCGGCGCTCGCATCATCCGCCGCCTGTCCGCCGGAAGAGGACGTATCGCCGCTCTGTCCGCCGAAGGAGCCGCTGAAATCAGGCATATTTCCATTCTGCGGCATGCCGCTCATATCGGGCATGTTTCCGCCCTGCGGCATATTGCTCATGTCCGGCATGCCGCTCAGATCCGGAGCGCTCTGCGCCGCGCCCGTCGTGCCGGTCGAATCTTCCACCATCAGATAGGTGTCGTTGCCGATGGTCATCAGCGCTTCGACCGGCACATAGAGCGTGCTGTCCGTAGACGCAACCGTGATCTCGCCCGTCGCGTTCATGCCCGAACGCACGCCGGTTCCCGCCGCGTCGAACGTCAGCTCGACGTCATACGTCGTCACGCCGCCGGAATTGCTGCCAACCGGCGCGATCTTGTAGACCTCGCCGTCCATCTCCGCGTCGGAGAGCGCATCGACGGTGATCTTCACCTTCTGCCCCACTTCGACCTCCACGACGTCCAGCTCGTCAACGGCGATGGTCAGGTTCATGTCCTCGCCTTCCAGAATGGAGCAGAGCAGCGCGCCGCTGTTGATCTCGTCGCCCTCGCTGACGTTCAGCGACGCGATGGTTCCGTCGCACGGCGCGACGACGATTAGATTCTCTCTCTGTGCCTTGGCTTCTTCCAGCGACTTCGCCGCCGCTTCGCGCTGAAGCCGCAGGTTCTCGATCTTGAGCGTCAGCGGGGAATCCTTCAGTTTAAAGAGCGTATCCGCGCGCTTGACCGTATCGCCGACCTTGACCCGCACGCTTTCGATCGTTCCGCCGTAGGAAGAGACCGCCATCGGTTTGTTGACCTCCAGCGTACTCGTGCCAAGCACCGTGCCGTTCTGCCGCGTAACGGTCACCGTTTCGCCCATCGGCAGGCTGTCGTCCTGAATGGTCAGCGTCAGGCAGGTTCCCTGACGGGTCAGATCGATAACCGTGCCTTCCGCGATGAAGGTCTCGCCGGTCACGATGAGCTTTTCGCCCAGCGACACGCCGGACGCGGTATCCACATCGTCCAGCTCGACCTTCATCCTGCCGTCGGTGGAGATGATTGCCAGCGCGCCTTCTCTGCGGAATACCGCCAGCGCATCGTCGCCTGCCTCGGCGTAGATCGCCATCACGCGGCCAGCCGCCGGCGCTTCGATGGTCGTCACCTTGGAACCGGCGGACGTATCCAGAATGGTATCGTCCAGTTCCCAAAGGCTGAATTCCGCGTCGGTGATGGTATCGTCAAGATCCGCGTTGGTCAGCACGGCGAGGATATCGCCCGCCTTGACCTCGTCGCCCACGCTGACGCGCAGGTCGGTCAGCGTGCCTTCCGCCTCCGCCAGCACGTTCGTCTGGTTGCGCGCGGACGTCGTGCCGGAGCCGTAGACCGTTTCCTCCAGCGCGCCGCGGGTCACAACCGCGCGGGAATAGCTGGTGCTGTCGCTGCTCTCCGCCTGCTTGTTGATATAGGCTTTCAAGCCGAATAAGCCCGCGCCGCAGACGACTGCCACAACGACGATGATCCTAATCGTCTTGCGCACCGCTCTTCCAAATCTGCCGCGCTTCTTCTTCCCGGGGCGCTTTTTCTTTTCCGGAGTCTGCGAAACAGCTTGCTGAACCTGTTCGTCTTTTTCGCTCATGAAACCTCATCCTCCAATTGCTCTTGCTTGGTATGGGCTCATTCTAAAGGCATTTCATGGCAAAAATGTGAACAGAAACGAACAAGATTCCAAAGGAATGGAAAGTTATAGCGACTGTGTTGGATTTTACTCGGCGGATAAAATCTCATCCGTCTGCCCTTCCGAAAAGGTATTCTTCACTTCGACATCCGCAAAAGCGCCTTGGCTCCCCCTCTGGGAAGCTGTCCCGAAGGGACTGAGAGGGCATACAAAAACTCCCCTTCCGTATTCCGGAAAGGGAGTCTGTTTCCCATGTTCAGATCGAAACGTCCTTCAAAACGAAGCCCAGCGCGTCGCAGGAGACCAGATCATACTGGACGCCGCGGTATTCGCCGCTGAACCCCCGCTGGACGCTCTGCCCATGCAGATGCCCGTAGACACAGCGGGTCACGCCGTACTCCGTAAGCAGCCGCGTGAACTCCGTCCCCTGCCGCATGGTTTCCGGCAGGAGCGGCGGATAGTGCATCATCGCGAAGATCGGTCTGTCTCCGGCGATGCGTTTCGCTTCCTTGAGGGACATCTCCAGCCGGAGCGCCTCGCGGCGATAGAGCTTTTCATCCTGCGCGGTCGCGTTGGCGGTCAGCGGAATCGTCCAGCCGCGCGTGCCGCAAAAAACGCATTCGCCCGCGTCATACGCGTCGTTTTGAACGGCGTGCATCTTGGCGGGCAGGCAGGCGCGGAGCTGGCTGACCGACGACCACCAGAAATCGTGGTTTCCCCTCAGAAGGAGGATATGCCCCGGCATCTTTGCGATCTCACGCAGATCATTCAGCGCGTCGCCCAGCTGCATCGCCCAGGAGATATCCCCCGGAATGAGGACGATATCCTCTTCTTGGACGCGGCTTTGCCAGTCCGCGCAGATCCGCTCAAAGTGGTGTTCCCAATGCGCGCCGAAAACGTCCATCGGTTTTTTGTCGCCGCCCGGCAGATGCAGATCGCCGATTGCAAATATGCTCACCGTTTACCTCGCTGGGGACGCTCAGGAATTCTCGTCCTCTTCGTCCTCGTCGTCTTCCGCTTCCTTACTCTTTTCCTCTTCCAGAGAGATCTGCTCGCCGATCTCTTCCGGCATATCGTCGCCCAGACCATCCAGCGCGATCTCTTCCATTTCAGAAACGTCCTCCATGCCCAGGCTGACCTCGCTCGGCTCGGTATCGTCCATGGTATCGTCGCGCAGACCCTGCTGCTGGGTCATTTCCTTATAGCAGGTATAGCAGACATCCTTGCCCGGCATGACCGGATTCTCGTTGCAGATAGAGCAAAGCTCGAACGGATCGTCGTGCGATTCGCCCTTCATTTCACGCTTACAGACGGGGCAGTACTGCTCCTCCTCGCGGATATAATTCAGTTCACAGCGCGGACATTTGATGAAGCCCATAGGCTCAACCTCCTGATAACGTATATTATTTCCATGGCAGCCGCCTGCCAAATTGATTGCGCAAAGGCTCTCTCATGCGATACACTGTCCACGGCGCGCCCGATATCATAAGGAGGACACACTCATGACAATCCATCCGAAAACACCCTTCAAAAAAATCGTAACCGTTTTTGCGGCACTTGCCCTTCTCGCCGGTTCTTTGGCGCCCCGGGCAATGGCGGCGTCTTCATTCGAGGCACATTATACAACAGCTTCTGTGTCTGCGCAAGAGCAGAGTGCAGGAAATCTTGTAAATTCGGACCGGTCAGCTTATTCTCTTGCCCCTTTGGCGCTGGACAGCGCGCTCTGCCGCATCGCGCGGCTCAAATCCGAGGACATGCGCGACAACCATTATTTTGCGCACACCTCCCCAACCTATGGCGATGTGCGCAGTATGCTCACGAAAATGGGCTATTCATACGCCGCCGCGGGAGAAAACATTGCCCACCACGCGACCATCGAAAAGGCGCAGGCGGCGCTGATCTCCTCGCCGGGGCATCGGCGCAACATCCTCAGCACGGGCTTTACGAAATTCGGCATCGGCGTTGCGCTGGACGCGAACGGCTATGTTTACCTGACCCAGATCTTCTGCCGATAAATGCCGCGCTCCACGCGCCGCCAGGGTTCCTTCGCCTGCTTCAAAGCTCCGCGGATACGCGGCGGCTTTGCGGGCAGGGCAGCGGCTTCCAACGGACGCAGAGCGGCGTGAAATACGATATCCTTCTGCTGTTTCATAAAAAATCCCTCCCGCACCAACCTATGCGGAGAGGGATTTTAACGTGAGAGGTGAACGAGCGGGGCTTTGCCCCGCACCCCACCAAGAACCTGAGGTTCTTGGATTTCCCACTACGCTATCGCTTCGCGATAGCTGAAGGATATCACAATTCGTGTATAGGGACTATCAAAGCTAATAAACCTAATAAAATCTAAGGATGTGCGCCCGAAGGTTTCCAAAGGGCGATGCGCCAAACGGGCGCCGTAAACGTTCGGAAAGCCCTTTGGTGGGGCGATGGGGCAAAGCCCCATATCCTGAAAATTCATGGTTAATTACTTCTTGAAATGTTCGGTTTAAGCCCGACAGCCCAGCGCGTGAACAGTGGCAGGGGTCAATTCGTCAGCGCCAGCATGAGCCGATCCAGCCCGGCTTCCTCCCGGACAGCGCCGCGCTTGATATCGTAATCGGTCTTTACGCAGAGGTCGAGCTGTTCGCGCAATTGCGCCATCGTGCGCCGCCCTGCGCGCCGCATGAGCTTATTCAGCGCGAAGGACGGAACGCCCAGCGCCTTCATCATCTGCGGCTGCGGCATGCGGCTGTCCATCATATCCTTGGCATACATCATCTGCCTGTACTGCCTTGTGATGAGCGCCAGCACACCCAGCCGCTCTTCCCCGCTTTCCAGCAGCACGGAGAGCAGCGAAAACGCCTGCTGCGCCTGTCCATCGACCAGCGCGTCCACCATGGCAAAAACCGTGCATTCCGCGGTATGCGTCGCAACCCGCTCGATATCCTCCTGCGTGATGACCGCCCGCTCTCCGACATATGCCGCGAGCTTCTGCAATTCGCCATGGAGCATCGTCAGGTCGCGTCCGCTGGTAAAAGCGAGCTGAGCGCATGCCTGCGCATCCATCTTCTTGCCCAGCGGCTTGAGGGTCTGGTTCATCCACTGCGCCAGACGCGCATCGCTGAGCGTATCAAAGGAAACTGCGCCCGTCAGCTTCATCAGCGCCTGACAGAGCTTCTTGCGCTTATCCGGCGCTTCGCATTCAAAGACCAGACAGGTCGTCGGCGGCACGCGGGGCAGATAATCGCACAGCGCGGCGCTTTCCTGCGCCTCGTCCTTCGCCTTGCCGCTCTCCAGCAGCGCCAAACCCTGCACGACAACCAGACGCCAATCCCCCATCATCGGCAGGGTTTCGCAATTCTCGATGATCTGCTGCGCCGTCGGGGACTGCATGAACGTACAATTCATGCTTTCCAGCCCCGGCATGAGCAGCTTCTTCTGCATCGTCGCCAGCGCGCTTTTGCGGATATATCCCTCCGGCCCGTAAAACAGGTAGACGTTCCGCACCGTACCCGCCTTGAATTCATCAAAGAACGCCCATTGATCCATCGCTTTCCACCACCATTCCCGGATTGCGCACCAGCCTGCCGCGCATGCTCAGTCCGCCCGCCAGCTCGCCCAGCTGCCTGCCGTCAAAGAAGAAGATGACGCCCTGCTGGGTCCGTCCCTGCGTCAGCGTATTGACCATCGCGTAGACCGCCGTCCGCGCCTGCGTTTCGTCCATGCCTTCAAGCGCTTTGCCCAGCGGCGCGGAAAGATGAACGACCACGTTCTTCTCTTCCGTGCTGATAGCAAGGACATCGCTTTTCGCATAGCCGTTTTGCTCCATCCATGCTTCCAGTATGGCGCGCGGGTTTTCGGCTTCTCCGCTCGCCAGCACCGCGGTCGAGCGGATCAGACTGCCCTCGCCGTTCCCGCGGTAGAGCGTCACGAGTGCGCCGATCATCGAATCAAAATCCGCGTATACCGCCAGACTGCCCGCAAGCTGCATCGCCTGTCCGCTCGGCATATCCTCCGCCGCAAAGCCGGCTATCTCTTTCCCCTCGACGAGCATTCGTATCCCGTCCACGCCCGGAACGATGCCCATCAGCGTATCGGTCAGCATGCCCGCGTAGATGCCCATCGTCAATCCGCTGTCCGCCAGCGCCTGCGGCAGGTCGCCGTTAAAGCGGATCTCGATGACCGTTTCGCCGCTTTCCTGTAAGATATCGGGCATTTCTTCTATATAATCCATCGGGGCGGGCATATCCTGCGCGGCCGCCGAATCGGGCGCCATGCTGCCCAGCTGTTCCAGCGCGGCATACAGGCAGTCGATCGGCATCGCCCCTTCGGGATAAGCGACCGTCCGCACAGTGGGCAGGAGCCATTTTCCGTCCGCCGTCGGCACATACAGCGTCGTCAGCCGCGTATAACCCGTTCCCGCCATGCGCTGGTCGTCCAGCCGGTTATACAGTGCGCGCATATCCAGATCCGCGGCGCGGGTCAGCGTGCCGACCGGCGTCGTCGCGCCGAGGTCAAGCCCCTCTTCCCGCCCGCCGACAAGCACATTGCAGTACGATATGCCGGATAAGCCGCCCAGCGTATTGGCGACCGCCTGCCGAACGGCAAAGAGCGCCTGCGGTTCCAGCGCGCGATACCGCGCCGGAAGATTGACCGTCGCAATGCCTGAGGACAGCGTGAGCGCCGCCGCTCTGCCTGCCGCCACTTCCTCAAGGTCAAGCTCATCCATCAGCGCGTCAAGCGCCGCCTGCGCCACGCTTTCCCCGCCTGTACAGGCGATCTCCCGAACGACGGGGACGAGCGTTTCCCGGTCATCCGAAAGCGTATAGAGCGTCACGCGGCGGGTCTCGTCGGCAAACGCATCCTGCTCAGGAACCTGCGCGCCCGCTTCGATGGTCAGCGCGGAAATATCCTCCATCGCCCGCTCGCTGACCATGCTGTCGCATCCGCTCAAGAGCGGCAGACTCAGCAGCAGCGCCGCGGCAAGAAATCCATTTTTTTTCATCAACAGCCCTCTCAGTCAGCTTCGCTGACAGCTCTCCCAAAGGGAGAACCAAGACGATATTTTTCCTGCCTCTCCCTTTGGGAGAGGGCTAATCCCTCACCATCAGCGATTCGAGCGCGCTTCTCTTGATGCACCAATTATCGTCCTGACGCACGAGCAGGACGGATTCGCGGGTAATCTGCGCTTCGCCGCCATCCTTCGCGTCGATCTGCGCATCCAGCACGACGGTCGCGGTCTCGCCGCTCAAGCCAACCGTGCCGCTCGTCAATTCATAGGAGAGCAGCGCGACATCTGTCTGCCGCATATCCGCTTCAAACTGATTGAGCGTCGGCGTCTCTTCTTCCCGAAGCAGGAACGCATAGAGCGCGTTCCAGTCCTGCGCCTGCCAGTCGTCAAGGATCTGTTCCAGCGTCTTTTGCGGCGTCAGCATCGCGTTTTCATTTCTTGCGCAAGGGGCAAGCATCACGTTCGTATCCGTCGCCGACTGATCCAGCCAGTACAGCGGGATGCGCTGCGGAATGTCGTCGTCGCTTCCGGCGATATAGAGCTGCACGCGCTGATACCGTCCGTTTTCCGTGAGCGCAAGCACAATGGATTCAAACGCCATCCGCCTGCGGAGCGTCGCTTCCTTCTGCCATGCAGTGCTGTCCTCCCAATCGGAGGGCGCGCCGTCCGGAATGCCGAGAAACGCTTCGCTGAGCGTAACGAAAGCCGTTGCGCCCTCGCTGGCGACGCCGATGAGCGTCGTCCCCTGCGGAAAAAGTCCGGTCAGCCGGTCGTGCGCGGCGTCCGGTCCATCCAGAAGCGCCTGAACGATGCTCGACGCGACGGTTTCCTCCCGTCGCATATCCAGCTGCGCCGAACAGGCGCCCAGCAGATTCGTCTCCCCGAATCGGAAATACAGCGTGACATCCATCATGCTGCTCTCCTGCTTGACGCCCAGCTGCTCTTCAAACGTCGGGCTTGACGCCGCCGCAGGGGCGGTCGGCTGTTCTTCTTTTCTGTTTATCAGCGCCTGATACGCGTCGGAAAGCGGCTGCGCGCAAAAGACCAGCGCGAGCGCCGCCGCCGCGCAGATGATCGCTTTTTTCAAAACGGAGCGTCCTCCTTTTATTTCACCGGAAGCTGCACGGTAAAGGTCGTTCCCCTGCCCGGCTCGGAAGCGACCGTGACCGAACCGGCATGCAGCCGGACGATCTGCTTGACGATGGAAAGCCCAAGTCCGGTTCCGCCGGTCTCCCGCGAGCGCGCCTTGTCCACCCGATAGAATCGGTCAAAGACGTGCGGCAGGTCTTCCGCCGGAATGCCCACGCCGGTGTCGGAGATATCCAGCACGGCATCGCGCCCGCTTTTGTGCAGGGAGACCGTGATCGTCCCGCCGTCCGGCGTATACTTGATAGCGTTTTCGATGATGTTATAGCAGACCTGCGCCAGCTTGCCCGGATCGGCGAACATCTCGCAGTCGTCCTCGATGTGCGTTTCGATCGTCTGCCTGCGCTTTTTCGCCAGCGGCGTCAGGCGGGAGACCGTCTCCTGCACCGTGTCGGAAAGCACCATCATCTCCCGACGCAGACGCAGCTTGTGGCTGTCGATATGCACCAGCGTCAGCAGATCGCCGACGACCGAGGACAGCCGGTCGATCTCCTTGTCGATATCCGAAAGGAACTCCGCGCGCAGCTGCGGGTCCATATCGTCCTGATACATCATGGATTCGACGAGGATCTTGATGGTCGCCAGCGGCGTCTTTAGCTCATGGGACGCGTTGGAGACAAACTGGTTGCGCGCTTCGTCGAGGTTATGCACCTGCTCGCTCATCTGGTTGAACGCGGCGGCAAGCTGAGCCATCTCCCCCTTGCCCTGCACATGAACGCGATGCTCATAATCGCCCTTGCTCATGCGCTCGATGCCGTCGGAAAGCTCCTTGACCGGCTTGGTCACGATGCGGGAGATGAGCCCCGCCAGCACCAGCACGACAGCCAGCGCCAGCAGGAAGATGCCGACCATCCTGTCGCGCACGGAGATCAGCGAATCGACCGTCTCCTGTACGCCGGAAAGCAGGATCAGCACGCCGATGCGCCGCCCCTGCGCCTCCAGCGGCGCGGTAAAACAGCCGACCCATACGCGGCTGATGTCCCGCCGCGTGATACCGTCCAGAATGGAAGGCGCCTGCGTCTTGCCTGCGCCGGATTGCAGATGAAAGCCGTAATCTCCATCCGTCTCGCCGCGCAGGACGGTATGCACTTCCGCGAGGGAGAGCAGCGTGCCGCAGCGCTCGCCGAATGTGTCATACGTCACTTTTCCGTCCGTGTCAACGACCAAAAGGCGACCGCCGTTCTGGCTTGCCGCCTGTAAAAGACGCTGGTAGAATGCGTCGGCGCTGTCGCTCTCCACGCGTTCCCCAAGCGTCGCGGAAAGCGCGCGAACCTCGCTCATATGCGCACGAATGGTATCGTCAAACAGCGCGCCGCCGACCAGCCGGATCGTCGAGGACGCAACCAGATAAAACGACGCGCCGATGACCAGCAGGAACGCGACGAGTATCTTCGTGCGGACGGAGTGAAACGGGTTAATCCTTGTCGGTGAAATAGTAACCCACTCCCCACTTGGTCATGATGAATTCCGGCCCGGCGCTGTCCCGCTCGATCTTCTCGCGCAGGCGTCGGATATGGACGTCCACGGTGCGCATATCGCCCATATAATCATATTTCCAGACCGTTTCAAGCAGGGCTTCGCGGCTGTATACCTTGCCGCGGTGGTTGATGAGGAGCTGAAGCAGGTCGAATTCCTTTGCCGTCAGGCGGACAGGCTGACCGCCGAGGGTCACGGTTCGATTCTGGCAGTTGACCTCCAGATCGTGTACGCGGATCACGCGCTTTTCCTCGTGGGCTTCCTGATGCGGCTGACTGCGGCGGAAGATGGACTTGATGCGCGCCTTGACCTCCAGGATATTGAAGGGCTTGGTCATATAGTCGTCCGCGCCGTATTCCAGACCGAGGATCTTGTCCATATCCTCGCCCTTAGCGGTCAGCATGATGATCGGCACATTGCTGTGTTCGCGGATGCGCTGGCAGACCTCGATGCCGTCCACGCCGGGAAGCATCACGTCCAGCAGGATTAAATCATATTCTCCGTCGGCAAATTTGGCGAGCGCCTCTTCGCCGTCCATCGCGGAATCGGTTTCGTATCCATCCTGTTCAAGGCTATATTTAAGACCCTTGAGGATCAAGGGTTCGTCGTCAACAAGCAGGATTCTCTTTGCCATGCTCTCCACCACTCCTCATATGCGTGCAGCGTGAAAAAACGCCTTATTATGGCTTTATTTTACCGCACATCGGCAACAAAAATCAAGTCGTCCGACATATTTTTCAGACTTTTTTGTAACAATTCGCTCTTTTTGAAACAGAAGTGACATATCTTCGCAACATTTTGCACCGCCGCGTCCATGAAAACACGGGATTGCCGCTGTACATTTCCGTCAAAAAGTGGTATGATAAAAGTGTATGTTTGACCCTCTCCGTCTGCCTGCGGCATCCACCTCTCCCAAAGGGAGAGGCAAGAGCGGCTTCCTTTTTTATTACGCCGTCTTTCTCAGCTCTCCCTTTGGGAGAGCTGTCCGAACGCAGTAAGGACTGAGAGGGCTTCTCCAATCCTTGATTTACGGAGGGAACACTTTGCCCCAACGCCTTCTCGCGCTGCTCCTGTGTGCGGCGCTCCTGATATCTTCCTGTTCGCTCGCGCTGGCAGAGGACACGGAAGCCCAGCGCTTTGTCGCCCCGACGCTCCCGCCGGACGCCATCGCATGGGATAAAAACCATCCGGAAATCCTTGACGAGGACATGATCTACGCCCACAGCGCGATCCTCATTGAAGCGGATACCGGCGAGGTGCTTTTTGAGAAGAACGCCGACGAGATCATGTATCCCGCTTCAACGACCAAGATTTTGACCGGCTATATCGCCCTGCAAATGGCTGACCTCGCCAACGATATCGTCACCGTTTCGCAGAACGCGATCGACCTCGTCCCGCCGACCTATCAGACCATTCCCCTCTCCGCGGGCGAACAGGTTCCCATGCTGGATCTGATCTCCGTCATGCTCATTCGTTCGGGCAACGAAGCCGCCAACGCTATCGCAGAGTATCTTTCCGGAAGCATTGAGAATTTCGCCGACCTGATGAATCAAACGGCGCAGATGCTCGGCTGCTCGCAGAATACGCATTTCGCCAATCCGTCCGGCGTGCATGACGAAAACCATTACACCACCGCGCGCGATATGGCGATCATCGCCCGCGCCGCGATGCAGAATGAGCAATTCGCCAGCATCGTTTCGCAGACTTCCTACGAGCTGCCGGCGACGCAGACCGCGGACGGGCGCGCCGCCCATCCCCGCCGAACCATCGTCGGCAACACCGCCATCCTCAATCCGGAAAACGAAACCTCCTATTATCGCTATGCGACCGGCGTCAAGACCGGCTACACGCTTGCGGCGGGTTATTGTTTCATCGGTTCGGCGACAAAAAACGGCATCAACCTGATCTCTGTCGTCCTCTATGACGGCGATACGCGCCGCTATGAGGATACAAAGCGCCTGTTTGAATACGGCTACACGCAGATCGAATCCATCAGTCCGGAATCCCTTTACGCCGAAGACCCGCGCGTCATCGACATCACGGGCTTTGCGACTGACGACGCCCTGCACGGCGAACTGACGCTCGGCATCCGCGCCGTGGACGAAACGAAGGACATGACCATCGTCGGCAGAAAGGAGACCATCGACCTGCTCCGCGAGAATTTCGGTCAAGTCTCCTCGATTCAGTGGACGCGTGAGTTCCGCGCGCCGATCAATGTCGGCGATGTGATGGGCATTCTGACCTTCTATTCGGAAAACAACGGCACAGCGGAATATGAGCTGGTTGCTACGCGCTCCATCGCCGCCCGCGAAAACGCGCCGCTGACGCTGGAACAGATCGAAGCCTATACCGCCGAGGACGAGAACCCCTTCCCCCGCTTCTCCTGGGATCTGCTGGTCCCGCCGGGGATCGTCCTGCTCATCCTCATCTGGCTCATCCGCTTCATCCGCAGCCACCGCAGAAAGCGCATCAAAGCGCCGAAAATTCCGCCAGTGAAAAAGAAGTACTTGAGGTAGGGGGACGTTGGGGCTTTGCCCCAAATCCCGCAAGGGAACTGGAACTCCACGCACTGAATCCCCCACAGCGGGCGTTCGTTTCGTTCCTTCGCCTATCCACTACGCCATCGCTTCGCGATAGCTGAAAGAGAACCCATTAAAACTGATAACAATATGCTCCCTCTATGAAAAGCGGTAAAAATCCGCCAATTATAGAGGGAGCATCTCCATTTATAAAGATTACATTTTGATAGTACAAAAAGAAATCTTCTTTTACACACCCGAATACGCGCTGAACCCGCCGTCCACCGGCAGGACGACACCGGTCACGAAGCTCGCCGCGCGCTCATCCACGAGGAAGAGCATCGCGCCGATCAGCTCTTTCAGCTCGCCGTAGCGCTTCATCGGCGTACCATTGACGATATGCTCGCAGCGCGGGGTCGGCGTGCCGTCCGGATTGAATTGAAGCGCATGGTTCTGCTCGGTCATGAAGAAGCCGGGCGCAATCGCGTTGACACGGATACCGGAGCGCGCCAGATAGGTCGCCAGCCACTGGGTGAAGCTGGAAACGCCCGCTTTCGCGCCGGAATAGCCAGGAATGCGCGTCAGCGGGATGAACGCGCTCATTGAGGACACATTCAGCACGCACGCGCCTGCCTGCCCGATCATCAGCGGGGTCATGACCTTGCTGGGAAGCCACGTTCCGCGCATATTGAGGTCAAATTCCTTCTGGATATCGGCGGAAGGCACGTCGAAGAACGTCCTCTCTCCCGGATCCGCCATCTGATCCTGCGGAACCATGGCGCTCTTGACCGCGCCGCCCGCAGCATTGATGAGGATATTGAGTCTGCCGTACTTCTTTTCGATTTCTTCCTTGACGCGGAGCATCGCCGCCTCGTCGGTCACGTCGCCGGACATGGCGTCCGCCTTGCCGCCGCCCGCGTTGATCTCGTCAGCGAGCTGCTGGCAGCGTTCCTGATTACGCGCCAGGATGATGACCGTCGCGCCGCACGCCGCGAGCGCGCGGCTGAACATTCCACCGATACCGCCGTTACCGCCGGTCACGAGCGCAACGCGGTCGGAAAGGTCTACATGAAAAGGGACATCATATTCGTAAGCCATTTTTCTTCCTCCTTACTCTCTATCCCGCTATATAATTCTCTGCGTCGCACAAAAAACCTGCATAAAAATCAAAGTTGTGATTTGTTTCTTTTTTATCATTCATCAGATGAATTTTTGACCCGCTTTTTTACTTTCGATTTTCTTGCAGGATTACACCCGCTTTTGCCTTTCTTTTTTGTCCTCATCTTGCCAATACGCTGTAACAGGCTTATAATAAGGGTGTTTTGTTTATCATACCCTCTTATTATTCTTACAGAAAAGGTGGATATTTTTGAAAAAGCTGCTGATTTACATCAAGGACTTCCGGCGCGAGTGTGTCCTTGCGCCGCTGTTCAAGCTGCTGGAAGCATCCTTTGAGCTGATCGTTCCGCTCATCATGGCGGCGATCATCGACAAGGGCATTCCCGGCGGCGACACGGGCTACATCGTCCGCATGTGCCTGTGGCTGGTCGCGCTGGGCGGCATCGGTCTGCTCAGCTCCGTTACCGCGCAGTATTTTGCGGCGAAGGCGGCAATCGGCTTCTCCGCCAAGCTGCGTCACGTCCTCATGGCGCATATCCAGACGCTGAGCTATACCGAGCTGGATAAGGTCGGTACGTCTACGCTCATCACCCGCATGAACAGCGATATCAACCAGGTGCAGACCGGCGTCAATATGACGCTGCGCCTGCTTCTGCGCTCGCCGTTCGTCGTCTTTGGCGCAATGGTCATGGCGTTCACGATCGACACGAAGTGCGCGCTCATCTTTGCGGGCGTCATCGTCGCGCTGTGCATCATCGTCTTTTCCATCATGCTCATCACGATCCCGATGTACCGCCGCGTGCAGGGGCAGCTGGACAGCGTTACCGCGACGACCCGCGAGAACCTGACGGGCGTGCGCGTCGTCCGCGCTTTCTGCAAGGAAGATGCGGAAAACGCGAAATTTGAGCGCAAAAACCAGCTGCTCACCCGCATGCAGCTCGCCGTCGGGCGCATCTCCGCGATGATGAATCCGGTGACTTACGTTGTCATCAACGCCGCGGTCATCCTGCTGATCCAGACCGGCGCCATGCGCGTGCAGATGGGCGATCTCTCTCAAGGACAGGTCGTCGCGCTGTACAACTACATGAGCCAGATCCTCGTCGAACTCATCAAAATGGCGAACCTCATTATCACGCTGACCAAGGCGGCCGCATGCGGCGACCGCGTGGCAAGCGTCCTTTCCATCAAATCGACGCAGAAGGACGGCGAGCATGTTCCCGCGGCAGATGCCCCGCACGGCAGCGTCGTGTTCGACAACGTGTCCATGAGCTATGCGAACGCAGGCGCAGAATCCCTGACCGGCGTGAATTTTGCCGCCGTGCCGGGCTCGACCATCGGCGTCATCGGCGGCACGGGCAGCGGCAAAAGCACACTTGTCAGCCTCATCCCCCGCTTTTACGATGTGACCAGCGGCAAAATCCTCATCGACGGCATGGACGTCCGCGATATGCGCAAGGAAGAGCTGCGCACCCGCATCGGCGTCGTTCCGCAGAAGGCGATGCTCTTCAAGGGAACCATTCGCAGCAACCTGCTTTGGGGCAATCCCGACGCGACGGAAGCCGATCTCCGCGCCGCGCTCCAGACCGCGCAGGCGCTCGACGTCGTCAACGCCAAATCCAAGGGACTGGATGAACCCGTCGAACAGGGCGGACGCAACTTCTCCGGCGGTCAGCGCCAGCGCCTGACCATTGCCCGCGCGCTCGTCCGCAAGCCTGAGATTCTGATCCTTGACGACAGCGCTTCCGCGCTGGATTACGCGACGGACGCGAATCTCCGCCGCGCCATCCGCCAGATGGATAACCCGCCGACGACCTTCATCGTCTCCCAGCGCGCGGCGTCCGTCCGCTTTGCGGATCAGATCATCGTGCTGGACGACGGTCATGTCGTCGGCATGGGTAAACATGACGAATTGCTCGCCAGTTGTCCGGTCTATCAGGAGATTTACGCTTCCCAGTTCAAAAAGGAGGAGGGCAAGCAAAATGGCTAAGGATAAGAAAAAGCCTTCCATCGCCTCGCAGGGCGCCGTCCTGCGCCGCGTTCTGCTCTATATCAAGCCGCATATGCCGCTGCTTGTGCTTTCCCTCGTGCTGTGCCTCGTCAGCGTCGCGCTGACGCTGTATGTGCCGATCCTCGTCGGCCGCGCGGTGGACTGCATCGTCGGTCCTGGGCAGGTCAATTTCGACGCGCTCACCCCGATCCTGATGACCATCGGCGTCTGCATCGTCATCACGGCGGCAGCCCAGTGGGTCATGAACGTGCTGCATAACCGCATCACTTACGATACCGTCCGCGACATCCGCCGCGACGCGTTCGCGCATATTCAGAACCTCCCCCTCTCCTATCTCGACGCGCATCCGACCGGCGACACCGTCAGCCGCATGATCGCCGATGTCGATACCTTTGCCGACGGTCTGCTGATGGGCTTTACCCAGCTCTTCTCCGGTGTGATGACCATCCTTGGAACGCTCGGCTTTATGCTCACGCTCAACGTGCCGATTACGCTGGTCGTCGTCCTCATCACGCCGGTCTCCCTGCTTGTCGCAAACTTCATTGCCAAGCGCACCTACGCCATGTTCCGCCTGCAATCGACCACGCGCGGCGAACAGACCGCGCTCATCGACGAAGCCATCGGCGAGCAGAAGCTCGTTCAGGCTTTCGGTCATGAAGAGGAGACCCTCGCCGCGTTCGACGAGGTCAACGAACGCCTGCGCGATTGCTCGCTGAAAGCGACGTTCTTCTCCTCCCTGACCAACCCCTGCACGCGCTTCGTCAACTCGCTGGTGTACGCAGGCGTTGGTCTGTCGGGCGCGCTCGCCGCGGTCAGCGGTCATCTGACCATCGGCGGTCTGTCCAGCTTTCTCTCCTACGCCAACCAGTACACCAAGCCGTTTAATGAAATCTCTGGCGTCGTCACCGAGCTGCAAAACGCGCTTGCCTGCGCGGGACGCATCTTTGAGCTGATCGACCAGCCCGTTCAGACGCCCGACCCCGACGACGCTGAAACGCTCGACAAGCCGCGCGGCGAAGTCGATATCAAGGATGTATTCTTCTCTTACACGCCGGACCGCAAGCTGATCGAGAACTTCACCCTGCACGTCAAGCCCGGTCAGCGCGTCGCCATCGTTGGTCCGACCGGCTGCGGCAAGACGACGATGATTAACCTGCTGATGCGCTTCTACGACGTGGATTCCGGTACGATCAGCATCGACGGACACGAAACGCGCCGCCTGACGCGCAAAAACCTGCGTCAGAACATCGGCATGGTCTTGCAGGACACCTGGCTCTCTGCCGGCACGATCCGCGAAAATATCGCCATGGGCAAGCCGGATGCGAACGACGAGGAGATCATCGCCGCCGCCAAAGCCAGCCACGCGCACAGCTTCATCAAGCGCCTTCCGGAAGGTTACAACACGGTCATCAGCGAGTCCGGCGGTCAGCTTTCTCAGGGACAGAAGCAGCTGCTGTGCATCGCGCGCGTCATGCTCTGCCTGCCGCCGATGCTGATCCTCGACGAAGCGACTTCTTCCATCGACACGCGCACCGAGCTGAAGATTCAGGAGGCGTTCGCCAAGATGATGGAAGGCCGCACGAGCTTCATCGTCGCCCATCGCCTTTCCACCATTCAGAGCGCCGACGTCATCCTGGTTATGAAAGACGGGCACGTCATCGAACAGGGAACCCACGAGTCTCTGCTCAAACAGGGCGGCTTCTACGCTACGCTCTATCAGAGCCAGTTCGCGCAGTAAA